>CAMBMH010000302.1 GCA_945868575.1 Singulisphaera sp. GP187 | reverse complement strand
ACGATTGGATCCATTAACGCTTAGAACCAGCTCCGCCCCAGCCGAAACGGCAGCGCGGACCTCTTCCGCATCAAAGCTGTCTATGGAAACCCGAAGACCCGCCTCTTTTAGGGCCAGGACCGTATCCCTAACAGCATTCCACGGGCCACCCGGATCCATTCCCAAATCGATAAGGTCCGCCCCCTGAGCCTGCCAGATAAGTGCCTGTTTGAGGATGGCTTGGCGCCCCAAGCGGGGAGCATGGTTAATTTCGGCGAGGATTTGAATGGAGTGTTTGCTCAGGTCGGGTGGTGCCGATGCAAGTTTGAAAAATTCCGCCAGGTCCCGATAGTCCTCGGGCCCCCTCTCCACTTTTTTGTTCCATTTCTTCGACAGGATTGACGGGTCACCCTGGCAAAGCCCGGGCACGACTACGCGCACGGTTTCTGGGGCTGGGGTGTGGTGACGACCAATCCATTCCATAGGTGCAAGCGAAACCACATTGATTGGAAGGACAACTATGGCGAGTTCAAACTCAGGGTTGGCGGACCATTGCCCCACGAGGCGCCGGAGTGCCTTTTCCGCCAATCTGCCTGTTAGCAGCTCCACCCGCCCTTTTGTCATCGCTACGGTTCACCTTGCTCCTTATGAATTAGGTTAGGGCCGATGGTGGTCGACTTCACCCTTTTGCCTTTTCCGGAATCCAAACCTTTCACCTGAATCATGACTACCCCTTGTTCAACCCGCGGGTTATTTGCCATAATTGCCCCATGGGGTTTGGTCCCTGCCCACCTTTTTTGCTCACTCTTACCGATTTCAAGGCCTCCCATGCGTATTCGAAACTTTTCCCGGGCCCTCCTTTGGGGCCTTGGGTTTTTGATGGCCCAAAGTGTGTCCGAAGCCCAAAACCCACTCCTGGTGGCACCTTCCGAGGCACTTACACCTGCTGAGGAACTAAAGGCGATCAAGGTTCCCGCTGGCCTTAAGGTCCAGCTTGTCGCCGCCGAGCCTGACATTTACAAGCCAATGAACATCGCCTGGGACGACCAGGGACGGCTTTGGGTAACCTCAACACTCGAATATCCTTACCCCGCAAAAGACCTTTCCAAGGCCCGTGACAAAGTCCATATCCTTTCGGACTTTGATGAATCCGGCAAAGCCCGGAAGATTGTCACTTTCGCGGAAGGCCTCAACATTCCGATTGGGCTGCTTCCCCTCCCGGGGAATAGTCCAAGGCGAGCCTTGGTATTCCATATTGGCGAATTGCTTTTGATGGAGGACACCGACGGTGATGGAAAGGCAGACACCCGAAAGGTTGTCCTCAAGGGATACGGTTCCCGGGACACCCACGGCATGACCAATGCCTTCACCCATTCCCCTGATGGATGGATCTATGCCACCCATGGATTCGCCAATGAATCGGAAATCCAGGGGACTGATGGGCGCAGGCTCAAGTTACAGTCTGGCAACACTTACCGGTTTCGTTATGATGGCACGGGTCTGGAACAATACACCTTCGGACAGGTGAATCCATTTGGTCTCGCGTCGGATGAGTGGGGGAACTACTACAGCGCGGATTGCCACAGCCGACCGGTCTATGGCCTACTTCGGGGAGCTTTTTATCCTAGTTTTGGCAAACCCCACGATGGTCTTGGCTATGGCCCGGAAATGTGCAAGCATGACCATGGATCCACCGGTATCGCTGGATGCCTGATTTATTCCGGCTCGCAGTTCCCCAAGGAATTTCAGGGGAATGTGTTTTTGGGAAATGTGGTGACAAGTCGCATCAATCGCGACCGGATCGATTTCCGGGGCTCGTCTCCTGTCGCAATCGAACAACCCGATTTGGTTGTATCCAATGATCCCTGGTTCCGGCCGGTGGATTTGAAGCCAGGACCAGATGGCGCGATGTATGTCGCCGACTTCTACAACAGGATTATTGGCCACTACGAAGTCCCGCTAACACACCCCGGTCGCGACAGGTTCCGTGGCCGAATTTGGCGTATAGTGGCTGACAAGGACAACCTGCCCAATCCTTCCGAAATTGGCGACCTGACCCGGATGAAACCAAAAGAGCTTTTGGAAATCCTTTCCAGCCCGCAACGCGAGTTGGCGATCAAGGCCAGCCATGAGCTTGAAATATGGGCAAAGAAAAGCCCCGATGTTCATTGTCCAGTAAAGGATGGCCTGGCCGATCTTGTAAGCAACGGCAAAACTCCACTTACAAAAGCGCTCGCCCTTTGGACACTTTCGCGGGTGTTGAAACCGGGGGATAACCTCGATCCCCTTGTTGCAAAGGCACTCGAAGCGAATGAGGGGCTGGTTCGCGCCCATGCCATCCGTGTTTTGATGGAATATGCAAAACCTGTTGCGCCTATGGTTGAAATTGTCCGTCAAAAAAGCCTCGCCGACGCCTCACCCATGGTTCGCCGCATCGCTTCAGAGGCGCTTGGGCGAATCCGCTCAGGCGAAAATATTGAACCGCTTTTGGCCGCAGCCAAAGCCACCCCCAAAACCGATGATCACCTGGTCCACGCTTTGAAAATCAGCTTGAGGGATCAACTCCTTCCCGGCGAGGATGGCTGGAAAGAAGCCCAAAAGCCTGGTAGGACGGATGAACAACGGAAGATGATCGCCTTGGCTGCCCTTGGAGTACCCTCCAGGGAAGCCTCAGAATACCTTTCAAAACAGCTAGCCCTGCTAAGTACCGAAGGGGAATACCTTGCCCTTGCATTTCGACATATCGGAAAACTCGGCGAGGCGGACGATCTCCGCCGTGCTTCCGAAGCACTCTCAAGCGTAACTTTCAGGCAAAACAATTTGGCACTCCTTAGGGATTTGGTGCAAGGTCTTCGTGAGGGGGGACGATCGCTCCCCGATTTTGTCAACCAACAAGCTGTGAAGTTGGCACTGGAAGGGATCGCCGGTAAGGATTTGGCCCGGAAGGATGATGCGATTTTGCTTTCAGGTGACCTGCGCCTGAAAGAGACAGTAAAAACCCTGGAAACCATTGTTCGCGCCATGGACCAGGCTGACCGGAGGCGAATC
>CAMBMH010000301.1 GCA_945868575.1 Singulisphaera sp. GP187 | reverse complement strand
GGGGGGGAGTGGGGGGAAATCGTTCGCTTTTTTCCTGGAAATGGATTGGCTTTGCGATGGGGATCCCGCTTTGCCCAAACCACCTTGGGAATCGACATTTCAGGCCGGGAACAGCCCAATTGGGCAAATCGCTTAAAGGACGACACCTCCCGCACTAATTTGCTTTGCCCAAGGGAATTTTTGTTGAAATGGTTCTTTGTCGAAATGGTTCCTTGGTCGCTTCTTTTACCTTAGGTTAGTTCCCTAATTCCCCTCTAACCTGTTTGGAGGTCCGAAGGGTTTCGCCAAATGTTATCGAACAGAGAAGATTTCAATAATTGGCAAAGTTTTGCTGGGCAGCCATGCCGTGCGCTGTAAACCGAGAAAAATCCAAACTCTCTGCTCGATGCAAAAATCTGGAAAGTAAATCATGCACTTTTGGGATGCCCTGACCAGTCTTCCTCCTGGATCCATGGTTTGTTTGATCGTGGCGCTGGCAATTGCTTTTGCCTTTGAATTCATCAATGGGTTTCACGACACCGCAAATGCCGTCACGACTGTCATCTACACAAAAAGCCTTAAACCCACTCCCGCCGTCCTCTACTCTGGCTTCCTGAATTTTTTGGGCGTTCTGCTTGGGGGGACAGCGGTCGCATTTGGCATTGTCAATCTTTTGCCTGTGGATTTATTGCTCGAACGATCGAGCAATTCCGCATTGATCATGGTCTTATCACTATTGCTATCTGGTGTTATCTGGAATTTGGGAACCTGGTGGATGGGACTGCCCGTAAGCAGTTCCCACACCCTCATTGGTTCGATTCTCGGTGTGGGCTTGGCCAACAGCCTTATGGAAGGACATGGTATTTCCGGTGTGAACTGGCACAAGGCAGGTGAAGTTGGGGCCGCTTTATTGCTTTCTCCCTTTTTGGGGTTTGGACTTGCGGCGGGGCTATTGCTCGTTTGCCGCTATTTTCTTTGCGAACCAAAACTTTACGAACCACCCGTCGAAGGCGACAAACCTCCCGGTTGGATTCGGGGCGTTCTGATAGCGACCTGTGGAGGCGTAAGTTACGCCCACGGAAGCAATGATGGGCAAAAAGGAATGGGGCTGGTTTTGTTGGTTCTGATCGGTTTCATGCCTTTTGCCTATGCCCTAAATGTGAGCGAACCCTCTTTGGCTTCTAGAACTTTGGAAGCGGCCGTCGCGATCGAAAGAGACTACAACACCCAAAAATTGGACCTTTCCGGAGAACAGAAATCCGATTTAGCCACGATTCGAAAAATGTTGCAGGGCAAGGAATCGTTTGCGGATTTGCCGCCCGACCAAAGATGGGAAACCCGCCTGGCGATTTTCCGCCTGGAAAAAGAGACCTCGCGGGCGATGGAAAGCTCGGAAAAACTGCGCGAGCTCCTATACCCGCCGGTTTGCTGTTTATCCAAAGCTGTTGAATATGTCCCACTTTGGGTGATTGTCTGCACCGCTTTGGCCCTTGGGATCGGCACCACCGTCGGGTACCAGCGGATTGTTGTGACCGTCGCCGAAAAGATCGGTAAAACCCACCTCACCTACGCTCAGGGTGCCGTTGCCGAACTGGTTGCGGCAGGGACGATCATGTTGGCTGCCGTGGCGGGTGTCCCGGTGAGCACAACCCATGTTCTCTCAAGCGGAATTGCCGGGACGATGGTGGCCAACAAATCCGGGGTGCAGTCCTCGACGCTCAAAAAGATCGGACTTGCGTGGGTTTTGACCTTGCCTGCGAGTATGGTTCTGGGCGGGGGAATCTATTTCCTTGGGAGAAGCCTGTTGGGCTGATTGAAAATGATTGCAAGCGAATTTTGAGATCCCCAGACAACACAAAACACGAAAACAATACCCATTTGATGCTCGAAACCCCCACAGGCTTCGACCAGACCCGAGCCCGTGTTATACAGCTGAGTGCTCCGGCCTGATTGCCTTAACTAGGGAATTGCAAAGATGCCGAGAGTCCTCTCGCGTGTTTGGTTTCCTACGCTTGAGATACGCTACGACACCTCCCACCGCCAACGCCAAAGAGAACAAAACCAGGGGGCCCGGTTCGGGCACAGCAGTAACTTCGTCCACCTTCACGGTACCCAACATTCCATAATTGCTATATGTATCATACCCTGATCCCAAAGTTTCGAAATAATTCTGACCAGTAACACCAGCACCTACCGTAGCAGAAACTGTGTTGCTACGAGCTATAATATCGGTGGAGCTAATATTAAATGCAAATGCGTACTTTGTATTTGAAGCAAGATTGACAGCATTGGATCCACTAAAGGAAAAATTCGTAGATGCAATAGTAGTGGTCAGGCTATTGATTGCTATGTAATTTGAAATTGCTAATGTCTGGTCGGGAATGTATGAAGATCCACTTAACCTCACTGTGGATATGGAAACAAACATGTCGCCATTTATCGGCGCGGACGACTTAAGTAGATACATCGAGACCGAACTAATTTTGGATGTATTTGCATTTGTGTTAAAGGTGTTTCCGAAAATGTAAGAGTTGTTTGCAGCATATGTGCCTGCCAATGCCACACCTTGATTTGTATAAACTTCAACAATACCGGCATTAACTTGTGAACCATTATAAAATGTATAAATGAAAATAATTACAATGATGTAGTAAATTTTTAATGGCAAATATATTTTGTTTTTTATTAAATTGCTTTTTGTTGACGTCATTAATTCACATACTTTTTCTGCGAAAAGAGAAAACCTACTTGGCTTTAAACACGAAATTGCGCGATCCATTTAAAGACACCTCTATAATAACAAATAATATGAGTGTGTATAGATAAGGATTGTGGCAGAGAAATCCCCGATTTTCGTATCAGGAAAAACCAACCAAAGAGTCCGGAATCCATCAATAGTAAATATAATTTTAATTACAGATTCATACCAAAGCAAGGAAAATTTTAGGGATTTTTATGTTTTTTTGCGTTCAGTGGTATTATATAAGCCGATAAGACGACGATATATTTGGCAAAAGGGATTGGTTGAACAAATCCCATACCGTCTACGGTTTCAATCTTCCGGGAGCTTGGGACCGATTGGAAGAATGACAAAAAAGGTTGTCCCTGCCTCA
>CAMBMH010000300.1 GCA_945868575.1 Singulisphaera sp. GP187 | reverse complement strand
GTTGGTTTGGGGTAGGGCGATGGTGTGATGTTCCGCGCAATGCGAAATTTGTGGGTAGACACAATACTACTTGGGTTTGGGTGGATACAGGCCGCCAGGAGGACCTAACAAAGTTTACTCTCACCGTTTTGAAGCTTTCGACCCTGATCAAGGAACAGCAGACACTCATAAGCCCCGGACAAGTCAAATTTTCGCCTGGGGATCGGGGTGGTTGATAGAAATTCCCGCCGGTTGTTGAGGTCTGGAGAAATCGTTTTGTGATCTTTGTTGAGCTGCTCTTTTTTGGATTCATCCGGGCCCGGGAATAGAAGTGGTTTCCTGGAGCAAAATTCTGTTTAGCCTCTAACCATCAGTGGTTATGAGAAACCTGAAAATCCATGGTCAGCCTTTTGCCCGGGCTCTAAGTTAAAGGAAATCTTCTTTTTTCAAACGATTTACCGGATTTGAGGTGAAGGCCGTGAAACGATTTCTTGCCGGGTTGGTGGTGGCGGCTTCTTTTACGGGTCTTTCCCAGGCAGGCGACTGGCCACAATGGCGCGGCCCCAATCGGGATGATCGGTCCGAAGAAACCGGACTGAAAAAGGATTTTAAAGCCGCACCCAAAACCGTTTGGAAAATCAACGATGCCGGAATCGGCTATTCGGGTCCATCGATCCTTGACGGAAAGCTTTATCTTGTGGGCGGAACCCCTGATGGCACAAAGCATCAGGATGAAGTTAGCTGCTACGATGCCAACACGGGTGACAAGGTTTGGCGCGTAAAGCTCGAAGGCCAATACGAAGACAGCGGTTCCGACAAGAATTGGGGCGGCGGGCCTCGGGGAAATCCCACCGTCACCAAAGATGGAATGGTGTATGTTCTCGGAATCCGCGGCGACCTTTTTTGCCTGGACGCAAAAGATGGCAAAGTCGTCTGGACCAAGAGCTATGCCAAGGATTTTGGCGGAAAGCTGATGTCCGGCTGGGGCTTTAGTGAATCCCCTCTGGTCGATGGGGACAAAATTGTCTGTATTCCCGGTGGTTCGGGAGGCAGCATCATAGCCCTCGATCGCAAGACTGGCAAAACCATCTGGCGTACCAAGGAACTCAAAGACGATGCCGGATACGCCAGCGTGGTAAAAGCCAAGCTCTCCGGGGTGGAACAATATGTGACACTCACCAGCAAGGGTGTGGTAGGTGTGGATGCGGAAAGTGGAAAGCTCCTCTGGAAGCTCGATTGCGGCGACAAGTATCGTGTCGCGGTGATTCCTACCCCTGTTATCGCTGGTGAAAATCGGGTTTACGCGACCTCGGGTTATGGCGCGGGTTGCGACCTGATCAAGATCAGTGGCGACGCCAAAGGCCAAAAGGCCGAGCGCGTTTTCGCCAACAAGGATGTGGTCAATCACCACGGTGGCGTGATCTATAAGGATGGCCACATCTACGGTCACAGCGACACCAAGGGGTGGATTTGCCAGGACCTCGAAAGTGGCAAACTCAAATGGGAAGCCAAAGGCGGCAAGGCTCTCGACAAGGGATCGGTGACCTATGCCGATGGGGCCCTTTATTGCTTTGGTGAGCGGAGTGGCGACCTGGCCGTTTATGAGGCTACCCCCAAGGGAGCCAAGGAACTTGGCCGTTTCAAGCTTCCTGAGCAAACCAAAATCCGTCGCCCCAGCGGCATGATCTGGACTCACCCAGTGATCGCCAACGGCAAGCTTTACCTTCGCGATCAGGACCTGCTTTTCTGCTTTGATATCGCAGGCGACAAGAACTAGCTTTTTTAAGAGCGCATATTGAGTCTTTAACCTTTGGGCGAGGTTTTGTCATGAAGCCATGGATTCGACGGGCTACCGTTTTGGGACTTGGAGTCCTGGGTTTCGCGGGATTGCTGAATGCGGCCGATTGGCCCAACTTTCGGGGACCCACACGCGAGGCGACCAGTCCCGAAACCGGCCTTCTCAAGTCGTGGCCCAAATCGGGCCCCAAGTTGGCATGGACCACCGAGGATCTGGGCTCGGGTTTTGGCGCTCCGGCAATCGTGGGCGGCAAGATTTATGTCCCCGGCACGGTCGGCAAGGACGAAACGCTCTTTGGATTGGGCTCGGATGGGAAGGTTCTTTGGAAAGCCCCCATCGGCCCTGTGTATGACTTTGACAGCAACGCCTGGTCCGGGGGCCCCAACGCCACTCCGGCTGTGGCTGAAGGCAAGGTCGTAAGTCTTGGTAGCCAGGGAATCCTGATTTGTGTCGATGCCACAACAGGCAAGGAGCTTTGGCGCCATGATCTGCCCAAGGCGCTCGGCGCCGAGGTCAACCCGGTGGGCGGTGGTCCGGACAAGTTTGGTTGGGGATTCTCCTGGTCTCCGATCATTGAAGACGGCAAAGTGATCATCACCCCCGGGGGCGAGGGTGGGCTGGTTGCGGCGCTGGATCTGGCCAGCGGTAAACCTCTTTGGCAATCGAAGGAAATCGCCGCCCAGGCGACCTACTCCACGCCGACAATTGCCTCCATCGGCACGAAAAAGCAGATCGTCGCCCTGACGCAGAACGGACCAGTTGGGGTTTCCTTTGCGGATGGCAAGCTTCTTTGGGCCCACAAAAAAGAGGCCCCCTATCCCGATGTTGTTTGTACCAGCCCGATCGTTTCTGAAGACATGGTGTATGTAAGTGTTGGCTTTGGCGCAGGGGCCGAGGTGATCAAAATAAAGACCGAAGGCGAAAATCAAAAAGCAGAATCCTTGTGGTCCGAAAAAGAGATCGCCAACGATAACGGCGGAGTGGTGCTCCACAACGGCCACATCTACGGATACCACCTTAAGCGTGGATGGCAGTGCCAGGAATTGGCCACTGGCAAAAAAGTTTGGGAATCCAAGCGTGGGGCTTTGGGCGCGGGTTCGCTCCTTGTGGCGGATGGCCTGATCTTTGCGCTCGGCGAAGATAAGGCCGAAGTGGGTCTGATCGAAGCCAAAACCGACAAGTACGCGGAAAAAGGGAAGTTCAAACTCCCCAAGGAATCCAAAATCCGCAAGGCCCGTGGCAAGGTTTGGACCCATCCGGTTCTTGCCGATGGAAAGCTTTACTTGCGTGACCACGATCTTTTGTTTTGCTACGA
>CAMBMH010000299.1 GCA_945868575.1 Singulisphaera sp. GP187 | reverse complement strand
CCTCTTTCCGATGCCAGGACCCTTGCATTGACGATATTGACCGCTTCGAGATGGTTTTCGAGAAGACCGGCGGCGAACGCCGAAGTCATCAACCTTGTCGGTTTGGAAGCGATTTCGCCACGGTAATGGAGTTCCGCTTTTTTGATTGCGCCGCGTGCCATTTGGGTCGACAAAAGACCCAACCGGCGGGACAAATCGATCCAGGGCGCGAACTCTTCGAGTTCGGCCCGATTGAGAGCAACCATGTTGACCGCGTATCGAACCTGTCCCTTGGTGAGGTAATCGACCAAAAGTTGGGCCGATTCCTGCGCCACCAACAGCTGCGCTTCGACTGTCGCGGCGCCGAGATGAGGCGTCATGACAAGATTCGGGCAATCCAAAAACGGGTGTCCAGCCACAAGCGGCTCTTCCACGAACACATCGAACGCGGCGCCCGCGAGATGTCCGGACTTGAGTGCCTCGGCCACGGCCTCTTCGTTATAGATCCCGCCACGGGCGCAATTGACAACCCGGGCTCCCTTGGGAAGCAGCGCGATCCTGCGAGTATCGAGCAGGTTGGTCGTTTCGGGGATCAAAGGCGTATGGACAGTGACAAAGTCGCACTGTGGTAACAGCTCATCCACCGTTTCAGCCGCCTTGACTCCGATTTGGGTGATCGCGGCGGGAGAAAGCACCGGGTCGTAACCCACCACATTCATGCCCAAGCCGAGCGCCGCCCTTCGGGCCACCTCGCGACCAATACGGCCAAGACCAATCACTCCAAGGGTTTTGCCCGTGAGCTGACTACCGAGGAATTTCCCCTTTTCCCATTTGCCGGCTTTCATTGAGGCATCGGCCGCGGGAATGAGCCGCGCCATCGCCATCACCATCGAAATGGTGTGCTCGGCGGTCGAAATCGTATTGGCATCGGGGGTGTTCATCACGATGATGCCGCCACGGGTGGCTGCCGCGACATCGATGTTGTCCACGCCCACGCCACCCCGAACCACGGCCCGAAGCTTGCCCGGCTTGTCGAGAAGTTCCGCGGTCAGTCGGGTTCCCGAACGAACAATACAGCCATCGGCACCCTCAAGGGCTGCCTTGAGTTCCGCGCCCTTGAGACCGGGACGGTTATCGATTTCGATTCCCGCAGCGATCAGAAGGTCCTGTCCGGGCTTTTCGAGTTTATCGCAAATGAGTACTTTTGGCATGGGAATCAGGCTCCGGGTTTCCACGAGGCAAAAGCGCGCTGGGCCGCGGAAACACCCGCGCCCGATTCGATCTTGTGGCCCATATCGGAAAGGACCAACTCCAGAGCCGAAACCGCCGCAAGCACTTCAAAGAAGTCGATGTAACCCATGTGGGCAAGACGAACAATCTTCCCTTTCATGGTGTCCTGGCCACCGGCGATGCGGATCCCATGTTCCTTTTCGAGGCGGCTCAAAATCACCGAGGCATCCAGACCTTCGGGGACTTCGAACACGGTCAGACCGGAGGTCGGATTCACCCGGGCAAACAGCTTGAGGTTAAGCCCGGTTGCTGCGGCGCGGGCGGCGGCGGCCATCCGTTCGTGACGCTGCCACACCTTTTCCATTCCCTCGGCCTTCAGCCGGGCAAGGCTGTGGCGAAGGGCTTTGATCAGGGTGTTGGCGGGAGTGAAGGGTGTGTCGTTGCCTTTGAGATTGTCGCGATATTTGCGAAGATCAAAGTAAAACGATGCGGCTGGCCCTTGGGTTAGGGTTTCATCAATCCGCTTGAAGCCTTTCGGGCTCACCGATACAAACGCAAGACCGGCGGGAAGCATCAGAGCTTTTTGCGATCCGGTGACGCAGAAATCGACATGCCAATCGTCGGTGCGGCATTCCATCACGCCCAGGCCCGAAATCGCATCCACAATGAACACCGCGTCGGTGTCCTTGACGAGCGCGCCGAGTCCCTGGATGTCGTTACGGACGCCTGTGCTGGTTTCACTCAGGGTGGCTGTGACCACTTTGGCGTCGGGATGGTCCTTGAGCGCCTGGGTCAACTGGGCGGGGGTGATTGCCTCACCATAAGGACAAGTCAACTCAACCACAACGGCCCCGAATGCCTTGGAAATATTCTTCCAACGCTCACCCCAACGGCCACTAATGCAACAAATGACCTTGGTGCCCGGACGAATGACATTGGTCAGTGCCGCTTCCATGCCGCCTGTGCCGGAACTGGTAATCACGCACACCGGATTTTTGGTGCAGAAGACTTCCTGGAGGTCGGCAACAACAGCACCCAGAATGGCCCGGAATTGTGATGACCGGTGAAAAGTCACGGGCATGGCCAACTCGAGGAGTGTCTCCTCGGGAACGGGGGTGGGGCCGGGGCAAAGCAAACGGGGTTTCATGGAAAGGTCCGAAACTTGGTGTGCCAAAAGCAAAAGGGCCTGCAATCGCAGACCGTACCTTTATTCTAGCCGTCCCGGAGGGTTTTCCCATAGGGGATCAAACCCCGGGATCGACAGGATTCGCCTTGCCGATCGACCCGAAGCAGTATATCAAATTTATAAATTTTAGTATATTTAGGTATCATTATTGATGCCTTTTTTACAAACAATTAATTTTTTATTTACAAAGGGTTTAAATCCGCTTCATCTGGTTCCAAAGTGAGCCTCCACGGATGTTTTGGGGCGGGGTTGCCGCTAAGATCTGACTCACGCCTTTCCGGGTTCCATAGGTCACCAATAGACCTGTCAACTTCCGGGTGTAAATTCCCCGGTGAAAGTTTGGAAAGGCGAAAAGGATCAAAAAAGATGCCACGAAAGGCGTTTACGCTAATTGAGCTTTTGGTGGTGATCGCCATCATTGCCGTTTTGATTGGGATCCTTCTCCCCGCTGTTCAAAAAGTCAGGGAAGCAGCCAACAGAAACCAGTGCATCAACAATCTCAAGCAAGTCGGTTTGGCTCTTCAAGGACACCATGACACCCAACACCTGTTTCCTCCAGGATACACCTCTGGAGTTTCCACCTGGGCCACGGACAACGGACCTGGATGGGGTTGGGCCTCGTATTTGTTGCCCCACATCGAGCAGGACAACCTTTACAAATCAATCGATTTTAACCTCCCTATCGAGGCACCCGCAATGAACGGGCC
>CAMBMH010000298.1 GCA_945868575.1 Singulisphaera sp. GP187 | reverse complement strand
GGCCTCGACCCGGGTACCATTTGGACCCTTGTGCCAACGAAAGCTACTCCTCCAAAAGCCTCGATAAAACTGCGGCTAACCTCAAATGGTCCTCAAAAAGTTCAAGCAATTGCACCAGGCGCATTTCAATTATCGAAGTTTCTACCTATCAAATCCGCCCTCCCAATTTTTGCTCCGGTTCCACTGGATTTGGATGACGCCCCGGGTTGCATCCTTGAGCATCCAACCGGAATTCTTGTGTTTTGCAATGGTGACCTTTTTCGTTTTCGCCCTGGCAGAAATGAACAATCCCCATGGATCAAGGAAATCCTGGTCATGAGAATTGACCAAAATCCAGAACGGTCATTTGGCAGGATTTATCTGGATTTGGATGGATCAATTCGCCTTTTGATTTCTCCGGGAAAGATCCAGTTAACTGCACTGGATGGTTCGACGATTAAACAACGGGGCAACTCAATGCTTCTGGGACTTGGGCCTGATGGGTCTAATTTGGAAATTTTAAATGAATTGGGGAATGCCCCTATGGGCCAGGGATTGGTTTGGAATGTTTTTGGCGAACCCTACCAGATAGCAACTGAACCCAACGAGACTGACTCAAAAGAACCACAAAACAAACCAATCAGTCTTACACCAATTTATCAAGGAATGGCCGCCACAGCTCATAACCTAAAAAATCGACCTAGCTCTATCCTTTGGGAATACTCTTCGCAACCGGAAGCCTTTCAGGTCCCAATACTTATTAGGCAAAACACCGAGAGTGAATGGAATCTTGACGAAATGGAAAGGGACGGTGACTCCCTTCGAACCACTGGTAAAAAACACCCACCTCACGGGCTTGGAAAGGGAGCGCTTTTTTTCGGCGGTGGCCCACCCGGAACATGGATGTTTGGTGAACGCACTCATGTGGGAGATAAAACGAAATTGGATAGTGTTTCCGGGTATGCCACTTTGGGCCAGGCCCCTACCAAACTCGAAAAAGCCAAGCCTGAACCCGGTCAAATTGCGACAATGGGCTCTAAGGACCTGGCAGTTGCCTTTGTCTCGGAACAAAAATCAGTTAACTGGCCCCTTTTGATCAAAATCCATGACCGAATTGATCGGGAGAAAATTCTGAATCCCAATCAGGTCCCACCGATTGTTGCCGCGTTGCATTCTCTTTTGAAAGACCACGATCAGGGAAACGCCTGGGAGGATCATTTCCGAATTCACTTCCTTGCATGCTTGGCAAATTCCGGGGATAGGGAATCCATAACCCTCATTCGGGACTGGGCAGAATCGGCCTCCCCACTTCCCCGAAGTTATGCGCTTTCCTTGTTCAAAAGATTCATTCAACCGGATGATAATACAGGGTTTCAAATTGTTCTGAACGGGTTGTCGGATGCGGATTTGAGGGTCAAGGCATCAGCACTTCGCACTTTGGGGACCATTCCTTTCCCTGGGTCGGCCAGTGCACTTATGGGAGCTTATTCTTTTGATTCGGGGCAAAACCCTCAATGGAGAAGTGGGTTGATTTCTGCGATCAGCAATCTTGGCCACAAACAGCCTTCCCTCTACAGGCAAATTCTGGAAATGGCCGAAAGCGGAAATGCTGACAATTTAAAAAAAGCCATTGATTTTTTTGCACTCACCGAAGACTCTGCGGCGCTGGGTTCGATTTTGGACCTGCTGAACTATCCCCATCTCACCGCAAAGGATCAGACAATCCTACTGAGGGCAATCCAACCCGGTATGGCTGAGGGTAACGCTGAAAAGCTCATTAATTGGTTGAATAATCTGGAAAATCCGACTACTGAAGTATTACAAATTGGCTTGGAAAAACTGTCAGGTACAAAAGCAATTGGAGGCGCAATGACTTTTACTCTTTTAAAGAATCTAATGAAATCAACAGATCCAGATAAAAGATGGATAGCATTGGCAGTTTTCAAAAAACAAAAATATAAAGAAGGCGCAGAATGGTTAAAAAAATTTCCGCAGGCTGGAACTTTGCCTCCAGTCCAAATGCGTGCACTTGAGGAGGCCATTTTCAATCAAAGGGCTATCAGGGAGGGTGTGACCCCTCCCTGAATCATTGCCACACCATGGGATTCCAGGGAAAAACGGACTTTACTGAATTCCACCATCAACCCGCTCAGGGGTCAGGTGGGAAGGATGATCGGTAAACCAGAAACGGGACCACTCTTGTTCAACCTGACGCAAATCTTCAGACTGGTTGAGCAAAGCCCTCATTCGCATGGTTGGATTTGAGGAATAGGCATTAAAAAGGCAACCTGTGCTACCCAAGGAAGCCACACCAATCGAAGCCAACACTAGACAGCGATACATGATTCTCTCCCCCGGTAACCCCTGACAAACCCCTTTTCGGGCTCGTACTTTAATTATCGGAGGAAAGTTGGAGGGACTTTAACGGAAGACCGGATCCAGCCTTTTCTGCAGACTTTTCCGATAGTCTGGAAAAAATGGGCTATATAGGAAAATCAGCTGCTAAGCTTGGCCACCCGACTTTCCATCACCTTTCCTGGTTTGAAGGAGACAACCATTCGACCAGGAACTTGGACTTTTTCCCCAGTCCTCGGATTCCTGGCTTTGCGGGCCCGCCTTTCCCGAACTTCAAACACACCAAAATTGCGGAGTTCGATCCGTCGTTCCTCGAGGAGTGTGTCCACAATAGCGTCAAAAGTTTGCTGAACAATCTCCTTGGTCTTGAGCTGGGTCAGCCCCAGCTTATCAGCGATTTGACGAACAATTTCCTTCTTTGTCATGATCTGCCACTCAACGCATCTATTTGCCATTAAAGTACTTTGGAAAGCATAGCCTAAGCGCAAAAGGGGATTCCGTCAAGCGAGGTTATCCCAAAGGACAAGTTTGCCAATCAATCCGGCTCCCGCGAGTTCGGGCTTTGGCTTCCCGTTTGAATTTGAAATCCAAAATTGCAGGTTTTGCCCTCAAACAATAGGATTAGTTTAAACGGGCTGGAGCAGGATCCCATGAAACGCGTTATCATTACTGGCGGCTGTGGCTTCATTGGCAGTAATTTTATTCACCAGTTTCTAAAAATCGAAAAAGATATCCAAATTATCAATATTGATAGCCTTACTTACGCCGGCAACCTC
>CAMBMH010000297.1 GCA_945868575.1 Singulisphaera sp. GP187 | reverse complement strand
TTTGAAAAACCATACACAGGCAAAAGCCGCGAAACCAAAAGGAATTGTCGCTAGCATTCGCAAATTTTGCTTCCCCCAAAAACTCAACACAACTCACCAGGACGCATTGTTAGTATATTCTGGCAAACCAATTGGTTTGGCAATGCGCTAAACTGGATTTCCCGAAACTATAGGGGAAACACGCGGATTACCGTTCCCTGAACACTTGAAAATAAGTAAAACAAAAAACAATGGACAAATAAAATTATGTATTGTGAAAATCAAAAAAATCTATTGAACGGCTTAGAAATTGGATTTGAAAGACATCTTGGAATCCAACCATTTATGCCACGGCAGCAGCCGCCTGGCGGTCCACCAGGACACATCCGATCCAGGGGGGCATCCCCTTGGCATGTTGGCGTGCCTGGGCTTCAAGCGGCGTGGTTTCCCAAAGATCGACCGATGCGACCCAGGTCCAACCCTGACATTGGGCTGACCAAAACTTTGCCAATGGATCGGTTTTGGCGGAGGTCGAAGAAACCACCACCAAGCCGAATCGTTGCCGGATTTCCTGGGCCACTCCGTGAATGCTGCGAGTCGCAAACCAGGTCCCCTCGGGTTGATAATCATCGCCACGGGGAATGCGCGTGACCAGGGGATTGCGCCCGGGAACCAGAATCTCTGCCAATTCCACCCGGCCCCACAAAAGGTCCTGCCAACCCGGTCCGGGAGAATGAATTCCCCCATCCATGGGCGCATCAATCTCCAGACAAGCGACCGGTCCATGTTGGCGGGAAATCGAATCGATGATCCCCTCCATCAGGGTTTTTAGCCCCTCCGGACCCAAACCACAATCGGCTGTCCCGGGACTCAGGAATAACCAGGGAGCCAAGTCGCCTTGGGCGTGGTGTTTTAGTCGTTCAAGGATACCCCGAATTACCGGAGCGGCAATGGTTCCAATAAAGGAAGGCTTCACGGCGGCTGTGACAGGACCTGGAGCAATTCCAACCGACGGCATTTGCCCCATTTCCGATTTGGCCGCGGAAATGGTGGCGCCTTCGGTACCCTTAGTGGGCGAATTCCGGAGGATCAACCGCGCTTCAGGAGTTTGGACTTTACCGGAAACAGCAACTTCGTCCATCGTCAAAAGATTAAAATGGGAACGAAATCTGGGAACTTCCACACCAGCCGAAACCCGGAATTCATTTTCCGGCCCCACCTCAACATAAGCCGAGCCCTCTTCGGAATCGCTCCAAAGACTTTCCGACTCCTGAATATCTTTTGCATCGGAAAATTCGGTAGAAACACTGGAAATTTCGGGGGCTTCCAAAGGGGAATCGGTTTCTGCCTGATCCAAAGCAGTCACGGTCAATTGGGGATCCAAATTGGAACAGGATCCAGTTCCCACACCGCTATCGGGTGGGGAATCGGGAGCAATCGACTCGGCCGGCCAGGGACTTGGGCTTTCCGTCGCGGGAACCAAATGGGACCAGGGGGCGGCGCTTCCGCTAGCGGGCGTCAGTGCCTCCCAAAGTCGAGCCATAAAACGATCTCCAATAAAGAGGAAAGCACAAGGTGGGTGGGTCGGAAACTCAATACATCAAGCCCAACCCAATCAGGCCAAATACCTGGATACCTGTGGGGTCAGGCCGAGCGCCTGAGGGGTAGCCTGGGGATTTCTTCCTCTTCCGGGACTTCGGAGTCTTCGGAATCCATTAGTGGTTCAGGGTGGTTTGTTGTGGCGTCATGCCCGAAGAAATCGCTGAATTCAGGTTCACCACCCGCGATAGCCGGGGAATAGCCCCCACCCCAAAGTTCGGCGGCGGCCTGTTCAACCGCTTCCAGTTCGATCGAATCCATCCCCGCCTTTGATGCAAGTCGGCTGGCATGGCGACCCAACTGGCAAAGACGACGGGGATTGCCCGCGCCCAAGTCAATGATTCGGTCTTCCGCTTCGGTGCCAAGAATCCGGCTCGGGGTTCCACCCGCCCAACGGATCTGAAAACGAAGAAAATCCGAAGCTTCAACGGGTTCCAGTGGAGTGAGAGCCCCTCCTCCCCCCACCATGCTCCACACATCATGAACCCCGCCCAGCGCGGTCAATCCGGGAAGCTCACCCCTTGCGCAGAGAAGTACCTGTATCCCTGCTTGTCCCTTCCCTTGAAGGTGCGACCAGCTCATCAGTTCATCGGCGCTCTGTTCTGACATCAGGTCCGCTTGTTCCACGAAAACAACCGGGGGCGTCCCCTGACGAAGACCATCAAGAATGGCCTCAATAACGCGGTTACGCGCAACGCCTGTCGGGGCAGAACCATCATCCAGGTGCCAATCGTGGGCAACAATCCGCACAAGGTCAGCGGAGTCTCGCAGGGGCTGGGTAATGTAGGCGAGGCGACTCCCCTGGGGAATCATCTCCATAAGGAGGTGCAAAAGGAGTGTTTTTCCGGTACCGGGAGCCCCAGAAAGGGAAATCCAGGGTTCACCCTCCTGCCACGCACTAACAAGCCCCTTTAGGGCATTCTCGTGCGTGGACGAGGGGTAATAGCGCCGCGGATCGACAACCGCCGGGAACGGTGCCGTCTGCAACGCGAAAGGCCAGGGTGACATCCAGGAACTCCCGATACTTCTGTGGGGTGGCAAGGATCCGCGGAGGGTCAGGCCGCATACCGAGCCAACAGGAAGATCGGAATTTTCGACAAACTTCTTAAACCCGATTCAACCCTTACGGTTGGTTTCAATCCGAAGGGTTTTCGTAATCGGGAACAAAATCGATGTCCGCCCCGGGTAAAGGAACGGGAAAAAGACGCTGCGGATCCGGCGGAGCGGGGGGAACTTCGTCTGTCGGGCGAAGCCAAATCCCGTGATTGATCACGCCACCCTTGGCCAGTGCCTTTCGTTCGAAATTGGTGATTGTTCCCCGGTCATCAGGAAGATCCTGCCGCACCAGAAGGGACTGCTGGTCTAAAATTTCCACACTCGCGTGAAAATAGTCCGGAACATCGCTTGCCAGGTGGAAAGTCCCCCCAGGCTTCAGGCAACGGATCACCCAAACCAGAAATTCCGGGGTAACAATTCGCCTTTTCGCGTGACGGGCCTTCCACCAGGGATCCGGGAAATAGACATGCACAGCCTGAAGCGACCCAACAGGAATGGACCAGGCCAAAGCGAACCGAGCGTCCGTACAAGCCATGCGGGCATTGGTCAGGTTGCGC
>CAMBMH010000296.1 GCA_945868575.1 Singulisphaera sp. GP187 | reverse complement strand
GACTGAAAAACCAGATCCAAACCGATCTTTCCCAGATCCGCGCCATCCTTGAAAAATCCCAGGCGAAATCTTGATGGCAACAAAAACTCCAAACTTGGGGCAAAGGCGTGGCGTAACATGAGTAATACCCTGGAAGATGACCCCGATTTTCTGGCCCGAGCCCAATCCCTGATTGATGAGTTGGGCGCTCCCCTTGTCGGTGAAGGGGGCAGGGTTCGGGTAGTGGGACGATCCGGCCCTGCCCTTTTGGTCCGCCTGGAAGGCACCTGCCAATTTTGCCCGAATAGTCTTCGTGTGCTTCTTCTGGGAATTGAAGAAGAGTTGGCCCAACGACTTCCCGGTGTGGAATATCTCGAACCGGTGATGGACTAGGAACAAGGAGTTGATGAGCCCCATGAGCGAATATTCATTGGATGTGATGGAAAAGGATTTTGATGCCCTCATCATCGAGGCGAGTAAAACCCGTCCCATCCTGATCGATTTCTGGGCCAAATGGTGCCAACCCTGCATGAAGCTCAAACCCCTTCTGGAAGAGGCTGCGGAGAGAGCGGGCGGGGCGTTTCTTTTGGCAAAGATCGACATCGACGCCAATCCCAACCTTGCGGCCGCATTTCGCATATCCAGCGTCCCCACTGTGGTTGTTTTCCGGAATGGGGCCCCGGTCGATAGCCATACAGGTCTTTTAACCCCCGCCGATATCGATGCCCTGATGAAGCCTCATATTCCCGGACCAGCGGACGACCTGCTCGAACAGGCAAAGCAAGCCACCGAAAAAGGCGATCATTCCGCTGCCCTGAAATTGGCCCGCGAAGCCTTCACCTTGGACGAAACCAAAGATGAAGCAAGGCTTTTTTTCGCCGAATGTCTCCTCCATCCCGGATCGGGAGCGGAAGATTTTTCCCAAGTCGAAACCTTACTGGAACCTTTTTCCGATTCCGGGCCCCTGGCCGCAACAATACTTAAACTGAAAGGTCGCCTTTTCTTTCGTCAACGCCCCGCCCTCACCCTTACCGGAAAAGGGGCCGAGCTTCTTCAAAAAGGAATCACCTTGGCAGCCGAAGGAAAAACAGAGGACGCGATTGTTTTGTTGCTCGAAGCGGGCGAACTCGATGAAAAGCTTGCCCGTGGCCCCGTGAAGGAGGCCCTGATCCAGGCGTTCCACCTTTTGGGAGAGGGACACCCCAAACTCAACTCCTGGCGTTCCAGCCTTATGATGCTTCTTACCTAATTAGAATCTGTTAAATCACAAACAGCATTTCCTTTATGGCCAAGCCACAAGGGAAATGCTGTTTTTCCTTTTGCGACTAACAAGGATCTCCCGGTTGCTTTCGGGTTTATCCTGAAAATCTTATTTGATGGGCGTGTGCGACCCGCGGATTTCCGTTTCCACCTTGCCTGAGTTGTCTTCGGCCGTGATCACCCAAATCTGGGTTCCGGACTTGTCAAAAGTTCCTACCATGCGGATGGTCCCCTTGTTGTCGGGGCTGGGTTCGGTCCAGGTCATTACCTGCTTTTCCGCATCCCAGATACCCGTGAAATCGGAAATGTCGCCATTCGAGAAAAATCTCCATGAGCGGTACATATTCTTTTTCTTGTCGAAGGTAAACATATTGGTGCCGGTGATTGCAAGATTTCCCTTGTCGTCCTTAAGGGTGAAGGTCTGTTGAACATAGCGTCCATCCAGAGTCCACTTCCCTTCCACCTCGCCGGTAGCCTTGATCGGTTCGGTGACCTCCATTTTGAATTTTCCAACATAAAGCTTGAGTTGGGCGGCTTCGGGCACATCAGGCGATGGGCCTTTAGCTTCATCACTTCCAAACACAGGAATGCCGAAAACCATCACACCTAACCAAGCAATCCGTTTGATCCAAAGCATAAGAGAGGCTCCTGGCAAAAGTCCGCAACCGGATATGGAAATCCATTATGTGCAAAAGTATAGCGTTTGGGGGGGATCAAGATCCAGTCGAGTTCGGCTAAAGGTAACGCTGCCTGGTTTCATACAAGATATTTGGCCCAAGTATTAAAAAATATTTTAAAATAAAAAAATATTTATATAAATAATAAAAATACCAAATAAAATAACCATCTATCCCGGTAAAAAGGCTCCAGGCAAATCATGCCCTAACGGGCCGTCACATTACGGCCGTTTGTTCTTGCAGGAAAACATTCCATGGCATTCAAATCCAATAACTCCTGAAAACTTCGCAAAATGGCGGAATCGGTCGGTCCGGAATTGGAAAATGATCGCACCATCACAAGGCTCAATCCCGACGGAATTGCGATTTCCCTTGTACGGCAATGGCCACCTTATGATCGCAATGGGGCCCTCTACCACAGCAAGGGTTGATTTTTACGGTTGGACCAAAGTTCATTGGAAACCCTGACAAGCGTCATTGCCCCATCCGAATCGATAGGATCTCATGTTCTCGATTCAAAGGGAAAAGATCTTGACTAAATTACACACACAAAAAATCTTAAAAAATGGCGGGAGTGTATAGAAATCGAATCTACTGGGAGCTTTTGTCAAACCCCCCGATGGTTTTGAAGACCATGGCCAACACCAGTTGTGCAAACACTCCCAAAAAATGCTTCCGACAATTTCATTTTAGGGCGCCAAAGGCCCCTTCGCAACGCTTTCACGACAAATTAGCCAATCGAGGCAAATCCAGGAAACTCACCTTTCAGGCAGGTTTGTCAGCATCCAATTTTGCTAAAAGGTTCGGATTTCTCCCGCCACAAAAAACCGGGGCTCCTTCGACACGACCTGAAAATTCGGATACAAGATTTTTGAGAAAAACCATGGGTTCGGCTTGATATAAGAAAATATTTTTATAAATAAAAAAAAATCAAAGGATTTGCCAGCCTTCCATTGCGCACTTGGTAAATCCAGTTATGCTGCACCTGTAAGCACATTCGTTGCTGTTCTTTCCGGATATGGCGTCGAAAAAAGGAGACGATACACATGAGAACAAGAATCACCCAATTCGTGGCCCTTGGCGCTTTGATTATGCTGGGAGGGGTGCAGAATGTTCAGGCTGGTGTGGTTGGGATTACCCCAAATGGTACACCCACAGTGCCTGCCGGCTCATCAACTAACATCATGAGTTTTAACACAACCGGCCTGGGCGGCTCAAGAATTTCCGGATTGTCTCTATATGGAATCAGTAACTCAGGCCAAACAGGGGCAACATTTTCCATTACCGATGGAACGACA
>CAMBMH010000295.1 GCA_945868575.1 Singulisphaera sp. GP187 | reverse complement strand
ATTTGGAGGCATCCCCCAAACAGATTGTTGTGGATCCGGACAAAATCCAGATCGATCCGGACCCAGGAAATAACTATTGGCGGAAGCCTTTACGATTGCGGTTCACCCCGGTTTACACGCTTCTTGAAGAGACCGACCTGACAAATAGTCATGATCGCCTGAACTTGATTGCCGGGCCATGGATTTATACCGCTCCCTATTCCAATCCCTGGTATACGCGCCCCACCATGGCGGGATTCCGGGTAGGAACTTACCAGACCCGGGAATTTTCGGGCGGAGCTTATGCGGCCTACCGGACGGATTATCGCGACATGGTTGCCGGTGTTGATGGTTTATTTCCGCATTGGCCGACGGGCCAAACCGAGGTGGGCTATCACGCCGAAACCCGAATCGCGGATTTGCAGAATGGTACGCCGAATCCAACCATGGCTTCGCTATATGGTCGGCACACATTTATGCCCACGGCCAGTCTCTACCAGAGGCCAACGGAATACCTTGAATCTTTTGTGACATATAGTGGCAACTTCCTTCCTTATCCTGTTGAGGACCCAATTGGGGCCGAGCGTTACAACCAATATTTCAGCACGGGCCTCCATTTAAGCCGTTATTACCAGATTCCTTATTGGGATCCTGAGGCCGGCTACCAATTCAACCTTGGGGTTGAGGGTGGAACCATTGATCTGAATAGTTGGCAGGGCATGGGGAAATTTTGGGGCAATTTCAGCTTTGTCACCACGCTTCCGGATTACTCCCACTGGCTTCCTTTTGAAGCGGGGACGGGGTTGAGGCGGGTTGGTGAATATTTTTCCCAAAGCCGATTTGCGGCAAGGGTTTATGGGGGGTACGCGCTTCCCAGCCAGGCGCAAATCTTCAGCATGGGTGGTGGTGAGCTTTTTCGGGGTTTCGCGCTCTCCCAAAGGCAGGGGTCGGGGATAACCGTACTTTCAGGCGAGTGGCGATTGCCTTTGATTCGACAATGTGAATTGGATGTGGTGGACAGGCTCGTTGGGCTCAGGAATCTTTATGGTGCCCTGTTTTGTGATACGGGCAATGTCTGGTCAAGCGGCTCTCAGGTTGGCCCCTGGGCCACGGCTGTGGGCGCGGGAATACGGGCGGATTTGGCGTTTCTTGGATTTTTGGAGAGGGGATTGGTCCGTTTTGATGTGGGCCAGGCAATTAATGCCGGAACCGGGGTCCAAGTTTGGTTTGGATTGAACCAACCCTTCTGATTTTTTGAAAAAAACATCCAGATTTTTTCCTTTTTGCAATTGTTCCCGGACGAGTCATAAACTTTTTTTCTTTCCAACCCCTTTGTTTTCTCGATGATTTCGCAATTTTTCTTTTTTTTATCAAGGAGACAAACATGGGCTTGATTCCGTTTGTGCTCCGGTTTATGGTCCCGACGCCTTGGGGATATTCCACACCCGCGGTTTTTCCGTGGTGACTGGCAGTGTTCCCTTGTGATCCTGATGCCTGGGTCCCGTGGCGGGTAGGGAATAATCAGGGATTCCCAACCGGTGCGAAGCAGGAGAGGGTCGGCACGGAGGCCGTCGCTTTCATCAAATCAATGTCCGCCAAGGGGCGGTGACTTGGGTCAAGGGGAGGAGAGTTAACCATGGTAGTTAGGCACAAAATCAACAAGGGTTGGAAACTGGCGGCAGCGTTCCTGGCGGGATCGTTGGCCACCTCGGGCACCATTCGCGCTCAGGATGATGGTAACGGTATTCCCGTTCCCAGAAAGCTCCCGACTGCGGTGTCCGGCAAAGCCCACAGCACACTCAGCCAGGCCATCGAGGCCCAGCGCAAGGGGGATTACGAAACGGCGGCAAAGCTGTTTCGTGATGCCGGGGCCAATGTGGCCGACCTTACCGCGACCGAGCGTGCGGAACTGGCCCGTTTGACCCAAGCCAATCAGGATGCCCTGATTCAGCGCAAGGAAGCGGACTCAACCCTGCTCACCATCGAAAAGATGTTGGGCCAGGGACAAACCAGCTCGGCCTCGGATCTGCTCCGTCGGCTTGAGGCGAACGAACAATACCTTAGCCCATCTGGCAAGGCGAAGTTCAGCAAGCTTCAGGACGAAATCAGGTCCGGCAAGTCGAATGTAAAGACATCCGAGATCAAGACAACCTCTTCCGCAAAGAGTCCCGAGTCCGCAGCCAAGGCGCGGGCTCTGGTATCTGAAGGAAGGACACTTACGCTCTCTGGCCGATTCGAACAGGCTGAAGCCAAGGTTCGCGAGGCAGAAACCCTCCGCGCAAGCTTCTCTGCTTCCGAGGACAGCCCGGCCAAGCTTCGTGAGGATATCCAAAAGGCCAAGACAGATGCCCGCTTCCTGCTTACCGCAGGTCATCAGGCGCTGGCCGAAGGCGATTACGATTTGGCCGAAAAGTTGGCCAAGGCCGCTGATAAAGCAGCGGGTCCATTGACCTTCCGTTTTGCACTGGACAATCCGACCAAGCTTTTGAAGGAAATCCAGGAAGCGAAAAAGACCAAGCCTTCTGTTGCTTACCGTAATGGAAATCGCCCTGCAAATCCGGAAGGCCGGGCTTTCCAGAACTCTGGAATCACCCAGGTTTCCAGTCAGCAAGTTGTCGAGTCCAACAAAATCGTTTCAGCCGATTTTGAAAACGCCAGCACCGGCACCAATGCTGATGCCGAGGCCGAATGTCGCAAGCTTGTCGGGTCCGCTCGAGCCGCATTGGGCAAAGGCGATCTGAATGGCGCCCGTCAAATGGCCGAAAAGGCCCGCGCCATGAGAACCAATCTTCCCTGGTGGGAAGACACCCCCGAGCGTCTTCTGGGTGAAATCCAGCGCGCGGATGCGGCCAAGAACACCGTCAATGACGCTGCCGCGAAGCTGTCTCCAAGTGAACAGCTCAAGATTGCCCGCCAGATGTTTGTGGCCGGCAAGCTTGAGGAATCGACCGAAATGGTCATGAAGCTCAAGGCCAACCAAAACGCCAAGTGGGGCCTTTTTGAGGATAATCCGGATCGCCTCCGTGGTGAAATTGAAAAGGCGATGGCCAAGCGTAACCAGACCGATTCCGTCAAGGTTCTCGCGGAAGCGCGAAAGCTTTACGAAGGTGGCGAGTATGAAAAGGCGACCCGGGCTGCATACCGAGCCCAGACGCTCCATGGTCCTTACAGCATTTGGGAAATGGGCGACCGTCCCCAGAAGCTGATCGCCGAAATTGAGTCGGCCCGTCTGCGCCGAAAGGTCAACGACAAGGTCGACTCCGCAATCGTCAAGACTTCCGACAAGGTGAATTCCAG
>CAMBMH010000294.1 GCA_945868575.1 Singulisphaera sp. GP187 | reverse complement strand
ACAACGTTAGAAATTCATTTAACTGACAGATGGTTTCGGTTTATCCTCGGAAATCACCAAGTGTTTGAGAGGTGTGAGGAGTGTTAATGACCTGGAAAGGCGAAGGCACAGTTTGGGAAAACTGCCAGGTGCTCCATAGAAAATACATTAGCAAACCTCTCGCTCCAACAACAATGACCATCGGAGCCACAAAATGGCCCAAAACACTTCGTCCCCCAATTCCCTTGCATCAAGGACCTTTTTGGGACATCCGCTTGGCCTTTACATCCTGTTTTTTACGGAAATGTGGGAGCGTTTTAGCTACTACGGCATGAGGGCGCTCCTCATGACCTACATGGTTACATATTTTCGCTGGTCGTCCGCCGAGGCTTCCTCAGTTTACAAGTGGTACACATCCCTTGTTTATGTGACCCCGATTATTGGAGGGTTCCTGGCGGATCGGTACCTGGGTAATCGTGCCGCGGTATTTATCGGTGCCATTTTGATGGCGATAGGCCATTTTCTCATGGCATTTGAGGCCACCACAATATTTTTCGCCGCGCTCTTGTTTTTGATATTGGGAAATGGATTCTTTAAGCCAAATATGTCTACCCAGGTCGGAAGGCTTTATCCTCCGAATGATCGTAGGCGGGATGGTGCATATACGATCTTCTATATGGGTGTAAACTTGGGTGCATTTCTTGCCCCACTGATTTGCGGATGGCTTCAGGAGAATACCAAGGGTGGATTTCACGCAGGCTTTGCCATAGCGGGTGTTGGAATGCTTCTTGGCCTATTTACTTACATGTTTGGCCAGCCACTTCTCGCGGACTACGAAGAGGACCCTAACAAGCCGACCGCGGCCTCCCAAATCATGAGCGAAGCTGATGCAGAAAAGGCCCCTTCAATCCTGGGTGATTTTCAGGTTTGGATTCCCAGGGTTTTATGGGCTGGCGTTGCGGTCTTATTGCCCCTTGGAATTTATTCAGGAGTAAACAGTGGGGTAAAAGCTGCCGCCCCGGCCGTCATCAGCGCTATTTCCCTGGCTGCCGTTGCATGGATCACACAATCGGTGAAAAACGCTGTTCGAGACCGTGTGACGACAATTGTCGTGATCGGAATGTTCGCAATCTTTTTCTGGGCTGCTTTCGAGCAGCAAGGAAACGCCTTGAACCTTTGGGCGGACAAGGTCACCAACCGCTATCTTACACAAGTCGCTCCATTACCGTCTGTATTCCCGGATGTAGCGGAAATCTTTCCCGATGTAGATGATAATGTGGATGGAAAAGATCCTGCTTTTGTGGATAGCATCCTCAAATCGCTTGGTCGTTTTGGCGAAATTTTCCAATTAAAGGAAGTGAAAACAGGAGGGGAGGCGAGTTTGATAAATCCTGTGCCCACCGCCTGGTTTCAATCGATCAACGCATTGGGTATTTTCGTACTTGCCCCCGTATTTGCTTATCTTTGGGTAAAAATAGATCTGAGTATTCCAGCCAAAATGGTTGCTGGCCTGATGCTTATGGGGCTTTCCTTTTTGGTTATGGTTTTAGGGGCAGCCTCGGAAAATCAAAAGTTTGAAGTTACCATTAAAGGCGCGTTGCCCAAAATGATGGTAGTTGATGAAAGCGGCTTTCTTAAGGATGGAACTCGAGATACTATTTTTGACGAAAATGGAAAAATGAAAACAGGTACTCATAATGTTCATGCGGGGCGATTGAAAATAATAGGAGAAAAAATAGAGTGCTTTGGTGTCTTTTCCGATTTGGAGCGCAATGAACTTGCCATGCTTACAACTCCCCAGTCATTTCAAAAAGAAGTTGAACGGGCAATGAAAGAATTGAATAATCAAAAAACTGGTGGAAAACCCCGCCATGTGGAAATCATTCTGCCCCCGGAAGTTCGGGGATTTGATTTGCGTTACGGCGGTTTCCATCCAAAAGGTGTTGAATTTGACCAATCCACCAAAAAATTAACCATCAAACAGGTATTGGCAGACAAAGATCAAAAGGCCCTTTTTGTTTGTGCCGCGGATCCGGATTTTCGTGCCACGCTTGATGAACTTATGGGACAAACATCCATATCACGGGTTTCTTCCCAGTGGTTGCTTTGGACCTATATTCTAGCTACTATGGGAGAATTGTGTCTGTCGCCTGTGGGTCAAAGTATGACTAGCAAGCTTTCTCCCAAGAGGTTTGCGACCATGCTTATGGGTGTATGGCTTCTGGTTAGTGCATTTGGCAACTTTGCCGCGGGAGCAATGGGTGAAATTTATGGCACCACCCCTCCTATCGCCTATTTTGGATATATGACACTTGCTTTGTTGGGAGCGGGAACGGTTCTGATTTTCCTTGTGCCTCGCCTGACAAGGATGATGCACGGAGTCAAATAACCTAACTTTAAGGGGTTGAATTTGGTATGGCGAATCAAACGATTCTTGAAACGGCGAAAGGATGGCCGCGTGATTTCGCATGGTCATCGGGTGAACTATCCTGCCGGATGTATCAGATAAATGGTGGTCTGGGAGATGGCCTTTTCTTTTTGGAAATAAGCTCCGGGCCCCTTACCCTCAAAATTCTTCCCGGCAGGGGAATGGGGATTTGGAAAGGCACCTGTGATGCTGTGCCACTTGGATGGGAATCCCCAGTCCAGGGACCAGTTCACCCATCCCGCGTCGAACTGGAAAGGCGTGGGGGGCTTGGTTGGCTTGACGGTTTCGATGAACTGCTTTGTCGATGCGGATTGGCTTTTAACGGGCCCCCAGGCAAAGACGCCACAGGCTATCCCCTTACCCTTCATGGGCGAATCGCCAATCTTCCAGCCACCACGCTTGTTGTTCATCATGATGAGGAGAATGCCCGACTTCTGATCGAGGGCACGGTGGTGGAATCGTCCCTGTTTGATTCGCGGTTGGCTCTATCCACGACCTACGTCATTGAGGCCGGGAGCCGTGTCCTTCAAATCAAGGATTCTGTAACGAATCTGGCTTCAACGAATGCCGAAATGCAGCTTTTGTATCATTTGAATATTGGTCGCCCCATTTTGGCAAAAGGTGCCACTTTGCACCTTCCTGTTAGGACTATGGCGCCTCAAACTCCACATGCTGCCGAAGCCATTGGTGCTTGGGAAACCTATCAGGGACCGAAATCGGGGTTCAAGGAAGAGGTTTATTTGTTCCACCTTTATGGAAACGAATCCCAGCAAACTACTGCGCTTCTTGCCCATCCCGACGGAAAACTTGGCTTTGCTTTGCGTTTTCCACTTCGGGACCTTCCATGCTTCACCGTTTGGAAACAGACAGGCGCAATGGAAGATG
>CAMBMH010000293.1 GCA_945868575.1 Singulisphaera sp. GP187 | reverse complement strand
ATACACTTGGTCTAAAATTCGCTTCCTATGGTTATGATACAAGAAAATTGGCACGAGATATTTGCCAATCCAGAACTTATCAATTATCGACTGTTAAAAATGAATCCAACCGTTTGGATACACGAAATTTTGCCTCGGCATCAATTCGTAGAATCCGTGCGGAAGTATTGCTTGATTGCTTAAGCCAGGCAACAGGGGCGCCTACAAAGTTCCAGGGTAAGCCTAGCGGGTCAAGGGCTGTGGAACTGCTTGACGGGCGAGACACGAATTATTTCCTTAGTACCTTTGGTAGGTCCACCCGGGAAACGCCATGTGCCTGTGAAGTTAAGGTTGAGCCTACCCTATCCCAGGCTTTGCACATGCTTAACGGGGAAAACACAACTGCGAAAATATCCCAGGGAAAACGAATTGATAAATTCCTCGCTGAAAGTAAAAGCGCAATTGGAGCCGCTGAGCAAATTTATCTTGTTTGTCTTGGCCGTTATCCAACCTCAAAGGAAAAGGACCAAATTGAACAGATGCTTACCAAAGCCAAGGATCAGAAAGGTGAACTTGAAGACCTTTTTTGGGCGGTCCTCAATTCCCGTGAATTCCTTTTTAATCATTAACCCATGAAGAATACGAAAAAAATCATGTTTTCCCCCTATATGAAATTTGCATACTCGATAATTTTTTTGGCGAACTGTGGCTTAACAGTTCAAGCCTCTGGGCCTGTTGCTTTTGAGGACCTCAAGGTCATTTTTAAAAAGCATTGCCTAACTTGCCATAATTCCGAGCGGCCAAGAGGCGGTCTTGATATGACCACCAAAACGGCAATTCTGGCGGGATCCGATTCTGGGGTATCCATTACGGCTGGTAAGGCAACCGAAAGTTTGCTTTACCGTTTGGCTGCCCACCTTGAGGCGCCCCACATGCCTCCCAATTCCCCAAAAATACCCGACAGGGATTTGGAGCAAATCAAAATTTGGATCGAATTGGGGCTTCCTGAACGAAAAGATATTGCCAAACTCGATGCAAAATTGATTGACTCCGTTGTTAAGCCGGCTTCCCCAACTGGAAGTGTTGCCATGGCTGCAAAGCCAATGGAAAACGATTCGGGTAATAAAAATGATTTGAACAAAAAATCCGGGTCTGCCGCAACATTGAATGGCGTCTCACCGGATGGACAAATAAAAACGATATCGAGCAACACAAGTCGGGTCGCAGTTACAAGCTTGGCATGGTCGGATAAACTGGGCGGGGTTCTACGACCAATTACTGGCGGGGTTGCCTTGCTGGAAGAAAAGGGAAATGTTGTCCGTTCATTTCCATTTCCCGAAAAGGAGATTACCAAGGTTCGATTATCCCCTGATGGTAAGCTTTTGCTTATTGCCGGTGGTGAGGGGGCACAAACGGGTAGGGTTGACATAATCGATATCGCTGATGGTTCTCGGAAATTTGAATCTGCCGAGGAACTTGACACCGTCATGGCGGCAGATTTGAAACCAGTTCAAATTTCAAGAACCTCCCAGGCCAACTCAGGACTTATTGCCTTGGGTGGTCCTGCAAAGGTTGTAAAGGTTTTTTCATTGTTAAATGGTAAAATATTGTATTCTATGAAAAAACATATTGACTGGGTTCTTGATATTCGCTTTAGTCCTGACGGTTTGTTAATGGCAAGTGCTGACCGTTCGGGAACAATTCTTCTTAGCGAGGCCGAAACCGGTGGTGAAGTACTTGTGTTGCGAGGCCATACAGGAGCCGTGAATACGGTGGCCTGGATGCCTCATGGCAATAGTCTTATTTCCGGCGGTTCGGATGGTTTCATCAGGCTTTGGGATACGCATTTTGGCAAGGACCTCGGAATTTTCCAGGCTCATCAGGGTGGAGTAACGCAGGTTGAGGTGCTCGCGGACGGGAGAATATTGAGCACGGGTCGTGACAAAACGGTCAAACTATGGAGCTCCAATTTTGAACTTTCAGAAACTCTTGGAACAACGGATAAAATACCCCTATCCTTGTCCGCAAAGCCAGGAAAGATTGTGGTTGGCGAAAGTGATGGCAAATTAAATTGGATTTCCCTCGATTCCAACAAGCTATTGGCCAGCTCGTCCCAGGCGAAACCAAAGGCAAATAATGATGTGTTACCCAATAGCGGGAATTCCGAAATGGTCCAACCCATGGTAACTGGGGTCCCGATTACTGACAGAAATAATGCAGATTTGTTGCGAAAGAAAGAACTTTTAAACACTCTTGAGTTGGCTGCCGAGAAACTCAAGGATGATGCCGCCCGCTCACCGGAAAACAAGGAACTCACCGAGGGTTACATCCAGCTATGCAGGACGATCCTTGCCCTTAAAGGTGAAATTGTAAAAATTGAAAAGTCAAATAGCTTGCCAAATATAGGGAACAAGTAATGTACAATAAAATGGCTTTAATTAAATTGTCTGTTGTTGGATTAATGTTTTTTAGTATTGTTGATTTTGGAATTGGATCCGATTGGAACCAATTTCGTGGACCTAGTGGGAATGGATTTTCTAGAATAAAAAAAATACCACTTAAATGGGGAAAAAATGATAATATAGTTTGGAAAACAGATGTTCCAGGTACTGGATATTCATCCCCAGTAATAAGTAATGACAAGGTATTTTTGACAACTTGTCTTGAAGATTCCAAGGATAGAGTTTTACTTTGTTATGATTTGGCGACCGGAAAGGAAAATTGGCGGCGTGTGGTGTTTCAATCGGCATTGGAAACTCGGCATCAGAACAGTTCTTGCGCAAACTCAACACCCGCTGCCGATAAGGATCGGGTGTATTCGAGTTTTCTTGACAAGGACCGTTATGTGCTTTTGAGTCATAACCATTTTGGAAAGGAAATTTGGCGCAAAGACTTGGGAAAGTATGTAAATAAACATGGATTCTGTAGTTCACCTATATTAACGTCCGGAATGGTTGTAGTTGCGGGTGATAATGATGAAGCAGGTTTTGTCGCTGCTATAAATCCGGAAACCGGGCTCGAGGTTTGGCGACACAATCGGGAGAATCCCGTTCGATCATTTAGTGTTGTTGTTCCGGCAAAAATTGGTGATCAGGATCAATTGCTTTTGGCAGGCTGTCGAAGTCTGACCTCTTTTGAACCCCAAAGTGGCAAGCCTATCTGGAAAGTGAACACTCCTACCGAGAAATTTGTTGCTGCGCCAGTGATTTCCGAGGGAATTGCAGTGGTTTCCGGAAGTAGCCCTGCCAATACCATTTGGGGTGTTGATCCCACAGGCAAGGGTGATGTTACTGGGTCTAAAGTCCTTTGGAAAGAAAACCAAAATG
>CAMBMH010000292.1 GCA_945868575.1 Singulisphaera sp. GP187 | reverse complement strand
ATGGGCGGAAACTCTTCACCGCGGTTTCATGTATCGTTTGTCACAACTTTCAGGGTGAGGGAGGCTTGGGCGGACCGGACCTGACAAGCGCGGGAGGGCGTTACAGTGCGGCTGATTTGTTGGACAACATCCTAAACCCGGATAAGGTCATCAATGAACAATACAGTCTTATGATTTACAACATGAAGAATGGTAAAACAATCATTGGGCGGACAGTAAACATGTCGGGAGACACGGTTATGGTTGCCACTAATCCAAACGACCCCGGAGGTAGCGAAGTGCGGTTTCGGACCAGCGAATTGGAAAGCACATCCCCGGCCAAAACATCCCACATGCCCGCCGGTCTTTTGGACACCCTAAGTCGAGAGGAAGTGCTGGACATTTTGGCCTTTCTTATTCAGCGACCATAATCATTTACCAGTTCTGGCGATTCGCCCCCGTCCCCCCACAATCTTGTCATAAGGACAACCAGGTCGGAACCCCGAAATTTCCCACCTGTTTTCCAAATTGGGACAATTGGTAAGCCGAAAAATTGGCCCCGTGCCACCCCTGCCAAAAATCGGTTGCGGGGGACATTTCTGGTAGGGATATTTTTCCCCCATGTCCTTCAAGGAATCGGGGTGGTTTCCTAAAAATTTCCGCATTCTGGGTAAAATTTTCGGGTTGGCAAACTCTTCCCGATTCATGTGCTATTGTTTGGGTGTCGGTCATATCTTTCTTCCAACGCCAATCAGGTAATCGCACCATGTCCCGGTCAGGCTTCGTCTGTCTGATTTCCTCATTAATGTCCGGTTTGGGGGTTGGTTCGGCAGTTGCCGCCTCCCCTCCGCGCTCAGGGTTTCATGATGTCCAGGCCCGGATGGTGGCTCTCGAATTTACCTCTGACCATAATCTCAGGTGTAGGGATGGGAACGATCTGCTCACTCACGGGGAGCGGTATCCCGATGTGGAGTGGACCTCCAAGCAGCCCCAATTGGTTGCCCCTATGTCCCACACCCAGGCCCGCCTGGTCGAAGCGCGTCTTTTGGTGCATTTGTCTTGGGTTCCAGTGGGTTCCAAAATCCGTGTTGTTGGGACCTCGCAGAACGATGCCTTCACCCTTGAGGGAACCGGAGCCGTCGAGGAATCGGGAGGCGACCCCAGAAAAGCAATTGTGGTGGTAAAAGGGAAAAAGCTCCTTCCAGCCCAGATGCGCAAAGTCGAAGCCTCCATCGATTGGTCGGCAACTCTCGAAGTGCCGGGCGAAAGCCCCAAGCCTTTTGACCTGGGGACCGTGGATGGGATTGTTTGCTATCTGACTCGGGGGACTCCCCGCCGTGGCAACGAAACCCCAACCGCGGTAACCCAAATGCGTTTGCGCGAATCGTACAGCCGGCTTGCGACCGCATTGGAAAACGCCCCGGAAAACCCATCACCCGTTGCGATCGTTCATGCCCTGACCAGCTATTGTGGCAAATGGTATAACCCCAAGGTTCATATTGATCGCGCCGAGGCATGGAAGGTTCCTCTGACCTGGCGCTATCGATACCCGGGTGCAAGTTGCATCACTATATGTAATTTCTGCTCGCTGATTTTCGATCAGATTGGCATGGAAGGGGATATCAGCCAGGCGGAAATTTTCGCAACGCCTGATCAACCGACGGTCGCTCGCGAGGGGGGCGTGGAATCAGAGGACTTTATTCGCCAAATTGGATCCTATCAGTGCCAACTATTCCTTGCGGATGATCGGAACACACGACTCGGGCAAGTGGGCGGCTGGGGTGGCATGAACCACTATGAAGGGTGTATTGTCTACAAATACAACGGCAAGACCTTCTGGTTCCCTGGTGGAACAGATCGTGTCTACGACGACCGAAATACGGTTCTCTACATTTTCCGGACCCTGGTTTGGGCCCGTTGGGACAACTATCGTCAGGAGTGGCAGGTGGTTCAGGTGGTAAAGACCTACACTCCACCTCGCAGCGGCGCCCCCGGCAACTGCGAAATTCCTTAAGGGTTGGTGTTTGGGGACCTGCGTAGCGCAGGTCCTTATCGAGTCATGGGTGTCGCTAGTTTCGGGGGAATATTTGAGATTCCCCAAGTCGGTTTAGTTGGATATGCCGCCTGGACTTACGCCGCCTTTGCTCCCCTTGAGGGCACCCAGCGGTAACTTGGAGGCTTTTTTCGCAAGCATGTCCTCGTTGAGAACTTCCTTGGGATACTCAACCGGCCGGCTGAAACGGGCCTCATTTGATGGTGGGGCCCGAAGTTCTTCCGGGATCTTAGGCGGTTTGAGATAGTCCTTTCGGGTGGCACAACCAAACGACAAGGCAAGACAGAGGGCCCAAAGCCCCGCAATTCCGCCCACTCTTCTCCAAACGCTTGCCATGAGTCTCCCCGTGGGTTTCCGAGGGCCCTATAAACGGTTAATGGTTGCCAATACAAGTCCAAAAATTCGTTGAAAAATGGAATCGTTAAACTTTGAAAAATGACCAATCCCCGATCTCGGGGCGAAAAAAAGCGGCGTAAATCCTTTAAGGACTTGCGCCGCTAAAAGCATCCAGAGGGGTAAAGTCCGAAGTCTTTAGGACTTGGGGCCTTTGGTATCATCCTTGCCGGGAGTTTCTGGAGGGCCCTTTTTGGAGTCGTCACCTGCGGGTGGGCCTTTTTTGAAATCACCTTTTTTCAACTCACCCTTGCCCATACCACCCTTCGCTGCGCCGACTTTGGGTGCACCGCCTTTGCCGCCTCCACCAGGCCCCATTGCGGGTGGAAGTGCATCAAATACCAGCTCGGATTTATCTGCTGGTTGGCCAACTCGTTCGAGAGCGTCAAAGGCCTCTTGGCGCAGTTCATTCACGCTTGCTTTGTCCAATAAGATTTTGCGGAATTCGGGCGCGGCTTCTTTTGCTGGTGGACCAACTTCGGCCAGACCCCGCATCGCCGCAAGCCTTATGTTGGCATCATCCTTGTTGTTGAAAAACACCATCAACATGGGTACCGCGTCGGGTGTACCCGCGCTGGCCCGGCCAATTGCGACCAGCATGGTTTCCTGAAGTGTGGTTGTGAAGCCCCTTGCGCGGACCTTGTTCTCTGGACGATTGGCCGCTTCGATAAGGGGCTTGAGGGCTGGTTTGGAAGCCTCTCTAAGTCGCATGATCCCAAAAAGGGCGTTCATCCGAACAACAGGTTGTTCGTCCTGTAGGCCCTTGATCATTTCATTCATTACCGAAGCCGAAGCCGGTGCCATTTTTGATATCGAAAGCGAGGCCTCGATCCGTGTGTCCACATCAGGATCGGAATTCATCATTTTTGCCAATTCGGGAAGGGCCTGGGAAGCGCTGTCTCCCATGCTGCCGATGGCTTTGATCGCCAGGATTTT
>CAMBMH010000291.1 GCA_945868575.1 Singulisphaera sp. GP187 | reverse complement strand
GGCGGAGACCAGAATCTTGGTGAGCTTGATGTCGCGGTGGGTATAGCCTTTTGAATTGGCGAACTGGAGCCCGAGCACCATGTCCTCCATCAACCGCAGGCCTTCGGTGGGCGTAAATTTTCCACGGATTTTGATAAGCTCACGAAGGTTGTCCCCTTCCACGAACTCCATCACGATGTAATATTGTCCGGTAACAGAGTCCTGGTTCACCCCAAGCACTTCGACGATGTTGGGATGTCGGAGTTTCAGCCCCACTTGTCCTTCCCGCATGAACAGGTCGATCTTTTGCTTGTCCTCGCTCATGGCGTGGCGGCGCCTCAGGACCTTGATGGCGACGATGCGCCCGGTCCTTGGATCCACGGCGCGGTAAACACGACCGAAGCTTCCCGAGGAAATCTTGTAGAGGATGGTGTAACCACCCAATTGGAATCCATCAATTTCGCCTTTGCGGAGTCGCTCCAACTGCCAGGCGGTGAGGATTCGTTCTCTTTCCAAATAACGATAAAGGGTATCCAGATCGGGATTTTCACCCAATCGTTCCTTTACCTCGCCAATCTGAACCTCGGTCATGAGGTTGTTGATGAGGGAAAGTGAAAAAACACCTTTGGCATCCAAAACTTCCACGAGTGTATCTCCTCAAAATGCCTTGGTGCTGGCTTTAAATACCCTAAATCAACGCAACAAACCGCCCACAGTCGCCATCTTAATGCGTCTGGTACAATAATATAGCCTGTAAGGTAATCCAAAACCCCCTGCAAGCCAAGTGGGCCTTTGTGGGCCAAGAGGCTCCCAAAACCCATCCGGTCCAATCAAGGACTTTTGGGGTTTGAGCTTGCCTTGGAAATAATCCCCGGCTATAGCGGCGCTTCGGGTCTCTTTGCCCGCAAGTTGGGGACAATTCATGCGTGGAAGTTCCGCAAATCCGTCAAAACCGCAAAAATTGGGTCGAAAACCCGGTTGGATGGCGGCTGTTGCGGCCGGTTTCTGCCTGATGAACGGTGGTTGCGCCCTTACCTGGGATGAAGTAACCAGCCGTGAATTTCGGGTCAAAAACCTATTCAAAAAAGCCGACCCACCGTTGGTCGTTCTGGAAAATTCCACGGACGGCGACAAACGGGCCAAGGCTTTGGCCTCTCTGAAAGAGCCATTTGCCAACGGCGGCACCGCAGAAGAACAAACCAAGGTACTCGAAGTCCTGGCCAATGCCGCAATGACAGATCCCAAGGCCCTGGTCCGCTTGAGAGCCATCGAGACGCTTGGCAAATTCAAGGATGAGCGGGCGGTGGAATCCCTGAAAGAGGCCTACTACCGCGCGGGAACTTTTAGTCCGGAAATTGCCACCAATATCAAATGCCAATCGATGACTGCTTTGGCGAAACATGGGGATTTCCGTGGTCTTGACCTGATTGTCAAGGTCCTTCGTGAACCGGCAACCGTCGGTTCCGAATTGGAAAAGCAGAACAAGATGGATGAAAAAATTGTTGCGGCGAGGGCTTTGGGCTCGTTCTCTCAATCCCAGTCGACCGAAACACTTCTCAATGTCCTTAAAGTGGAAACCGATGTGGCTCTGCGCAATGCCTCGCGTGAGTCGCTCGAAAAGATCACGGGTAAGGAACTTGCCACCGATTATGCCGCATGGGAGGAGATCCTCCACGATTCCGACGCATTCAAAAAAGCGCCCAACAAGAATTTCGTTTCCGACCTTGGCCGCAAGGTTGGGCTCTCCAAGTAAGGTTGGGTCTCGATTTAAAGGCAAATTGAGTCGCACTTACAAAAAAAGCCCAATTTCCAGTAACCGCAATGGTACTGGAAACTGGGCTTTGCTGCTTTTGCGCGATTGATTATTCCGCAAGGCGGAAATATTGCATTTCCTTGCGAAGTTCGGCGGAAAGTTTGTCCAGATCCGTCGCGGCAAGGGCCAGGGTTGAAGCAGAGGTCTTCGATTCCCTGGTGGCCGTGCTTACATCCTGAACGCGTCGGCTTACATCCTGAACCGTTTGGGAAACTTCGGTGTTGCTTCGGGACACTTCGGTGGCTCCTGAAGCGGCCTCTGCTGCATTCCTTGAAAGTTCCGACATCCCCTTGCTAACTTCGGAGATTGAGCGGGCAATTTCGCCCACACCACCCGAAGCGCGGTTGACGCTTTCGGCGACCCTTGCGGCGGTTTCTGTTTGACGGGTGACCGAGGAGGAGATTCGGGTTGCGGCTTCGTCCACTTCGCGGAAAAGACTGGCTACAGACTGGATAATCTCCACCGTTTGACGGGTCTGATCCTGGACTTCCTGGATCATGCGGGCAATATCCTCTGCGGATCGGCCCGACTGGTTAGCCAATTCCTTGATTTCGCCTGCGACCACTGCGAAACCCTTGCCGGCATCGCCTGCGGCGGTTGCTTCGATTGTCGCATTAAGCGCAAGAAGATTCGTTTGAAGGGCGATGGTCTTGATCGTGTCTGTGACCTTGGTGATGTCCGAGGCAGCCCTCGAAAGACCATGAATGCTGGTCGAGGCTTCTCGTGAAAGGCGATGCGCTTCGGAGCTCTTCTGGGAGCCTTGGGTGGCGTCCCGGGCGACTTCCGCAAGGGCCCGATTGATTTCCGCCACAGAGGAACTGGCTTCTTCAACACCCCGCGAGGTGGTGCTGGCCGAGTTGCTAATGCTGTTGATATTGGTGCTGATCTGCTCGGTGGCGGTGCTGATACCGGCAACGGACATGGACATTTCCTCCGCCGAGGCGGCCATCGTGTGAATGGTGGTGCTCATTTGCGAGGCGCCGGCGGCAACGGCCTGGGCCTGGCCGCTTGTCGCCTCGGCCTGATGAAGTACCTCGGAGGAAACATTGTTCAGGCGGCTGGAGGAGTTTCCAATTTGATCGGTCGCGGTGCGAATCCTGGAAACCACTTGGGTAAGTCTTTCGGTTACCGAGTTAAGTGAGATCGCCATGCGGCCGATTTCGTCTTTTTGGTTGAGGTCGAGTTTCTTTGTCAAGTCACCCTTGGCCATGGCATTGAGTACTTCAAGAGCCATCGCGACCGGCACAGTGATTCCACGGGTGATAAAGTATCCAAGGGTGCAGATAATTGCCATGGATATGCACGCCCCGGCGACCAGTTGGATGTATGCCCGGTAGAAAACCTTGTCGCTTTCTTCGCGAGCCTGGGTCATTTGGGTGCTCAGGATGGTTTCAATCCGGTCCATGTTAAGAAGGGCCTTTTCCAACTTGTCTTTGGTTTCCTTAAGTGTCAAATCGGCCGAAATCAGGTTCGTGTTTTTACGGCTATTTTTGATGATTTGGCTAACAATATCATCGGATTGATCGGAGGTGTCCCGAAGTCGGTTGACCTCAACGAGGTCCGCTTCATCC
>CAMBMH010000290.1 GCA_945868575.1 Singulisphaera sp. GP187 | reverse complement strand
CTTCGTCCGGAATGGAGCTGGTTTCAATCGCTTCAGGAATGTTCGTTTTGGCTTCTACCTTCGACGGTTCCTCAAAGAGATACTCAACTTCGCAAATTTGAATGAGGTCGCCATGGCGCATTGCGCGCCCCAGCCCTTGGGATTGGACTCTTTCGCCGTTTACGGTCGTACCATTACGGCTCCCCTTGTCGAGAAGGTGGTATACCCCGTCGGCTTTGTTCATTTGTGCATGTTCCCGGCTTACCGAGGTCACCGGGATTACAACATCGCAGGTGGCCTGCCGACCAAAGATGATCGTGTCTTTGATAAGCTCATGGACCTTGCCCTCTTCAGGGCCCTTGATCATTTTCAGCTTGGGCACCATGATTACCTGCTCCTTGACAATCTGCGGAGGTTGGATTTCCGCTTTTTACAATTTGGCTTTGTTGGGTTATCCTAGGAAGACTTGGCCAGCCTCACGACCAGGTCTTGACCTTCCACTTGAGCACCAGCCAAAATCAGCACCGCTTCAACCGTGGCGGCACACTCGGCCCGGACGGTTGTTTCCATTTTCATTGCTTCAAGCACAAAGAGTGGTTGGCCGGTTTGGACAGTTTCCCCCGGAGAAACCAGAATGCGTGAAACAAGTCCTGGCATGGGGGAACCCGCTTGCAAGGGATTTCCGGGTTCGGCTTTCGCCCTTGCAGGGGCTTTATCTGCCAAAGCTTTGTCCGAAACGACAACTTCACGAGGTTGACCGTTAAGTTCAAAGAAAACCGTGCGGGACCCATCTGGCCTTGGATCTCCAATGGTCAGGAATCGAAGAAAGAGTGTTTTTCCAGGTTCAATTTCAATGCTTGCTTCGTCGCCGGGTTCCATGCCCTGAAAAAACACGCGAGTTGGGAGAACGCTTGTATCCGAATAATCTGCTTCATGGCGCAGAAGATCATCAAATACTTTTGGATAAAGGAAATGGGTTACCACATCCTGATCGGAGGGAACCCCTCCCAAGGGTCCGGAAAGTCGTTTGCGGGCCGCTTCAAAATCTGCCGGGGGCATCGATGCCCCGGGTCTGCCCTGAATTGGTTTGCGTTCGCGAAGAATTCGTTTTTGTAACTCAGGCGGAAAGCCGCCTGGTGGTTCTCCGAGTCTTCCCTCAAAGAATTCGACTACTGATTCAGGAAAGCTTAGTTCCCTTGTCGGGTCCATGACATCGGATGATTCTAAATTATTGCTCAAAAGGAATAATGCCATGTCACCAACTACCTTTGAGGTGGGTGTGACCTTGATGATGTCCCCAAAAAGTTGGTTGACCTCGGTGTAAGTTTTGCAGACTTCCCGCCAGCGACCAGCCAAACCAACGCCCGCGGCCTGTTGCATGAGATTTGTTGCCTGGCCGCCGGGCATCTCGTTTTGATATATGTCGGATGCGGGCGCAATTTGACCTGATTCGAAAGGGTGGTAAAGCTTTCTAACCCCTTCCCAGTAATCCGCCATTGCTTGGAGATCATCCGTGGAGGCATTTGTGCCGCGTTCATGAAACCTTAGGGCTTCCACCAAAGCATGGAGGCTCGGTTGGCTAGTATTTCCAGCCATGCTTGCTGCGGCTGCATCAACGATATCGACCCCCGCTTCTGATGCCGCGATCAAGGAGGCGATTTGCCCCCCCGCGCAATCGTGGGTGTGGAAATGTATGGGAAGTCCAACCTCCTGCCTGAGTGCCTTGACCAAACGGGCCGCGGCTGTCGGCTTGCAAAGGCCTGCCATGTCCTTGACGGCCAGGAAATGTGCACCCCGTTTTTCCAATTCCCTTGCGAGGCCAACATAATAGGAAAGGGTATATTTGGTTCTACTCGGGTCTTCAATGTCTCCAGAATAACAGATTGACGCCTCGCAAATCCCGCCGGTGGATCTAACCGCCTCGATCGCAAGGGTCAGGTTGGGAAGCCCATTGCATGCATCAAAACACCGGAAAATGTCGATGCCTGCCTGGTGTGCCTCTTTTACAAAGGAATGAACAACATTATCCGGGTAGTTTGTGTACCCGACCGCACTGGCAGAACGCAAAAGCATCTGAAACAGGATATTGGGTATTGCCTTGCGCAAACGAGCCAGACGGTCCCATGGGGATTCCTTCAGAAATCGCATGGAGGTGTCAAAGGTTGCTCCTCCCCACATCTCCAAGGAGAAAAGCCAGTCCATCCTCGCGGCGTAAAATTCCGCGATCCTGGCCATATCATAGGTTCGCATACGGGTTGCCAAAAGTGATTGATGGGCGTCCCGCATCGTCGTATCGGTGAAAAGCAAAGGCTTGTGGTCCCGAATCTCCCTTGCAAAACGGTCTGCTCCAAGTTCCAGGAGGCGACCACGCCAACCACGGGTGCCAGGTGAATTGTTTTCCAAGACAGGCACTGGTGGTTCCACGGGGCGCGCCTTACCCTGGCGAATCAAAGATTTCGGAACTTCAGGATGTCCGTTAACAATGACGTTGCCAATATATCGGAGCAGTTTGGTTGCGCGGTCTTTTCTAAGGGGCAAATCAAAGAGCTCCGGGGTCTGGTCGATGAATCGGGTTGTGCATTCACCAGCTAGAAAGGATGGGTGGTTGATCAAATTTATCAGGAATGGAATATTGGTTTTCACTCCCCTGACGCGAAATTCGTGAAGCGTTCTCAGCATTCTCCTTGCGGTGTCCTCAAACCGGATGCCACGGGCGGTAACCTTTACAAGTAAAGAATCGTAATAAGGGGAAATTACCGCCCCGCTATACGCGCTTCCCGCATCAAGTCGAATTCCCATTCCACCCGCGGATCGGTAGTTGGTTACCCGCCCATAATCCGGAAGGAAACCATTTGCTGGATCCTCGGATGTAACCCGACACTGAATCGCAAATCCATTAACACGGATGGCGGATTGGTCACCCAAACCGATATCTTCAGAGCCCAGTTTCCTTCCCGAAGCGACGAGAATCTGGGTCCGGACAATGTCATAACCAGTCACCTCTTCGGTGACGGTGTGTTCGACCTGGATTCTTGGGTTGACCTCGATGAAGTAATACTCGCCAGTTTCATCATCCACAAGGAATTCGACTGTTCCAGCATTATCAAGGCCGACGGCCCTGCCTATTTTCAGTGCGCTTTCCAAGAGGCCATTTCGGGTCGATTCTTTCAGATTTGGGGCAGGCGCAATTTCTACTATTTTCTGATGGCGCCTTTGAACAGAACAATCCCTTTCGAACAGGTGCACAAGGCCACCATGTCGGTCGCCGAGCAATTGAACCTCTATGTGGCGAGCTTTGCGGACCAACTTTTCCAGGAAGACATCTCCAACACCAAACGCGGTCAATGCCTCCCTGCTGGCTTGTTCAACACCCTCGCGAAGTTCGTCCGGGTTGTTGGCGACCCGCATGCCTCGGCCACCGCCACCCATTGAGGCTTTAATCATTACCGGA
>CAMBMH010000289.1 GCA_945868575.1 Singulisphaera sp. GP187 | reverse complement strand
TCCGCCAATGGCGCCGCTAAACTTGTGGACTTTGGATTGGCAAAATATTTCGATGCGTCCACAGGCAAGGACGACGGGGACAAGGTCGACCGTACCGTGGATTACGCGGGATTGGAACGGGCCACTGGCGCGAAAGCAGGGGATGTTCGCAGCGACATCTTTTTCCTTGGCGTTGTCTTTTACGAAATGTTAACTGGAAAATCCCCGATCGAAATGTCGCGCGACCGCCGCGCCCGCATGCTTAAACAGCGCTTTGACAATGTTCAGCCCCTCAGCCGCCTTGATGTGGAAGCCCCTGCTTCCACCATCGGCCTGATTAACAAGATGATGTCACTGAATCCGGAATCCCGGTTTCAAAACCCAAATCAACTGCTTGATTCCATTCGCAACGCACGAAAAGATATCGAAACAGGCGAAAGCGCGAATGCCACCGGAGCGGCCCCGAAAGCCCCTTCTGTGCTTACGATTTTTATCGTCGAGTCAGACATGAGGCTACAGGACGCGCTAAGGCAAAAATTTCGGGAACTGGGTTACAAGGTGCTCATCGCCGCAGATCCCCAGCGTGCCCAGGATCGGTTCCGAAGTCAGCCTTTTGAATGCCTTGTCGTGGACGGGGGAAGCACTGGTATGGAAGGAGTCCGCGGATTTGAAATGGTTTTGCGCGATGCGAACCTGACCCACTCCCACTTCGCGGGTGTTTTAATTCTCAATGAGGAACAGGCATCCATGCAAAAGGAGGTCGCCTTGACCGCCCATGGTGCGGTTCTGATTCGTCCTGTCACCCTCAAGCAAGTCCACTCAAAGATCCAGGAGCTTCTTGCGGGACCTGCTGAGGCGAAATAGGGGATCGATTTAGGACCGAATTATTTCCCGGGCAATGTTCGGCCCATTCGCAAAAGCATCTGCTGGAGGTCGGCCCAGGCATCATGTTTTTTCGCCGGGCTCCTTAGCAAATACGAAGGGTGATAGGTTGCGGTTACCGGGATCCCGCGCCAATCGAGTTCCCGGCCCCGCAATTGCCCAATGAACTCATCGCGGCCAAGCAGATATTTGGTCGCGGAGCCCCCCATCAGGCAAATGTGTTTTGGCCGAACAAGCTCAAGTGTCTGAACCAGAAATGGTCGGCAATTTGCCGCCTCATCTGGTAATGGTGGCCGGTTTTCCGGCGGCCTACACCGCAAAATATTACATATGTAGATCTCTTGTCGATCGAAGCCACAAGCCGCCAACATCCGGGTGAGCATCTCCCCTGCCGGGCCGACAAAAGGTTCCCCCTGCTGATCTTCATTGAAACCCGGTGCCTCACCAATCACGCAAAGTTGGGGATTGATGGGCCCGGTTCCAAACACGGTTCTGGTTCGGGTTCGAACCAGGTCTGGACACTTTTTGCACTGGGAAACTTTGTAGGCCAAATCCTTGAGGGCCCGATCCCGTTGATAGTCCTCGAGCACAGGAAGCTCAAAAATCGGTGGGCCTTCCGCGCTTCTTTGCGGGGGGGGAGCCATCTGCTCCCTGGGAAAAAGAGCCCCAGGATCGGGCTGCGTGGTTTGTGGGAACTTTGGCGCAGCAAGATCCGCCGATCGCGAAAGGGCCGGAAGATTTATTGAGGCCGCCAAGCCAGCCCCACCCGGGCCAATTTGGCCGGCATTTGGAACATTTGCCCTTATGGTGGTTGCGGTCTGAGCGACCTGATCCGGGGGGGATGTCACGGCAAGCGGGATATGCAATGGTCCACCCGCTTGGGGAAGCCATTCCACTCCCGAGTCCTGCCAGGCTCTGAGGTGGGAATCCATCTGTTCCATCAGATCGCCCTGAGACATTCCCGAAAACCAGCCTTTGTTTGGGGGTAAAACGGATGGAGGGTAATGTGATTCCCTTTTGCGTATCATAGCAAAGTCAAAGGACGCGGCTCATTTTTGCCCAAACAGGCCGCTTCCTTTACCGGATAAACCTGGCCGGTTGATTAGGTTCCAAAACAGGATTCAGGCGATTCCAAGGATTTCCGGGGGACGATACGGTGAGCGTGATTCGCGTTGGATTGATTCAGATGCGGATGGGCGAGGACGCGGCCAAAAATCTGGCCGAGGCCGAAGCGCGCATCGCCGAAGCCGCCTCCAAAGGTGCCAACCTTGTCGTGCTGCCCGAGCTATTTCTGACTCCGTATTTTTGTCAAAAGGAAGACCCCGCCCTTTTCGACCTGGCAGAGCCTATCCCCGGACCCACCAGCCAAAAGCTGTCCGTGCTGGCAAAGAAACTTGGGATTGTGCTGGTCGCATCACTTTTTGAAAAGCGCGCACCGGGGCTTTATCACAACACAGCCGTGGTTTTGGAAAAAGACGGATCAAGCCTGGGCATCTACCGGAAAATGCACATTCCCCACGATCCCCTCTTCTACGAAAAGTACTATTTCACCCCCGGCGATCTCGGATTCAAATCCTTTGACACATCCGTCGGCAAGGTGGGGGTCCTTATCTGTTGGGACCAGTGGTACCCCGAGGCGGCCCGCGCCACCGCCCTTACAGGCGCCCAGATTCTTGTGTATCCCACCGCCATCGGGTGGCATCCATCCGAAAAGGCGGAGTTTGGCGAGTCGCAACGCGAAGCCTGGGAACTTGCCCAGCGGGCGCATGCATTGGCCAATGGTGTTTTCGTTGCCTCGGTCAACCGGATTGGCCACGAAGGCGACACATCCGGCACAGGCAAAGCCGGCCTGGAGTTCTGGGGCAACTCCTTCGTGAGCGATCCCTACGCCCGGGTTCTTGCCCGCGCCTCCACCTCCCATACCGAGGTTCATGTCGTGGATTGCGATCTGTCCCAGATCGAATACACCCGTCGCAACTGGCCCTTTTTGCGAGACCGCCGCATCGAAGCCTATGGCAATGTCTCGAAAAGGTGGGCGGATTAGGGTTTAGGGTGGGTTCATGGCAACAGTAATCGAATTTTGCGCCGGAGCGGGTGGCCAAGCCCTTGGTTTGGAACAAGCCGGCTTTGATCATGTGGCCGCCATTGAAATCGATAAAGACTGTTGTGAAACCCTTCGAAAAAATCGCCCGGATTGGCGCGTTCTTCAAGAGGACATGAATTCCTTCCAGGCAACAGAATTCCGGGGAGTGGATCTCTTTGCTGCCGGGCTCCCATGCCCACCCTTTTCAATTGCTGGAAAACAACTTGGCAAGGATGACGAAAGAGATCTTTTCCCCGCCGCACTCCGAATTATTGGTGAATTGCAACCTAACGCCATAATGATTGAAAATGTGAAAGGCATACTTTCATCCCAATTCCAAGATTACCGACTCTCCTTCAAGGAAAAAATCGAAAAACTGGGCTATCGATTCGACTGGCGACTGGTAAACGCTCGCGATTTTGGTGTTTCCCAACTTCGCCCAAGAGTAATTTTCCTCGGCCTCAAAAAGTCCATTGCCACATCTTTGCCCTGGCCCTGCCCGCAACTTGAAACTCCCCGCTCGTTGGGAGATTTGTTGTTTGATCTGATTAGGGAAAACGGGTGGAAGCAGGCAGCCAAATGGT
>CAMBMH010000288.1 GCA_945868575.1 Singulisphaera sp. GP187 | reverse complement strand
AAAGATTGTTCCGGAGACCATTACGGGAATAATCTTTCCGGTTTCCCGGCGATGTTTTTCGATCGCAAACAAACACGCCTTCATAACAAGGGTGTCAAACGAGGTTTCTGGAAGGAGTATGTCCACTCCCCCATCCACGAGTCCGCAAATCTGTTCGTAATAGCTTTCGACCATCTGGTCAAATGTAACTTCACGGTGGCCGGAGTCTTCGACATTCACCCCCATGGACAAAGTTTTCTTTGTCGGCCCAATGCTTCCTGCAACAAAGCGGGGCTTTTCCGGAGTACGAAGGGTCCATTTGTCCGCAACACGCCTTGCGAGGCGAGCAGATTCAAGGTTCAGCTCATAAACAAGCTTGTCGAGCTGAAATTCCTTCATGGAAAGGGAATTCGTGTTGAAACTATCCGTTTCGATAATGTCCGATCCCGCCTCAAGATAGGCGTCATGGATCGATTCAATCATTTTGGGCTGGGTTAAAACCATCACCTCGGTGCAATTTTTCAAAGCGATGGGATGGTGCCGGAATCGCTCCCCCCGGTAATCTTCCTCGGTTGGAGAAAACGCGTAGATTTGGCTCCCCATGGCGCCATCGAGGAGAAGAATCCGCTTGTTGAGGGCATCCTCAAGCAGGGTAGAAGAACTACTAAAACTCACGATGAAGTCCGCCTCAATTATTTCACTACCCGCAAAAAACGCAAGCTGACCTGATAGCAAAACGGTCAACGAGCGATCAGCCCATTCCAGGGGCCGGTTACGACCCAAACGGGGAATGTATTATCCAAGAAATTTTATTGTTAAAACAAGCCAACTCAAGAACCTTAGGCATTTCGATCACGAAAAGAAAAAAAACCCCACATGTGCCGTTGAGGTGCTTTTGAGAACCCGCAAATTAGGGGGGGAACCGCAACAGAGGATTTTGGATCCCACTCCAAGGCCGTAACCAAGGTGGGCTTGCAAGCCCCATCCATTATGATGGTTCCCCGCGGGTGCTCATTGGTTCGTCAAAAGTACACCAGAGTGTCGAACACCGCAGGGGTAACCCCATCGTAGCATTGTTACAAAACCCACTCAAGACCTTGTTGGAAATTTTGTAAAAAGGTGGCCCCGCCAGTATTTCTTGCTGATGACCAAATAAATGAACGGGGGAGCCTCTCCAAAGAATCCCCCATATGGTAAACGGATTATTCCAATCTTTGCTTGGCGTCTGGCCTTCGTTGGCCCAAGATTTTAGGCGCCAGTCGTAGCGTTGCTATCAAATACGCGGACTTTTGCCCAACCTTCCTTGCATTCCTCAATAAATTTTTTGTGGTTGGCGCTGACCTGATAAACATCATGAGCAGCCCGGTCTTTGAACACCACGCTAAGCCCAACATGAAAACCAACATCGTTCACTTCACGACGAAGGTCATCACAAAGAGTCCCCGCCGAATAATAAACCAACCCCTCATGGTGGGGAAGGTATTTGTGACAAGCGGCAATCAAACCTTCAATGTTGGCTGTTGTGGGGTCTTTGAGGGTGAAATACACATTGTGAACCAAATGAATGCTCATGGAATACTGCCGAAACTTTGGGAGGGGAAAATGAACTCCTGCTTTTATACCGGCAAAACTGGGCCCTTTCCAGCCATTGCCGCGTCTGCGGAACCAAGGGCCTTGATCAGCAACAGCATCTCGTTTTCAACATCTTCCGGTGCCTCTACCGTCCTTCCCACTTCCGAACGGACCAAAGCCCGAAATCTTTTCCGGAGCCTGTGAATGGCCACCTTGATTGCCCCTTCGGAAATTCCGAGGTCAAAGGCTGCTTTTTGTTGGGAAAAGTGAACACAATCCCCGGTCAACCAGGGTTTCAGGATCTCGAAATTTCGGTCCTGCTGATCCAAAACCATTTCCTTGCGAAGTTCGGCCAAAGCACGACCAACAATGTTCAAAGCCCATTCGCGTTCAAATAGCAATTCATGATTTATACATTGACGATCTTGTAAATCGTGTTTTATCCGATCTTCGGAGCTCCTAAAAAGGGAAAAGAAGCGAACCAATCCACCCCTTTTGATTCTTTTTTGGGCTGCCCGTCTATTTGCCAAAAAATTCTTCAGCGCCCCCAAAAGGTAGGATCGAAATTTTCCTTTTTGGGGATTTGCACCGGGAAAACCCATTCCCTCGAGGATAGAAAGAAAAAAGTCGTGGGCGATATCCAGTGCCTCCCCCTCGGTTTTTCCTTCAGCCCGAAGAAAAGCCACCACAGGGGGATAATAATCCGAGCAAAGTTCCTTGAGTGCCACCCGGGCTATATCGCCGTCCCCTTTAGCAGCAGCAATCACACTCCATTTTGTTGTTTGAAAGGGTAATGACATCAGTCATTTTACCTTGGGTGAGGAAAAAAATGTTTTACCGGTTATGATTGTGTAACAAAGCATGATCATCAAAATAAATACCATAGGCCCGGAAGATTCAGCCTCGGCAGAAGTAAGAACCGCCCAGACAATACACCAAAACCAAAACAGCCATGTTCCACGGTAAACAATTCCTGAAGGGAAAAACAGCATCCATAAAAGGACAAGCATCGAGATAAAAATCAGGGGACCGAAGGAATAGGACAACAAACTAATCACCACACTTAGCGCGGCGACACTGAACCAAAACTGGAGGGTCCAGGTCTTTGACACTATTTTCTGCGATGGAGGAGGCGGCGGGCCATTCGATCTTGATGATCCTGAACCCGCAAGACTTTTGGCTTCTTCCTTGTTGCCAAACAAAATCCTTCCAAGCCACACCGCCGCAAAAACAAACCCAACTATCAAGACCATTGGACCGAATCGGCCCGGCCGTGTCAGGAAAAAGAAAACACTCAATCCCAGGAGCAAAAGGGGGAGAAATCCCAATCCGGAAATAAGCGACAGCGCTTTTCCCACCCCTGAGATCTGGGAGGATCCTGTCACGCCTTGCCATTGGGGAACCAGAGCTGTTGGAACATTGGCGCGGCGACAAATTTCCCGATACCAGGAAATCGTCAATTCATTCCTGGCGCCAATGGGTTTCCACATACCATCGTGGGGAACCAGAATGATCGATTTGGTTTCACCATCGGTGGTCCAAACCAGACGAATGTAAAGAAGCCCATTCGGATTAAGGGACCAGGGGAAGTGTTCGAGTTGAACCACTTCGATGGATCCAAACGGGACATTTAAAATCCCGGTGAGCTGGACAAACTGCACGCTTTCCGGATTCAGGCTGATTTCGCCGGACCCCTGATACAGGTAGACCCATTTTCCCATAAGGGTCTTGAGATGTTCCGGGGTGGTAATGTTCCCCTTGGCAGACCAGATTTGTGAGGAATCCCCCCGGGTGGATTTTCCCCCGGTTTCTTCGGAAGCAACTGTTTTCTTTTCCGTCCCGGAATTTTTTGGTTCCGCAGCCGAGGGCCCGGAACCTTGGGGTTCGGCTTCCGGAGTGGCCGAACCGGCCATTTCCAGACCAGCCCCCAAAAGCTCCACAGTCGTTTTAAATTCGGTGGCGTTTTGCTGACGCTTGTCGGGATCTTTCTGCAATGC
>CAMBMH010000287.1 GCA_945868575.1 Singulisphaera sp. GP187 | reverse complement strand
AAAAGTTGGGTGAATTTGACAAAAAAACATCAAGTTGGGTGAAAACCCCTCAGGATATACGAGGGCAGGGTGGCGCCCTGTTTTGTGATCGGCGCTATGGTCATGTTTTTGTATACCATAATGGTGCCCAATCCTATTACTCGGTCAGGGGATTTCGTGGCGCCCTATGGGTATAAATACCTAAATACGGGATCCCAATACTGGTATTATTGTGATTTGGGATGGATATATCAGTGGCGAGGGGTCCCTTTTGGGTCGTCAACCAGTTCTGTCGGATGGGTGATGAGTAGGGCCGATCGATTGCGTGTGAAATAATTGCCCGCCCATTGCAACAGGACCAGGACCCGGTTTTCAAACTGCACCAGGAACGAAACATGGACTAATAACCATGCTACCCAGGCAAGGAACCCGCCAAATTTCAGTTTGGGCCAAGGAATTTCCACAACCGCCGCAGCACGGCCAATTGTGGCCATGCTCCCTTTGTCAAAGTAATGGAAAGGAGCCGGTTCCCTGTTACCCGACAGACGACATTGGATTATCTTGCCGACATATTGCCCCATCTGAATTGCTGCTGGGGCTACCCCGGGTACAAACTTTTTCTCGTCCGAGTTCTTAAGAAGCGCCACGGAAGCCAGGTCGCCTATTACAAAAATTTCGGAATACCCAGGAAGCGTTAGATCGGGAAGGATCGGAATTCGGCCGCTTTTATCGATCGCGGCGCCTGTTGCCGACGCTACCTTGGCACCCAGTGCCGCTCCTTTGACCCCTGCGGCCCAAACGATGGTTCCCGCGGGCAGTTCTTCCATATTTCCCTGTCGATCCACATGTAGCAGTTCCTTTTCCACTTGCTTGACCCGCCCCTTGGACCAGACTTCCACACCCATCCGGCTAAGGCATTTCAAAGCCCGCTGGGAACTGGATGGCTCAAATGAGGACAGGATCCGCTCGGCGCCATCGATCAGGATGATGCGAACCTTGGTGGGGTCGATTGCCCGGAAATCCCCCTTTAGGGTGTAGCGGGCCAGTTCGCTAATTGCCCCGGCCATTTCCACCCCGGTGGGACCGCCCCCGACGATCACAAAGGTCATCAGTTTCTGGATTTCGGCGGGGTCCTGGCTGATCTCCGCCCGCTCCAGTGCCCAAAGTACCCGTGATCGAATTTCGGTCGCTTCCTCAATGGTTTTGAGACCAACGGCATGTTCCTCCCATGCGGTATTTCCAAAGTAACTGGTTGTGGCCCCGGCAGCGATCGCGAGGGTATCAAACGGAATTTTCTGATCCCCCATTGCCACCCATTTTTGAACCGCATCAATTTCCGTGACTTCGCCCATCAGTGTCCGGCAATTTTTTTGTTTGCGAAATACTTCGCGAAGAGGTGCCGAGATATTGGCCGGGGATAAGCCCCCCGTTGCAACCTGATAAAGAAGTGGTTGGAAAAGGTGGTAATTGCGCCTGTCGATAAGGGTAATATCGATATCCGCTTTCCGAAGAGACTGGACCAAAGCGACTCCCGCAAAGCCGCCTCCCACCACTACCAACCGATGTTTGTTTGCCATGAATGAACCGTACAGAAATTGAATGGAAAACCGTCTCTTTTCCGATGGAGAAGGATCTAACGGCATTTTAGGATTTGGAAAAGAAATTGGTGTAAGTTTGGTTTATTGGGAATAAGGATTCTCAAAAGAGACCGCTTTCCAAAGGAAACTTTGTTTACCGGCAATATGATCACATGGTTTTGATTTTTTGTGTTCCGTTTACCTTCGACAAGCCAATTCCTTTCTGCCTCGATACCCGAATTGGCTAATTAAGAGTCAAAAAAAACAGAAAATAATTATAAAATGCAATAAATTCAATCAAGCATAAGATTTCCTCAACAAATCGAGGCTTTTTGGAATCGCGGTCATCGGGTCTTCCTTTCCTTCCATTTCGAGGGAGATCCATCCTTTGTAACCCGCTTCCCTCAAGATGGAGGCGACATTGGTGTGGTCTGTTTCCAATGTGTACCATTCCCCGCCGCCAAAATAGGTTTTTGCCTGAACAAGCACCGCTTGGGGTGCCAAGGCTTTCATTTGAGCCGGGGCATCCTCGAGAAAGTTTCCGGTGTCGAGCGTCGCCTTAAGCCAAGGGGATTTTAATGCGTTGATCACACGAAGGACACCGGATGCTTCGCGACCGAGCCCCCAATGGTTTTCAAGCCCCATGACAACACCCAGTTTTTCGGCGGTCGGGATTAATTTTTGAAAGGACTCAATCACCCAACCGAAGCCCTCGTCCAGAGTTCGCCCTTCGGAAATGGGTTCGCGACCTTTGTTTGCCATCAGGTCATCAAAGCTTTTGATCGTACCCCAGCGGCCTGTGTTGACCCGGATTGTTGGAATTCCCAATTCGTGGGCAATTTGCAGGCATTTGGCGGTGTGATCGAAGTTTCTTTGTCGCACTTCCACATCGGGAGACACAAAGCCCTGGTGGGTGGAGAGACCCATCAGAGGCAGGCCCAGGGAAAACGCTTTCTGTTTGATTTCCCCAAAAAGAGCGCTGTTGACTTTCTTTCCTTGTGCTTCGGCATCTTTTTCCATGTGAACATGGAGGATTTCGACTCCATCAAATCCCATTGCTGCTGCTTGTTCAATGCATTCCATGATGGGGACGGGTTTACCTTTGAAATGCCAAAAGGAGTAAGTGGAAACTCCGATACGAAAAGGGCGTTGGATGGAAGGAGCTTTCATGGGTAGATTGGTCAAAAATGCATTTGCCTTGGAATTTCCCGCACCAAGAATCGTTGCAAAACCAGCCGCGGATGCAGTCATCATTTTCCTGCGACTTAACATGCGACTACTCCTTGTGAAAATTGCCAGGAACTTATCAGGCTATTATGGCCAGCGGAATGGGATTGTCCCGAGGTGACTAAAGGTTTGCACTAACCAGGTCAAATATGCCTAACTCTTTCCCAGCGATGGATTGGGTAGGGCTAAAGGTCATGCACTCTTTGTCCATTGGGATTTTGTGGTCAATCCCAATGGCCATGAGGTGCCCAAGGGGTGTCGATGCGGGAAGACGATCCCTTTCCATTATGGGCTTTGGTCACGAGGATAGAGGGGTCGGATATGGGCAAAGTTGGTTGGCTAGTAGCCAAAACTAGAAGGAAAAGGTTCCCCAATGAATCCAGCAAACGGAAAAATCGCATTGGTAACCGGCGGGGGAACGGGGATTGGCCGGGCCGTTTCTCTCAGGCTCCTGAAAGAGGGATGGACGGTGGTTTTGACGGGAAGGCGTCAGGAACCATTGAACAAAACTGTTGAGTTGGCAGAAGCGAATGCCAAACGGTCGATTGTGATTGCGGCGGATGTAACCGATCCGGAATCGGTGAAATCCCTTTTCCGGGAAGTTGCTTTAAAGTTTGGCAGACTTGATTTGCTATTCAATAATGCCGGTGCAAGTTCACCGCCTCTACTTTTGGAGGACCTTTCCTTTGAACAGTGGAAAGCGGTGGTCGATGTGAATTTGACGGGTGTGTTTCTTTGTACCCAGGAAGCCTTCAAGATCATGAAA
>CAMBMH010000286.1 GCA_945868575.1 Singulisphaera sp. GP187 | reverse complement strand
TCGAAAACATAAACCGTTGGCGGGGACAGGTGGGACTCGGCCCCATCGGCGAGAAAGATATGGCAACCGCCACCAAGGAAATGGAAATCGCAGGCAAAAAAGCGATTTTTGTCGACATGATTGGCCCAGGCACACCAAAAACCGGTGGGCCTTTTTCCGGAATGATGGGAAACCGGCCACCTGCTCCCTCCCCTGAGGACACCAAAAAGGGTGGCATTCCAACTCCCCCCGAAAGACCGACAGCCCAGATCGGTGTCGTTTTGCCTCAAGGGTGGAAAGAGATACCTCCCAAGCCTCTTTCCCTCAAAAGTTATCAGGCAGCAAATGGAACGGTTGACATCACTATCACGCCTCTTGCTGGCCCCGCAGGCGGTCTGGGGGCGAATATCAACCGGTGGCGCACCCAAGTTGGCCTGGAAGCCGTGGACAATGCCAAAGCTGAAGCAGACGCCAAACCCGTGCCCAGTTCCGCAGGCAAGGCTCTTTTTGTGGACCTCCCCGGAAAAGGCGCGAACGCAAAGTCCATAGCGACCGGAATCATTTCCAAAGGATCCGAAACCTGGTTCATCAAGATGATGGGCCCGGCGGATGGAGTCGCAAAGGAGAAGGCCGCTCTTGCGGAACTTCTCAAGACCCTCAAGCTCCCCGAGTAGTTGAAGCCAAGCCATGAGCCAACAAGCAATGTCTGACCAATACGCCTCAGAAAGCCCGATTGTCAAGGTGTGGAAAGTCATAGTCAGCCTTAGGGTGACCGTGATCCTTTTCCTCCTTTCCGCGGCCCTCGTTTTCTTCGGAACATTGGCACAGAAGCAGGCCGGAATCTGGGATGTCATAACCCGGTATTTTTGGTCGTGGTATGTGATGGTTCCCAACCAGCTGCTGGTGGAATTTTTCAAGATCTTCGGTCTTGGTTTGGTTGGACCGTCGGCGTCAGTAGGGGGAGCTTTCCCGATTCCCGGCGGCAAATTACTTGCACTTCTCCTTTTCATCAACCTTTTTGCCGGTTTCCTCAAGGTCTCCACAAGAGATTGGAAATATCCTTCCCGTCGTTGGCGCCTTCCCGGAATTGCGCTTTTGCACCTTGGCCTGCTTTTGCTGATGGTGGGGGAGTTCGTCACACGGGAATTTGCCATTGAAGGGCAAATGAGTATCCTCAATGGCGCCTCGTCCAACTTCATCGAGCGCCGCGACAAAGCCGAGCTTGTGTTTCTGCGTCCGGATGACAAGCACCCGGAAATGGACCGCGTGATCAGCATTCCCAGCTCGATGCTTCAGGATGCCGCCAAAAACAAGCAAAAAATCACCGATGACCGACTTCCCTTCGCGGTGGAAGTGATCGAATACCAACCCAACAGTCGCATGTTGGAGAAACTTCCCGAGGGATTTGTAAATCAGGCGGACAAAGGCGATGGCCTTGATGTTGCGGCCCAGGATGTCAAACCCGTTACTGGAACCGATCCTGAACAAAGGGTCGATCTACCCAGCGCTTACATCAAGCTTACGGATGTCAAAACGGGCCAATCCATGGGAACTTGGCTGGTTTCCACATGGCTTTCGAGCATCTCTGACCGCAAGACGCAAATGGTGGACGCCGGAGCCAAGGACCAAAATCCCCGCATGACCCTCCGGTTCCTGCGCGTCTATAAACCCTATACCATCACACTGCGCAAATTCATCCACGATGTCTATCCGGGCACAGACACCCCCAAGAACTTCCAGAGTGACATAACCCTTGATGATCCAGCACAGGGCGTCACACGGGATGTGACCATCAAGATGAACGATCCGATGCGCCACGCCGGGGAAACTTTTTTCCAGTCATCCTGGCTGCCGGGTGACTCTGGCACGGTTCTCCAGGTGGTGCAAAATCCGGGTTGGACGATCCCCTATATCTCATGTGTGATGGTTTCCCTGGGAATGCTTATCCACTTTGGCGCCGCGCTGGGGACATTCCTCAGTTTTGGTGGAAAACGGGTGACTACCAAAACAAGCGAGCCGGTTAAAGTGAAATCATCCACCCTTCCCGGGTGGGCCGGACCCACCGTCGTCTGGGCCATCGTCGCTCTTACCGGAACGGTAGCCTATACTGCCGCGACTTCGACTCCAGCTCCCAGGTCTGACGCTTTCGATTTTGAAGCATTCGGCGAACTTCCCATGCTCGAAGGCGGTCGTGTCAAGCCGGTGGATACCCTTGCCCGAAACCGCCTGATGCTGTTTAGCCAACGCCAGGACATCACCGATCCTTTGGTGAAGGAAGGGAAACGGGCCGCAAAGATCGATGCGGCACAGTGGCTTCTTGAAGTAATGACCAGCCGCCTGAGTGACAACTCCCGGGCGGAAAGTCTTCCCATGTTCCGCATCGACTACGACCAGGTTCGCGAACTGCTCAAGCTGGACAAGGTCGAAGGGCTGCGCTACTCGATTAACGACCTCCGCAAGGGTGGTAAATTCGAGGAGTTCTTTGCGGAGGCTTCACGGGCCAGCAAGGTCGATCCCCAATTACGCGACAAGTATCAGGAGCGCTTGCTACAACTGGCCAACAATCTTCAATCCTGGCTCGAACTCCAAAGCCTGGGCCGTCCGGATATGCTTCCCCCCGAGGATTGGGATGGAAGGTCCAACTGGATGTCGGTAGGCGATGTCCTGGGTGAGGTTCGCGCCAGTTTCGCCGAAAAGAAAACCAATGGCATCGATCCGGCCAAATTGTCTCTTGCCGGGATTTTCCTGGCGTATTCTTCCAACCAGCCCAAACAGTTCAACGAACAGGTCAATCTTTACAAAAAAGCGATCGAAAAACGCGTTCCCTCGGGGGATATCTGGCGGGCCGAACTGGAATTCAGCTTCAATCGCGCCCAGCCTTTTTACCTTGCGATGTACTACTATGGTTTTAGCCTGCTGTTTATCTTGTTAGGTTGGATTTCGGTCGCGTTTGCCTCCGAAAACTCCAGCCGGGATCCCGGATCCCTCTTTCAACACGCAGGTTGGGCACTCGCTGTGGAAGGATTCCTGATTCATACTGCCGGGCTGATTTTCCGCATGATCATCACCCAGCGCCCTCCTGTTACCAACCTCTACTCCTCAGCAATCTTCATCGGTTGGGGCGCCTGCGCTCTTGGCATTTTGCTCGAATACCTCCTTCGTCGCGGATTGGGAAACATTCTCTCCTCGGCAATAGGAATCGGCACGCTTATCCTCGCGCAAAACCTCGCGGCCGGTGGCGACACCATGGAAGTTCTCCAGGCAGTGCTCGACACCAATTTCTGGCTCGCGACCCATGTGACCACAATCACCCTTGGCTATTCCGCAACCCTGGCTGCGGGCACCGTGGGCGGTATTTATGTGCTTGGACGCGTTGTGCAACTATTCCGTTCGTCCAATGGCGAACAGGAAAAGCGTCTGGATCAGATCGCTGGAAAAATGATCTACGGAATCACCTGTTTCGCCATGCTTTTGAGCTTTGTCGGAACGGTGCTTGGTGGAATTTGGGCCGACCAGTCATGGGGCCGTTTCTGGGGTTGGGACCCCAAGGAGAACGGCGCCGTACTCATCGTCATCTGGAATGCCCTGCTTCTTCATGCGCGTTGGGCCGGCCTGGTGAAAACCCCGGGAATGTCGATTAT
>CAMBMH010000285.1 GCA_945868575.1 Singulisphaera sp. GP187 | reverse complement strand
TGCCGGGATATGTGGCGCTTTGCCCTGGGGGGCAACCGATTCAGGAGGCCCAGAACTGGACCTCGGCGTTTTTGCCGGCCATTTATCAGGGCTCCTATCTGGATACGAGGCACACAAGCCCGGAGCGGCTCATCGGCCAGTTGCGCCCGATTCACCCGATGCGGGTGCAGTCGCGTCAGATGGAGCTTTTGCAAAAACTCGAATCGCTCCGATCGCCTGGGGACAAGCTTGCGGATGAGCGATTAAAGAACATGGAACTTGCTTTCCGGATGCAGATGGAGGCGCCCGAGGCGCTTGATCTTTCGCGGGAGAGCGCGGCGACCTGGCGGCTTTATGGGGAAGGGACCCAGGCAAGGCAAATGGTCCTTGCCCGAAGGATGGTGGAGCGGGGTGTCCGGTTTGTTCAGGTCTTTCATGGCCCTGGCCAGCCCTGGGACAGTCATGACGATTTGGAAAGCAATCATCGGAGGCTCGCGGGAGAAATCGACCGCGCCATCAGTGGTCTTTTGACAGATCTGAAAAATCGGGGAATGCTCGATTCGACCCTGGTGATTTGGGGAGGCGAGTTTGGCCGGACACCAACGGTCGAGTTGCCCACACCCGGATCCAATCTGGGTAAACTCAACGGGCGCGATCACAACCCCTATGGTTTCAGCATGTGGGTCGCGGGTGGAGGCGTGAAGCCGGGAATTGTCGGTTCAACGGACGAACTCGGATTCCAGGCGGAAGAAAACCCGGTCCATGTCCACGATTTGCACGCGTCGCTGTTGTGTCAGCTTGGTTTTGACCATGAAAAACTCATTCATCGTCATGCGGGACGGGATTTTCGTCTGACCGATGTCCATGGGCGTGTTGTGCCTGAAATCACCGGATCGATCCCAAAGGATTTTTAAGATATGTTTCGTTGCTGTTGTTTTCTTGCCACGGTCATGGCACTATGTCCCTTGGCAACCGCCCAGGGAACCAAAGAGGATTATTCGCGCGCCTCGAAAATCCGGGGAACGCTTTCGCAACAGTTGACACACGACAGGGTCGAGCCTCACTGGTCCGCCGAAGGGGACATGTTTTGGTTTGACGGCAACCTGGGCCAGGGCAAAAGTGAGATCGTCCTGATCGACGCCAAGGCGGGATCCCGCAAGGTGATCGATGCGCCCGAGCGGGAAAAGGTTTTCGGAAAAACCGTTGATAAAAAAGGAAAGGATTCGGCCAGGGAGCGCCCCGACCAGCGCCCCAGACGGCCAAGACGGGCCGTCACGGAGGGGGCGAAATCGCCGGATGGGAAATGGGTCGTTCAGGTTCGGGAACATGATGTCTATCTGGTCTCGGAATCCGACAAGAAAGAACACCGTCTGACAAAGGATGGGAAGTCAAAAGATGGATACAACGGCCAATTTTACTGGTCGCCGGATTCCCAACACCTGATCGCGATCCGTTTTGTTCCTGGTGGAGACCGGAAAGTCACCCTTGTTGAATCGTCCCCCAAAGACAGGCTCCAACCCAAAACCGAACAGCTTGACTATCTGAAGCCGGGCGATCCGATTCCGCAGAGTTTTCCGCATCTTTTTGACATCGCTCAAATGAGGGAAATCGCCCTGGATAACACACTTTTTAACAATCCATGGGACATTCGTTTTGAACAGTGGGAGGAGGATTCCTCGCGGTTTCTTTTTGTGTACAACCAGCGGGGGCATACGGTTGTCCGGCTGATCGCGATCGACGCGAAAACCGGAAAAGTTACGGCGTTGATTCGCGAGGAGCCAAAAACCTTTGTTGACTATAACCACAAGCTCTGGCTCGACCGGGCCCGGGATGGAAGCTTTCTATGGATGTCGGAGCGATCGGGTTTCAACCGAATCCATCGATTCGATGCCAAAACCGGAGCGGATCTTGGGATGTTTCCCAACGACAAGGGTTCTCCCGACCTGGTGGTCCGCTCGGTGGAAAAGTTCGACCATGAAAAAGGTGAGCTGACGCTAAGGGTGTTGGGGCTCAACCCCAAGGAGGATCCTTACCATGTTCATTATCTCCGGGTGAAGGCGGATGGAACGGGACAGACCGTTTTGACAAAAGGGGACGGAACCCACCGACTCCGCTATTCTCCGGATGGGCGGTATTATCTGGACACATGGTCGCGGGCGGATTTGCCTCCTGTCACCGAGCTTCGCAAGTCGGAGGACGGCTCCCTTGTTTGCAAGGTGGAGGAAGGGAATGCGGACGGAATGAAAAAGGCGGGGTGGACGCCTCCCGAGCGTTTTGTCGCCAAGGGACGCGATGGAAAGACCGATATTTATGGCCTGATCCACCGGCCGACAAACTTTGATCCCAAACGAAAATATCCAGTCATCGAGCACATTTACGCCGGCCCTCACGACCATCATGTCCCCAAGGCTTTTGTCGCGGGAACCTATGAACAGCCCCTCACGGAGTTGGGCTTCATCGTTGTGAAAATCGACGGAATGGGGACCAATTGGCGCTCGAAAGGGTTTCATGATGTCTGTTGGAAAAATCTCGGCGATTCGGGTTTTCCCGACCGTGTCCTTTGGATCCGCGAGGCGGCCAAGTCCCATCCGGAAATGGATCTCTCCAAAGGCGTGGGTATCTTTGGAGGATCCGCTGGTGGACAAAGCGCCGTGCGCGCGATGACCGAATATCCCGATTTTTACACCGTGGGAGTCTCCGATTGCGGTTGCCATGACAACCGGATGGACAAGATCTGGTGGAATGAACTCTGGATGAGCTGGCCGATAGGCGACCACTACAAAGCGCAGTCCAATGTCACCAACGCCCACAAGATCAAAGGGAAACTCCTTTTGGTTGTGGGTGAATTGGATAAAAATGTCGACCCCGCCAGCACCCTTCAGGTGGCCAACGCCCTGATCAAGGCGGACAAGGATTTTGAAATGCTCCTTGTCCCGGGAGGCGGTCACGGCATCGCCGAATCACCCTACGGCAGCCGCAAACGAATGGACCACTTTGTGAGGCACCTTCTCGGTGTGGAACCGAGGAGATAGCGGACACTCTGATCCAAAAGTCAGGCCCGCGAGGGGAGGTCTTTATTGCCTCCCGCCACGGGCTTGCGATTTTTTTGATGCAAAATATTTGAAAAAACCGCCGATTAGCGATCCCAGTGGATCACCACGCCCAGCCAGTTGTCCTTGTCCTTGAGGAGCCCTTCATAGGCTTCTCCCAGTTGGGAAGGGGCCAGGTTGTGCGTGACCAGGCCATCCAGCGAAAGGCGCCCCGACTTGAGCGCGCCCAAAAGGAAGTTTTGCGCCTTGTTGATGTCCCAGGCCCCGGCGAGGCGGTGGTGGGCGGGTTCAAACAGCATGTTGCCGTGGGCGCCTGAAACCTCGATATAGCGACGATGCAGATCGTCATAGAAGTTGACATTCTGCGCCTTGCCACGGGGGCTACCCACCACGATCACCTGACCGGCGTCACAGGCAAGCGACATCGCCACCGGCACCGCATCGGGAATACCGGTCGCATCGGCGACGATTTCGGCTCCGCGAGTCCCAAGGATCTCCTTGAGCTGGGTAAGGGTGTCGCCTGCGGTCGGGTCGATCACATGATTGACCCCACCCGCCAAAGCCGCTTTGCGGCGCATGGGAACCGAGTCGATCCCCACGACCGGGTAGCAACCCGCGGCCGCCATACATCG
>CAMBMH010000284.1 GCA_945868575.1 Singulisphaera sp. GP187 | reverse complement strand
ATAAAGAAAATTTGCACTAGATATTTTCGGAAAATTGGGCAAAAAACTTCTTGGATTGGGGTGTAGAGGTTACCAAATTGGACTTTTGATTGCCCTATTTATTTTCCATTTCACCTAGTTTTCTCAAATTACCGCATCGGTGAATCTTCCAAATCCGCTTGACCCAGCTTGACCCGGCTTTAGGGAAAGTTTTACAATCCCCGTACCCGGAAGGAGTGGACAGGGAAAGTCCATAGCCGGGGGCATGTTCCCCAAGCAACCAAGGATGGTTGTCGACTTGTCCAAAAGCAGACGCATCCTGTCAGAACAATTACCTCCTTCACTGAGGGGCTGGTTTGTCGTAGTTTGGCCGCTTTTGGCCCTAATGTCGATCTTTTATGGCATAGGTGTGCGACTAAACGGTTTGGCCTTTCGATTCGGATTCAAAAAAACGACCCGTCTTGGTGTCCCTGTGATTTCTATTGGCAACCTGACAACAGGTGGCACCGGAAAGACCCCTTGCACGGAACTGGTTGCCAACCACCTCCGTCAACTTGGCCTGCGTGTTGCCATCCTGAGTCGGGGCTATGGGTCGAAAAATGGCCAACCCAACGATGAGGCACAGGTACTCGAGGAAAACCTCCCGGATGTTCCACACCTTCAGGGAGCTGACCGGGTATTGACCGGCCACATCGCCATTGATGAACTCGATTCCGAGGTGATTTTGCTGGATGATGGAATGCAGCACCGCGCCCTGGTTAGGGATCTGGAAATTGTCCTGATCGATGCCACAGAGCCCTTCGGTGGAGATTGGCTCCTTCCTGCGGGGCTTCTCCGCGAACCCAAAACCGAATTGCGTCGGGCGGATGCGATTCTCGTCACACGAACCGACCTTGTCGACTCCACCAATCTGGAACAACTCGCTAGCCAGCTCACCCGCCTGTGCCCCAACGCGGTGATTGCCCACTCGGTCCATGAATCCCAAGCCTGGCTTGATGGATACCTTCCCGGCGAACCGTTGGAACTTTCTGACCGGCCCGAAGGTCCTGTTGCGGCATTTTGCGGTATAGGCAATCCGGACGGATTCCGGGCCAGCCTCGAACGAATGGGGCTCAAAGTCCAGGGATTCAAATCTTTTCCGGATCACCATTGCTATACCGCAGCCGATGTGTCGGCCCTGGAAGCCTGGGCCGAATCGTTCCCTGAAGGGACCTGGATCGCAACGACCCAAAAGGATCTTGTGAAACTGCGCGTAGGCGAACTGGGCTCACGAAAGCTGTTGGCCCTTCGAATTGGCGTGAAGCTGACCCATGGCCGGGACCGATTTTTGGCGCTGATCGACCGCAAGGGACTAGGCGGCGGTGACCCGATCGGCCTTGAGCCGGTTCCCGCGCCTTCGACCCTGCTTGGTCCCGAGGTGGCTTTGAATACACAAAATTTGGACGCGGAAATCAGGGATCGCAATCATCCTCAAATTAACCCCAAATCCCTTAGTGCCGTCTGAGGACCATGATGCACCACCAAGAGGAGAACTATCCCGCCTTCGACCTGACCGGACTCAAGACTTACGATCTTGAATCCCGGCCCAGCAAGGTATTCGTCGAGGACCTGGGGCGCCCGGTTTCCCCGGATACGACCCTTGGGGATTGGCTGGACTCCTTGCCCAACCAGCTCGCGGGCAAGTGGATCAAGCGGGCAGCGACAGTTCTGGCGACCGCCGCAGAGGCAAAAACCACCGTTGTGGCGGCCATAGGCGGCCATGTGATCAAAACCGGTTGCGCACCTTATTTAATCCGTTTAATGGAAGAAGGCGTGATCGGTGCCCTGGCGATGAACGGGGCGGCGGCAATCCATGATTATGAACTTGCCCTTGGGGGAAAAACCTCCGAGGATGTTGGCGCGGCGCTTTTGGCCGGTCGATTTGGCATGGCCCGCGAGGTTGCCGATGCCTATTCCATCGCCGCCAAAAATGGAGCGATGGATCAGCGCGGTCTGGGTCGTGCACTTGGCGATCTGCTTTTGGACAGTGCCAATCTGGGCCGATTGACCAATCCCGAAGCGAGCGTCGTACTTGCGGCAAGAAGACTCGGACTTCCCTGCACGATCCATGTCGCCATGGGGACTGACATCGTCCATATGCACCCACATGTCGGCGGCGCGGACCTGGGCGAGGCGTCGCATGTCGATTTTCGGCGTCTTTGCTCGGTGGTCGCATCTATGAAAAACGGCGTCTGGTGGAACATCGGCAGCGCGGTGATCATGCCGGAGGTTTTCCTCAAGGCCGTCAGCGTTGTGCGCAACTTTGGCCACGATATTTCCGGATTGATCGCGATCAATCTTGATAAAGAGTCCAAATATCGAAGTTTGGTCAATGTCCTCCAGCGCCCCGCGTCTGAAGGCATCGAACTTACCGGGCATCATGAGATTCTTTTGCCCCTGATGTACCCGGCCATCAACTGGGCCCGTCAAAAACTGGTTCAAACACAGGCCGGCGAGCAGGCCGGCGACAAAGTTAAAACCGGCAACAAAGATAAAAACAGGAGCGCGGCATGAGCACACCAACCGACTCCGGAGCGGCAAGCCTAAGTGAGCTTTCGATCCTCGCGCAAGGACTGGGAAATCCCAGGATCCTCGTTGTTGGCGATCTGATGCTCGACCGATATATTTGGGGCGATGCGGCCCGAATCAGCCAGGAAGCGCCTGTCATCCTTCTGCAGGCGGATCGGTGCGAGGAACGCCTCGGCGGCGCATCCAGCGTAGCTACATTGTTGGCTGCACTGGGAGCAAGCGTCGACCTTTGCGGAGTCACCGGCGCAGACACCCAGGCCCCAAGGGTCCGAGCTATCCTCGATGAGTTGGGAATCCGCCACGAAACCGTGATCGCCGATCCTTCCCGGCCAACCACTGTCAAGGAACGCTACATAGGGAGGGCCCAACACCGCCATCCCCAACAGATGATTAGGGTCGACTATGAGGACAAAAAATCCATCGACAAGGAAATCGAAAAGCGTCTTTTGCAATCGGCACTCGAGCGACTGGATGGCACCGGTTGCGTATTGATCAGTGACTATGACAAAGGCGTATGCACTCCGGGACTTCTTGTTCCGCTTATCCGTGAAGCCCGTCGTCGGGGAATCCCCGTTTTGGCGGATCCGATCCGGGGTGGCGATTGGACCAAATACAAAGGCTCAAGCAGTCTTACACCAAATCGCCTCGAAGCTGGCCTGAATGTGGGTCGCACGCTTGACACCAACGACCAGGCACTTGTTGCGGGTCGTGAACTTCTTGAAAACTTCGATTTGGATGTCGGAATCGTCACCCTCGACCGGGATGGAATGGCCCTTGTTCGGCGCGATGGCAGGTCTCACATTTTCCCAACCCGCCCAAGACAGGTCTACGACATCACGGGAGCAGGCGATATGGTCATGGCTGTCCTTGGGATGGTTTTGGCCACAGGCGCGGACTTTGCCCCCGCGATCCAGCTTGCCAATGTGGCGGGTGGGCTCGAGGTCGAAAAAATTGGCGTGCAACCCGTAACCATCGACGAAATTCTCAACGACCTTCAGGTCGGAGCGGCCGCATCCCATCGGCCTGATGCACCTAGGGGGAAAATCGCTCTGGGTGACGAACTGGAGGTTCGTGTCGGAGAGGCAAGGCGGCTGGGCCGACGCATCGTTTTCACCAATGGCTGCTTCGATGTTCTTCATGCCGGACATGTAAACTATCTGAGCGAGG
>CAMBMH010000283.1 GCA_945868575.1 Singulisphaera sp. GP187 | reverse complement strand
GGTTAGCACAATTCCATGGGTATCCTCATGCGTTGTTGATGGTTTCAGGGCACGCCGCAAATCGGTCCGTGCTGGGGGCCCTGGTGGGTGCTGAGGATTTGGTTCTGGTTGACCGATTGGTCCATCAGAGCATTCTTTCCGGGGTTATGGCATCTGGAGCAAAATTCAGGCGTTTTCCACATAACGACCTGGTTGCTCTGGAAAAAATTCTGATTGATAAAAAAAATCAGTTTCGTCAGGTTTTTGTTGCAACGGAATCCCTGTTCTCAATGGACGGTGATGGTCCTGATCTGGTTGCATTTTCCCAGTTGAGGCAACGCTTTGGATTTGTTTGGATACTCGATGAGGCTCATGCGATTGGTTGGCATGGTGAAACCGGTGCGGGAAAGCTTGAAGAATTCGGTGTTAAGGCTGCTGCGGATATTGTTGTGGGAACCTTGGGAAAGGCGCTAGGGTCCCAAGGGGCTTATGTTCTTGCACATAATGAAGCAATTATCGATCACATTGTTAATCATGCCGGCGAATACATTTACTCGACTTTTCTTTCTCCTGTGGCGGCTGGGGCTGCACTTGGGGCATTGGAGCAAATGCGTTTGTTAGCAAATCAGAGAAGGTTTTGGCAGGATCTTTCGCTTCAATGGCGTTCCAGAATTCGGGATTGGGGAGTTTATATGCCTCAGGATAATTCACCTATTATTCCAATCCTTATGGGTGATGAAAAAAAAGCTTTGGAAAAAACGAAGCAACTTGCCAACCAGGGAGTTCTTGTTTCCTGTGTACGCCCACCTACCGTTCCAAAGGGTGGAGCGCGACTTCGCGTTTCTTTGAACCGGAATTTGAATCCGTCCGATTTGGAACGGTTTGAGAAAGCTTGGGGAAATCCGGGATGAATTGGCTTTGGGTAAATGGCTGGGGTGTGGATTCCAGGGAATTGAAATCCTTGGCTGTCAAATATTTTCCCTCTATTTCACATACGGTAATTTTTCCGGAACGCCTTGATTTCATTGCCAAGGATTTCGACCATGTAATTGGCTGGAGTTGGGGAGGCTATCGGATTTTGGAGTTTTTGATTGGGGTTTCGGAACCCGAAGTTCTGCCCAAAATATCCCTGATCGCGCCATTTTTGGCTTTTTCCAGGGAAGAAGAGTTGGGTGGGAAGTGCTCCCGGTTTCAAGTGAATTATCTCAAGCGATGGATGGAACGCAATCCAGTTGCTGCTTTGGAGGATTTTTACCAGAGGGCAGGGGTTCCCTTTGAAACCCCATCGGTAGAAAACGGTAATATAACTTTTTGGACATCCCAATTGGAGGCTATGGCCAGGGATAAACTGGATTTGCAAAAAGTAAAAAGTGCTTTGGAAAAATCGAAGGTCCGAATTCTTGTTGGGGAATGCGATTCTCTTGTGGATTCCTCCTGGATTGTGCATAATCTTGGGGCTAGTTCCATTCCAAATGTTGGTCATAGTGTTGAATATTTTTTAAAATATGTCGAATAAAAATTGACATTTTTAAAATTTAAATAAAATTTGTTTTTAAATTAATCGACCTAGAAACAAGGATCCAAAGAGTTCCATAATTTCCCGAAATCCATCGGATTGAAATTTCATTTCCACTTTGCAATTTGGAACTTGTACCATGCAACGCTGCCTTGTCGCTAAGGCGGTATGGGATGTTTGATCAATTAGCCCTCGAAATATGGGGTATCTGGGTGGCTGTGTGTGACTGGGAAAGAAATTTTTTTCCAATTTACTGGTCCGGATAATTTTGGGGTGGGATCAAGACCATTACAAAAATCGATTTATCGGCAAAAGAAATAAAAATCAAACCTATCCAAATTTTAACGGGCTAATCTATCTCCTCTTTGCTTTTGGACCATGATTTATTATACCAGCATGATCTGGGAAAGATCAGCCTTGGCTTGTGCCTCGGTGGATCTGGTCTGGTCGTTAGACTTAATGGAGTTTATTCATGTCCGGAGAGAATCAGGAAGTCCAAACGGAAATGGTTGTCCATGACAAGGGCGCCGACACTGGTTACGCCAATTTTGCTCGTGTTACCGCCACACCAGAAGAAGTAATCGTGGATTTCGCGCTCAACCCAAATCCTTTTGCGACTGGCCGCCAGGAAATTACGGTCCACCAGCGCCTCATTATGAATTTTTACACGGCCAAGCGTCTTTGGAGCGCCTTGGGAATGACCCTTCAGCGCCATGAAAACACTTTTGGCGGAATCGAACTTGATGTCCGTCGTCGGGTTACCCTTCCTATTCCCGAAAGCAAGTAATCACCAATTTCCAATTGGGAAAGCTAACGGGGGTCAAATGCCCCTGTTAGCTATGGGTGGTAGTTAAAATTCTTGGCGATTAGTGTTCTGGGACTTTTGTGTCTTGTTTTCGATTCGTTACCTCTTGAAAGCGTTCCAATCAATCCTTTTGGCCTTGTGGTAGATTTTGGACTTGGGCTTTGGGCGTGGCCAAGTTCAGTTGATGCCGATCGTGATAGCGTTTTGAACTCATTGTTTCTTGCCCTGACAAACCCATAAGGGGCCCAAAAAAAAATTGACAGCAGCTAAGCAATTCTTTTCGTAAATCATGGCGGGTATTACCATGGGCAGGAGAAGGCGCCCAAATGGTACATCGTTCAAGGCCAGGCTGGCCTTGGTACGACTATTTAAAAGAACATGTTTAATCAACTAGCGAGTCAATTTCGGATTCTGCGCATGGAATTGGTTGTTGAAGGTAATGTTAGCAGGAGAAGACAGGTGTTTTCTCTTGAAGAGGTTCAATCCTGGATTCGCTTCAGGGTAAGTCTACAGAGGATCTTGTTTGTCCGGGGAATTGGGTTAAGAATTGCTCTGGAGGAAAATTCTTGCCCAAAGACCTCCCGGAAGTCCGTCAAGCATGGCTTTCCCAAGGTTGTTAACCCGGATCGGAAGCCAATACCCTGCTTTTGGAGCACTCCAAAGGACTTTTGGGGAGTTCGACGCCTTGAGGCAAATGGCAACCACATGAGCAGAGCAGGCCGGGACATCCGTCAAAACCCTCCAGGCCATTGCCCTGCATTCGATAGCCGCTCTGACTTTGAACCATTATTCAAATGCACCCAAGTCTTTTGACCTGATTGGATTGGTGGAGCGGATCCAAGACCCGAACAAATTAACAAAGAAAGCAGTTGTACCGATCAAAAACGGGACAGGTCGCCACGGTTCCAGTGTACCCAACTCGGGCCCAAAACCTGTTACTCAAAGACAGTTATTGGGAGAGTTACGAGGGCAAGCCCAGAGGGACATAGGCATTAAAAAAATGCTACAGAACATAGGATGTCATCGACAATACAAAGAATGCACCCGACAGGAGTCGAACCTGTAACCTTCGGTTCCGTAGACCGATGCTCTATCCAGTTGAGCTACGAGTGCGTTGATGTGATCTTAGCCCAGGAAAAGGGAATGTCAACCGTTTGGAGCACCCGGATTTTCGGTCTTTCCCCAAGTTGTTGGGGTGAAGGGGGCTTGTGTTAAGTTGTGATGGTTTTGTGGAAGGCAGGGATTTTTCAGACCCATGGTAAATTTGGGAAGTTTTTTTGTTTTGGGGAAATTTGCATCTCTGGGTTTGTGGGCAATGTTTAGTTGTGTACGAAGTTCCCTTACCATCAGGAGGATGGTTCATGCTTCGACTGCGCGCTTTAGCCTGTTTGTTCGCTGCCGGATTGGTTTCGGCTGTATCCCATGC
>CAMBMH010000282.1 GCA_945868575.1 Singulisphaera sp. GP187 | reverse complement strand
ACTTCAGATATTTCCGCTCCGGATAGTCCATGTTTATTGAATTGGAACCGAGGGCCCATCACCGCCGCGTCCGGGCGAATGAAAGCATACCGTTGACCTTTGATTACCGACGCGGGAAGTGGCTTGCCCTCCATGGCGGTCAATGCCGGTTTGTTGTCAAACAGCTCAAGTTGGCTCGGGGCCCCTGTCATGAAAAGGTGAATCACCCGTTTGGCTTTTGGAGCAAATTGGGGAATTTTTGGAGCCAATGGATCCCCAGGGGAAGTCCCCCGGGCCGGGCTCAATCCAGCGAGTGCGGCTGTTCCAAGACCCAAACCCATACGACCCAAAAATGTTCGACGGGCTAACGATGGATTGGTTTCGAATCGGGAAATCATCGCTTCACCAGGGTTTCGTCGAGATTGAAAAGTAGTCTTGCCATACTTGTCCAGGCCGCCTCTTCGGCAAGCGCGGAGTTGGGTCTGGAATCTTTTTCCGAAAGACCCAACATAGCCTTTGCCTGAGCTGGTTTGGCAAGAAAATCGGTGGTTCGCCCCTGGACAAATTCGAGTAGGGCAGACGATTCTTCCCGATTGGGTGAACGGCTCAGAATTCGCTGAAAAGCCTGGTCGAGTCTCTTTTCAGGCTTTGGGGAAGCTTTGATCAAAAGATGGGCCAAAGCCCGGGAGGCTTCTAGTTGGGCGGGATCGTTCAACAAATTAAGGGCCTGGAGCGGTGTGTTGGATCGATCCCTTTTGGCGGTGCAAGCCTCGCCAGAAGGAGCATCAAAGGTTTGTGCCATGGCAAAAGGTGCCGTTCGTTTGGCAAATGTATATAGCGACCTTCGAAAGCGGTCTTCACCCGTACTGGGAACCCAGGCCAGCGCTCCATAAGTCCCATCTGTGGTAACCGAAGAAGGTTGGGGAGGATAAACACCCGGACCACCCATTTTCTTCGAAAGGATCCCCGCTGCTTCAAGTGCTCCATCCCGGATCATTTCCGCATCGAGACGGTGCCTTGGCCCTCGGGCACAAAGTCGATTTTCCGCATCAATCGTGGCCAGTTCAGGTCTCAGGGAAGACGATTGTCGATAAACCGCCGATGTAACGATCAGCCTGTGCAACTTTTTGAGAGACCAACCCTCCCGGACAAATTCCGTCGCAAGCCAATCCAAAAGTGCTGGATGAGAAGGCAATTCGCCCTGAAGTCCGAAATCGTCAACCGTCCGGACAATCCCTTGGCCCATAAGCGCGGCCCAATGGCGATTGACAACCACTCGGGCAGTCAAAGGATTATCCGGGCTGACTAGCCATTGGGCAAATCCAAGACGATCCGCCTTTAATCCGCTTGGCATTCCCGGGAGAAAACCGGGTAACCCTGCGGAAACAGCGTCCTTGGGGCTAAGGTATTCACCGCGGTGGCGTATGCGTGTGGTTCTTGGATTGTCCAGGGCCCGTTCTTTCATCACCAAAGTTGCCGGGCCTGCGGGTATGGATTTTTTAAGTTCGTCGATCTGTTTTCGTTCTTTATCCAATTCGGGTGCGATTCGAACAAAGTAATCGACCAAAGCCTGGCGGTCATCCGCCTTGGAATTGGGCCAAGCCAGGATCGCCCTTTCCGCTTCTGGGGTGGTTTCCCTGGCTTCCACTTTACCTTCATCACAAGTAGTAGAGATCCGGAACTTCCCAAGACTTGCCGCATAATGGCGACCAAAGTTCATCCGCATAGTCCAGGATTTGGCAGGTGGAAGTGGCTTTTCGGGAACAAAAACGGCAACGGATCGGTTCCCCTGTTTTCCATTAGCCGCCCATCCTGTTTGAAGATCGCCATCAATCGCCCTGGAAGCGTCCGAAGAGCCCCCACCCAACCAGGCATTGGCAAAAGTTTGGCTTGTCCGGACAAACTTGACCGGCTTACCTTCCCATTCGACAGCGAATTCCGCGAGGAAAAAATCTCCCAGAGGACCTTCATACCATGTCATTCCAGGCCCTCCGGCGGGCAGGCCCGGATCGGGTAACGCCTCCAGGCGAATTCCTGTAACTCCACCGACATGAGCGCCAAAAGTCATCTCGTAAGCATCGTTTTTGGTGGTGTCGCCATCGGCTCGTATCGAACCATCAGGCTGAATTCGCAATTTTGGTTCATTGGAGGTGGCACGACTGGGCCGCGCAACGGTCCATGCGTTGGTGTTGGGTTTTTCACGAGTAGCAAAGGTTTCCAGGGCCTTTTCCAAGTCCCCGGGAAACGCCTTCACGAGTTCCTTTTCAAGTCGGGCGATTTCGGCAAGCGCCTTTGACTTTTGGGCGTATTGCTCCCTGGTAAGGAGTTCCGCGTTGGTTTCCTCGGCGTTGTCAAGGAACGCCATCAGTTTGTAATATTCCGCCTGGGTAACGGGATCGTACTTGTGTGTGTGACACTGTGCGCAACCAAGGGTCAAGCCCAACCAGGTGGTCCCGGTGGTGGCAACCCGATCCGTCATGGCGTGAAAGCGGAACTCCAGGGGATCGATTCCACCCTCCTCATTGATCATCGTGTTTCGGTGAAACCCCGTGGCGATGCGCCCCTGCTCGCCACCACCGGGAACAAGGTCGCCGGCAAGTTGGAGGATGGTGAACTGGTCAAAGGGAAGGTCGGCATTGATCGACCGAACCACCCAATCCCTCCAGGGCCAAATCGTTCTTGTGCGGTCCTTTTCATAGCCATTGGTGTCAGCGTACCTGGCAAGATCAAGCCAGGGGCGGGCCCATCGCTCTCCATAGCGCGGATCGGCAAGGAGCTTGTCAACCAGGTTCGCATAAGCCTTGTCCGATGGGTCCCGGGCAAATTCCTCAACCCATGCCGGATCGGGAGGCAGACCGATCAAATCGTAACTGAGGCGACGAACGAGCGTGCGCGCATCGGCGGCCGGTGCAGTTGCAATTCCCTTGGTCTCCAATAGGGCAAGGATGAATCGATCGATCGGGGTTTTGACCCAGGGAACATTTTTTACAGCCGGAATTTCCGGTCTTTGGGGAGCGACAAATGCCCAGTGGGGGCGGTACTCCGCGCCAGAGGAAACCCACCGCTTGAGAATGTCTTTTTGGTTTGGCGAAAGGACGATCTTGGTTGACTCGGGAGGCATCTTTGCCGAGCCATCCTCGTCCAGTCTCCGAATGAGTTCGCTTTGATTCGGATGACCTGGGACAATGGCTTTTTCGCCTGATTTGGCAGGGCGCATAGCCGCGTCGCGCAAATCCAGACGAAGAGCCCCTTTTCGGGTGGCATCATCGGGCCCATGACATTTGAAACAATATTTGGCCAATAGTGGCCGGACCTCCCCCGCAAAGTCGGGTGGGGTGGGCTCGGGAAACATTCCCAAAAGGGCGGGAAGAAAGATTGCGACGTTCATGGCCCGAGGCCTTGCAAGGTGGGGTGGGATGGCACATGTGCCTACAATTATTATACCCATTCGTGGCTCATGATGCGAGGACCAATGCATCCGAAATGGCTTTGGACCATCCCATGAAAAAAGCCCCGGTTGTGGCCGGGGCATTTGTTTGTTTGGTTTGATACAAAAATTGGGCAATCCCAGTCATTTTTGCGGGGCTTGCGTTTTGCCCATTACATCCCGATCGTGCTGATGATGAGCCCGGCGCAAAATCCGGTCACCATCACGGACATTGCTTACGAATCTTGCCGGAGGATCCCAATCGGGAGCCATTTTGAGGGTGGTATTAATAAAAGGGTTGAGCGAGCTGTCAAAGAAGATGTCACGAGGATAGG
>CAMBMH010000281.1 GCA_945868575.1 Singulisphaera sp. GP187 | reverse complement strand
ACGCACCATTGGTTTTTTGCCATCATGCGTTTGCCCCAAGTTGGAGAAGTTGATTTGGGACAACCGTACAACCTAGGCCAAGTTCCGGTGATGAAAATGAAAACAGAGGGGTTCGGGTAAATACGAAAGTGCAGGATACAAAAGAAAAGTCCGGCAGGGTTTACCCTACCGGACTTCGTTGTTTGTCAAACTATCCGACCAATATCCTCAAAAGGTTTTTAACCCAAAAGGACATTCGCTTCCCAACCAACCCTCTCGGCAGAAGCACGAAGCTTCTCCAAAGCGCGGTTTTGGATTTGCCGAACCCTTTCCTTGCTTATGCGAAGGAGGTGGCCAATTTGACGAAGGCTATGGGTGCCATTCCCTGTCAAACCAAAGCGAAGATCCAGCACCTTGCGTTCGCGGGGACGAAGATTTTCCATCAGGAACAAGAGTGCTTCCTGACGCTCGTTGCAATCGCGTTGCTCGTTGGATTCGTTATCCGGCATGGCCTCGGTAAGCTTGAAATCGCTGTCGTCATCAAGGACGGCATTGAGGCTAACCGGGGTTCGGGTTGCTGTTTGAAGATGGGTCAGGTGCTCAAGGCTGCTACCCGTGCGGGAGGCGAGCTCCTGGGGGCTCGGGATGTGCTTTCCACCATGCGCCAAGGCTTCGGATTCCTGTTGAAGGAGACCGAGTTCCTGAAGGTGGTGAGGCGAAAGGGAAACCAAGTGGCTTTGGCGTGCAACAGCAATTTGGAGGGTCTGACGAATCCACCAGGTTGCGTAAGTCGCAAGGCGGGTCCCGTGGCTTACATCGAAACGATCAATTGCCTGCATGAGCCCGCATACGGCTTCCTGAAGGAGATCCGCATAGCTCAAGGCATGGTGACGAAACCTTTTGGCCACATGGGCAGCAAGACGAATGTTGGCAGAGGCAAGACGGTGCTTGAGATGCACATATTGATCGTGCAAACGACGAATCGTCGGAACTGTACGGGTATCGGGTGTACAATTGTCCCGTATGAACTGAGCCATTGGCCAAGGTTCAACGGCAGGACGGGTTTGACGAAGTTTTGGGAAATATTTTACAAGGGTGCGCAAGAGTTCGTTCTTGACTTCCCAGAAATCTGCTAGGAGCTCACGCTCCTCCTCCGGCGTAAGGAGATCCGACGAGAAGATCGTCGGGGGAGGACCGCCGTTGGGGTCATCAAGGTCGATCGAGGTATCACGGGTTTTGGTTTTCATAGAGAATGGTTCCTGGATGAATCAAATCACGGACACGGCAACCTTGCCATTGTCCTGACCCGGCACATCCGTGAACCAGTATCAGAAGCAGTAGTATGACAGCCAACTTTGCTTCATGCAAAGGCGGGACTCAAAAAGTCCCAAGGAAGTCACTTGAGCACGTTCTTGCGAACGGCCAAATCCGGATTCGAACAAGCCTCCCAGTTCAGTTTTCAAGATCCGGTGTCGTCCGGATCGCTGAATTGTAAAGCGATGGAAAGCGCCAAGCAAGCGGGAAAAGGGATCTTGGTGTGAAAAGTTGTCGTGAAACTCTTCCGGCTGGGTCAGCGTCAAGAAAAATAAAAGTGGATTTTGCAAGGATCAGCCCGAATTGGTTAACATTACTCAATATGAGGAATTACACCGCACCTGAACTCCGCTTTCACATGGACACCCCACACGATGGGGTAATTGATGGTGCGGATTGGGGTGGTTATCTGGTGCGGGTCTTACATGGTGGAATTGCTTTACCAAAATCAATTTCACCCAATCCCCAGACAGCAGTTCATGCGGTTTTGGCAGCTGGTTCGATTCCGCTTACAAGCCTCTCTGCGATTTTTTCTCGCGCCAAGGCAGACTCCCCCAATGCTCTCCGGATTCTTCTGGGCGAGGTTCCTGATCAAACGGCATGGGAACTTGGACCTGATGGGGATTCCTATGGGCTTATTGATGGTTGGCTTGCGTGGCCTACCGACAAATGCAGATTCCTGCTGGGCCTTTCCCTTGTCCGCCCTTTTCAGGAAACTCCTGATCCAGCACAAAAAAAACGATTCAAATCTGCAGCAGAACTGGATTTAAACAAGTTGCTCGATGAAGTGGAATCGATGCGTCAATCCATGAAGGTTTGTAGTTTGACAGGCCTGTTGAATCGGCAGGGAATCGAGGATCGTTTGGGCTCGGAATGGGAACAGAGCAAAAGAAACGGAACGGATTTGGCGCTAATTATGATCGATGTCGACCACTTCAAAAGTGTAAACGATAAATACCTGCACCCGGGCGGTGACGCCGTCCTTTTCGAACTTGGACGACACCTTTCCTCTCAACTCCGAATCGGGGATTCCGTTGGAAGACTTGGTGGTGACGAATTCTGGATTGTTGCCCCGGAAACGGATGGAAAAGGCGCAATGGTTTTGGCTCAACGCCTTTGCGAATCCGTCTGTAAACACAAATTTTCCGTTCGCGAGCAACTTCTTGGAATGACTGTTAGTGTTGGGGTTGCAGTGATTCAACCTGAACCATTGGCTTCAAAATGCCAGCTGTATCAACAAGCCTCCTCTGCTCTGCGCGAGGCGAAAAATCAGGGGCGAAATCGGGCTGTAATTCACGAGTCGGATAACACCTCAAGTGCTTGAAGAACAAGCTTGCCCAAATTTGGCCCCGCTCGAAACGATCCTTGCGCCATTCGCCAAAGATCCCCAATTAACAGGGGATTGCGTAGAAGATCCCAAGCCAAGCTTCCTCCCCTCAAAGCCCCAAATTCATTGATCCAGTTAATGGCCTGCCGCGGCAAGCTTTCGGTTGGCCCATCCGATACCACGCGCAGAATCGAATGACGAAACCCAAATTTTTCCATGGACTTTGTAAAATATAGACTTTCCATATCCACTAAATCGCACGAACTTTCAAGCCGGGCCCGCCTTTTGTCATCCGGACCTGACAACACGCTTGGCACATGCAACGAAGATGCAAAAGGAGAACAACCCAGGGGAGTGGTTCCAGCCCATTGGGTTCGAACACTATCAATAACCGAATTCGGTCCCACGCAAAATTGCAGCACCTCCCTGATTTCAAATTGGGTGCCACATTGAGCGCCTTCTCCCAGACCACCGGAAAAACCTGCAAGGATGACCCAATCCGGTACATACCCAAGATTGGACAAATAGTCCCCAAGGTGCTTTTCAAAGCCATTTCCTGGCCCCAGAACACAACTCGTCCAATCCCACCTGCTTTTCTCCCAATCATCCTTTCCGGCTATCGGTGGAAAGGAAAAAGATGTGGGGGCACGAAAACAGGGCGCATGGTAATGCTCGGCACCTAGGTTTGAGATTTGCTTAAAAAACGCTGCCGCTTCAACTTCCAAGGCAAAAAACAAAAGGCCCCGTCTCCTCAAGGACACGGGGCTTGGTTCTTTGCTTACCGGGAATTCTTCGGCCATAATTTAGCCCAACTGCCACATAAGCATTTTGAGGCTATCACCAAGTTTTGCATTAACACCCAAAGCGGCGGAGATCTCATAACCGCAGTGCATTAGGCAATTTTCACAGCGGGGATCCTTCCCGTATCCAAATTTGTCCCAATCGGTATTTTTGATCAGATCACTGTAAGAATTGTGATGGGTATCTGTGATCAGATAACATGGCCCTTTCCAACCCTTTACATTGCGGGTCGGGTTTGCATAAGCAGCACAGGTTAATTCCCGCTTGCCAGCAAGGAAGTCGAGGTAAATCGGTGAGCTCATCATTCGGTACTTGGCAAAAAGCTTTTGGGCTTCGGAGAACTTGGCCCG
>CAMBMH010000280.1 GCA_945868575.1 Singulisphaera sp. GP187 | reverse complement strand
GGTCGCCAAAACCCATGTAACATTTCGGGATCACAACTCTTCAAGCCCGGGAATTCGTCTTGATACATGGGCTGATCTTTCCACCAATGATTATCTCCTCGCAGGCAATGAACTTGTCCGTATCCGAAATCTTCCAAAGAATCCTGATGATGATTGCCAGTTTTATGGCAGGAATGGGCTTCGTATTGCCTTTTTGGGAACAACCCCGGTTCACCATCCCAATGGCCAGGACATGTTCAAGGTGCAAATTCATCCACCAGGAACCCAACTTGCTCCAAATGGAATGCCTATGGTCGATCTTCCATGGTTTAATGATGATGGTGCGCCAGACTTTTCCAAAGACTCTATTTTGATTTTTGATCCCCCATCGGATAGTACCTATTTCGCCCGAATCTCTGACAGCTTTGGGGCGACCGGGCCTAACCATTTCACCCGATTCCTGGTTCGTAAATCACGGCCTGATTTTACAATCAAGGCCAATTCGGCAGGCAAATGGATTGAAGGCTCATCCCGTTTGGTGCAGGTCTTGGCCACCAGGAAAGATGGTTTTTCAGGTTCGATTGATCTTTCCTGGAAAGATTCAAATGGCTTTTACGCCCCAGCCGGAAGACTCGGGCCAAATGATGAGGAAACGATTCTCCCCATATTTTCCCGCTCTTCCCCCGGAACCGTTTCCAAACCACAACCTTTGACCCTTCTTGCCAAGCACCATGGCCCGCACGGGGCACTCGTCCATGAGGCCGTTTTAGCTGTGGAACAAGCCCAAAAAGGTTATGATTTGACAATCCAAACGGGCGAGACGCACTTGCGATTTCCTCCAGGCTCAACAATCAGATTTTCATTTGAAATCAAGAGACCAAATGGTTTCGCTGGGAGAGTTCCCATCGAATTCAAAGGTTTGCCGCACGGAGTTCGAGTACTGGATATCGGCTTGAACGGGATATTGATGATTCCGGGTGAAACCCGCAGGACCGTCGAAATCGCCTGCGAACCTTGGGTCCCCGCCGGAGAATATCCATTTGTGGTAACCGCCAAACAGGAAGGAAAAGATGAGATCCCATCACAGCCGGTAATCCTTGCGATTACCAATCAAAAGACGGCCTCGGCAAAATAAGAGACCTGAATTGGGCAAAAAAATAAGGGGGCCTTTTGGCCCCCTTTCAAAAATGATTTTTGGCAATCAGATTTTGGCTTTTTCCCGTGCCTTGACCGCTCCAAACGGATTAATGATTTTCTTTTCAGGGCCATGGGCTACAACCGTTGGATGCAAGCAGGGATAACGGTCAATCAATTGCTTCAGGGAGTGCTGATTGACCTTTTCATAATTCCGGATCTCTTCATCAAGGGACCGGTAGTGTTTGAGGTAGGTCCAGTCGTTGCCTATGGCCATCATCCGGGTCGAAGGCTTCTCGCTGGCGCGGACAAGGCGGGCGAGGGCCTTGTTCCTGGCCTGGTTGAGCTCATCGTCGGAAATCCCCTTTGCCTGGAGTTCCGCAAGGATTTTCTGGATTTTGGCGAGGTTTGATTCCGCCTTGTCTCCATTGGACACAAAAGAGACATAATAAGCGCCGGTTCCGTCATACTCCTGATAGGAGCAATCGGCGCTTTCGGCATCCGCCGTATCAACCAGTCCCCAATGGAGGCGGCTGTTTCCCGAATCCCCAAGCGCCATGGCAAGCAAATTTGCCGCATAACGAAGGTGATGGGCCGCAGGTGGTCCAGGATTCACAAGGACCACATATTGCTGCTGAACCGAGGCCTTCGCTTCAACGGTAAAACTGCCTGTGCCGGTTGTTTGTCGTATATCATTTCGCCTTGCGACGCCATCTTCCCAATTGTGACAGGCACGAGCCAACTGCCCGCGGACGCTTCCCCAGTCAAAATTTCCGGCTAGTGCAACGGTCACATTACCCGAGACATAACGCCTCTTGTAATAATCGTGCATCCCTTTGGCGGTCAAGGCGGTGACTGATTCAGGCGTTCCCAACACCGAATGAGCAAGGGGATGTGATCCAAAAAACTGGGTCTTGGCGGTATCAAAGATTTTCCAGGCAGGCTGATCCTCGTACATCTCGATCTCTTCGAGGATTACCTTTTTCTCCATCTTGAAATCCGACTCGCGGAGCGAAGGACGAAGAATATCGGATAAAAGATCGATCAATCTTGGAAGGTATTCCGGAAGAACCGATCCATAATATACCGTGCTTTCCTCGCTGGTGTAAGCGTTGCTGGAAGCACCGATGCGGTCGAGCTCGCGATTGACCTCGATGGAGTCGCGGGTCTCTGAACCCTTGAAAACCATGTGTTCGAGGAAGTGGCTCAAGCCCGACTCGTCCAGCCCCTCATCACGCGATCCCGTCCGAACAAAAAAGCCGATGGAACACGACCTTGCCGCGGGATTGGACTCACCGATGATTTGAAGTCCGTTTTCCAATTCGTCCTGTTCAAATGCCATGACGGGGCTCACTTCCTTTTCGGGGTGGATTTGACCGGTTTAGCCTCGGGTTTCGCTTTGGCGGAGGCCTTTGTCGCAGACTTTGCCACCGGTTTGGCTTTCGTGGGTATGACGGCAACCTTGGCTGTTACCAATGTCTTTGCCTTAGCCTTGCCAGCAACCTTTACAGTCGAATCCTTGTCGGCTGGAGCAGGCTTTTGCGCCGCTTTCCCTTTGGCGTCTTTTTTGGGTGGAATTTCTTTTTTGGCCGGGGCAGGTTTTGGTTCGGCTGTTTTTGCCTCGGCCGTTTTTTTTGTGGGAGCGGCTTTTGTCGCTTTACCCAATTCAGGCCCCATTGTGACCTGCGTAAGCTCCTTGGGAGCAAACTTGCGGGCATACTCAAGGATCGATTTGGGAGTAAGGCCATCCACCGCAGCCTCTATCTCTTCGAGAGGCCTGACACGGCCCAAGTTGAACCAGTCACTGGCCAACGAAGAGCAGCGGGACATGGAGCTGTCCTCCTGCATTAGCAAGGCTGTTTTCAGTCCAACGCGAACCTGGTCCACCTCTTCCTTGGTGATACCATCGGTGATTCGTGCAATTTCACGCTTGACCGATTCCAGGGTCAGGTGAGCGCGATCATTGCTTGTCCCGGCGTAGGAGAAAATGGCCCCACGATCATGGAGCGGAACATAAGTCGCCCATACCGCATAGCAAAGCCCCTGCTTTTCCCGGACCTCGGTGAACAATCGAGAACTCATCCCGCCGCTCAAAACATTCACCAAACCTTGAGCCTGGTAGTAGTCAGGATGCGAAGGATGAACACTGTCCCAGGCAATTGCAATCTGCGTCTGCTGAGTTTCTTTTTCGACATGAACGGTTTGTGGTCCGCGCTTTCCGATCTTGATCGGGGTTTCCTTTCCGGGAGCCCAATCGGAAAGGTGCTTTTCCGCAAAAGCAAAAACTGCTAGTGGATCGACCAAACCCGCCACGGAAAGGATGCTACCCTTGGCGTGGCAATGACATTCCCAAAAGGACTTAAGGTTCGCGTGGGTTACAGCCTTGATCCCCTCGGGCGTGCCGTATCGGCTATTGCAATAGGGATGCGGAAAGTGATTTCGCCGCAGCTCACGAAGCACCTGCCCCCGTGGATCATCCTCAAGACCAGACAATTCCTGAATGGCTAATTGCTTTGCGGAGGAAAGCTCGGAGGAGGGTAGCTTTGCCGCCAAAGCTATGTCACGGACAAACCCAAGGATGTCTTGGATCTTGTCCGCCATCCCTGTTGCCGTAATCCGCAAATGGTGTGGGCCAACGCTGCAATCCAGATCAATTCCCAATCGGTCCAGGGCCTGGGCAAAGGATTTGCT
>CAMBMH010000279.1 GCA_945868575.1 Singulisphaera sp. GP187 | reverse complement strand
ATAGTTGAAGAATCCCCCAAACTTACCCCTAACAATCCCCCTCCTCCCGGTGGTTTGGAAAAAAGCATAACAAAGCTCTCCGAAGTGGGCGGAAAAATCCTTGACCCCGCCAAATTCCCCGAGCCTACAAAAACAGAATTGATCAAGCTGTTGGATGAGCAATTTGGCACTCCCGCCCAACCCAAAATTGGATCACCGAACGCCGAATTGGGCGACCTTGTTACCAAACTGAAACTTGACCCGGTAACTTTGGCTCAAGGTAGCATTTCCTATCGGCGAAATTGCCTTCATTGCCATGGACTTGCAGGAGACGGAAAAGGATCCAGTGGTCTTTGGGTAAGCCCCGCCCCACGGGATTTCCGTCACGGTCGATTCAAATTCATTAGCACCAGTCCAGCCAGAAACCTGAACCGTCCCCGTCGTGAGGATATCCTTCGCACCCTGCGAATGGGCCTACATGGCACATCTATGCCCGCATTTGGAATCTATCCGGACCAGGAACTTGAGGCTTTGACTTCTTATGTGATTCACCTCAGCATTCGTGGGGAAATCGAATACACTGTCCAAAAAACACTTTTAAAGCCTAACAGCCAACTTGCCAACCTTTTTGAAAACTTTCTCCCTGATGAGGAAGTCTCAAAACCGCAGGAAAATCTGTCCTATTTTGTACCCAAGTACATCAAGGAAATCGTCGGGCAATACAACACAGCGGAAACGCAAATTCTTGCCCCTCCCGAATACCCTTACAAGGACTCGGAACTGGCGGATTCCATCAAACGAGGCCATCGGCTTTTCAGCAGCCAGGCCTCCGATGCGCTTGGATGCGTTAGTTGCCATATCGATTACGGGCGCCAATCCCCCTGGCAATATGACGAATGGGGATCCCTCAATCGACCATCCAATCTCACGGCTGGAATTTACAAAGGCGGTCGCCGTCCGATCGACCTGTTCTGGCGTGTGAAAAGGGGTATTCCACCAAGCAAAATGCCCGCCGTTACCTTGACAGGCGATGAGGAAGCCAAAAAAGTTTGGGATCTCATTAACTTCATTGAGGCAATGCCTTACCCGGCCAAACTTCCCGAGGAAGTCCGAAACTCTGTTTATGGGGCTTCCGGACGGATCGCCTCCGCGGCATCCCCCCATTGAATCCCCCCTTGCGCCCAAAAAGCTTCTTGGAGATCCAATCCTAATGCACCGCTTTTGGAGCCTGCTTTTTGCGGCGGTCAACCTTTCATGCCTTGGCATGTTGGTGGTTGCTTATGCCCGCCCTGAACTTGGGTGGTGGTTGCCCGAAGCAGCCTCGACTCAAGCTCCGAAAATTGATGGCCTTTTTTACCTGATTTCTGTTCTGTGCGGGTTGTTCTTTGTCCTAACCCAAGGCATCCTTATCGTCGCCATTTGGAAGTTCCCCTCCACAACACCCGGAACCGCAAAACCAATTCATGGCAGTCTGGGTTTGGAAATTGGTTGGACTTTGGCCCCTGTGGCCGGGCTTTTGGTTATCACCGGGGCCTCGCTTCCCGTCTGGAAAGACACAAAGTACCAGGGTCTTCAGGCCAATTTCCCTATTGCAAATGCGGAACCAGCGCCAGCGGCCGACCAGGTTATACTCGTAACCGCCCGACAATGGGACTGGCATCTCCGTTACGCAACCGCTCCGCTTCAGGCGGAGGGTATCCGTGAATGGGCCGAGGAAGGCACCCCGTCCGACCTGATGGTAGCCGATGAATTGCATGTATGGAAGGGCGCAAAGGTAACTCTGCTCCTTCGGACAACGGATGTGATTCACTCCTTTTTCATTCCGGTTCTGCGCCTCAAACAGGACACACTTCCCGGCAAGACCATTCCCATGCGTTTCGAGGCATCCGTCTCCAATGTCCGCTTCGACCCCTCGCAGGGTAGACTCGTGTCAGGCGAAAACAACTCTAGCTGGGAGATTGCCTGTGCAGAACTCTGTGGCGGCAACCACTATCGCATGCGCGGCAAACTCTTTGTCCATCCCGATCGGAAAAGTTATGAGGCTTGGCTAAACCATGCCCAACGCCAGGCGCGCTCCCGCACACTGGCAACTTCTTCGCCGTCATCCTCCATGCAGAAGGATGCCTCCAAGCCATGAGCCACGAATCCCACCCAGCCCCGGGCAATTTCCTTACCAAGTATGTCTTTTCCCTTGATCACAAGATCATCGGCATTCAGTTTCTGTTCTCGGGGCTGATCTTTTGGATTTTGGGAGGCATGCTGGCCCTTGGAGTCCGGCTTCAGTTGGGTTGGCCAAACCAGGCCCTGACGGAACTGCTGAAATGGTTTCCGTTTCTGGAGCCCTATATTCCCAGCAATTGGGGATCCCGAATATCCCCCGAATTTTATACCATGCTCTTCACCATGCATGCCACTGTGATGATCTTTTTCGTGGTAGTCCCCTGGCTGGGCGGGGCCTTTGGCAACTATCTGATTCCGCTGATGATTGGCGCAAGGGATATGGCATTTCCCAAACTCAACATGCTTTCGTACTGGATCCTTTGGCCCTCATTTCTATTTCTTATTGCCAGCTTCTTTGTTGATGGCGGCGCGCCCGGATCGGGTTGGACAGCCTATCCCACCCTGGCAAGTGTATCCCAAAATCCGGAAATCCCCGATCCCGGTTTCGATGCCGCCGTCAAAGCATCCGCGCCCGCCGATAAGGGGCAACTCCCTGCGGTTGAACCAGGACTTTGGGAAAAAATCAAAAGCCGCTGGAACAGCCCCGCCGCCGCCCAATCAGGCCAAGGCCAGGTTTACTGGCTTATCGCGCTGATATTCAGCGGGATTTCCTCCATGATGGGCTCCATCAATTACATCACAACCATCCTCAACTGTCGGGCACCGGGGATGACGCTTTTGCGCATGCCTCTTACCGTTTGGGGCCTATTCGTGACAGCCATCCTTCAGGCTCTGGCTCTACCCGTGCTTACGGTCGCCCTTTTCATGCAACTCCTCGACCGTACTGTCGGAACGGTTTTCTTCCTTCCTCCCGCAGGATTGTCCTTCGGCAACTGGCATACCGGAACCGGTGGTGGACAACCGCTACTTTGGCAGCACCTTTTCTGGTTTTATTCCCATCCGGCGGTTTACATCATGATCCTGCCTGCAATGGGTATGGTCTCTGATATTCTGGTTGCGGCATGCCGCAAGCCCTTATTCGGCTACAAACCGATGGTCTTCTCGATGATCGGCATTGCTGGCCTTGGTTTTATTGTTTGGGGACACCATATGTTTCAAAGCGGGATGGACCCCCGCCTGGGAACAGGTTTCATGGTTGCAACCATCCTGATTGCCTTGCCCTCGGCGGTTAAGACATTCAATTGGCTGGCCACAGTTTGGGGCTCACGAATTCATTTTACTGCGGCATCGTTAAATGCCCTTGCTTTTGTTTCAATGTTTATTATTGGTGGTCTTAGTGGAATCTATATGGCCTCGACACCAGTCGATATATATATCCACGACACCTACTTCATTGTCGCGCACATCCATTATGTGCTCTTCCTAAGTTCGATGTTTGGAATCTACGCGGGAATCTACTTCTGGTTTCCAAAGATGTTTGGTAGAACCATGAACGAGTCTCTGGGCAAGATTCACTTTGTGCTGACATTCCTGCTGGCCAACGGAACATTCTTTCCGATGCATATTCTTGGTATCCGGGGCCACCCCAGACGATATTATGATCCCAGCGTCTTCGACTGGCTTTCGCCAGTACAACCACTCAACCAGTTCATCTCGATCTGCGCCATACTTATGGGGTTGGTTCAGATAATTTTCCTGTTGAATGT
>CAMBMH010000278.1 GCA_945868575.1 Singulisphaera sp. GP187 | reverse complement strand
ACAGGCATTTCCGAATTGCGCCAATTTCATTTGGTTCAGAAACCAATCGTAATTGATGCTGGCAGTAATCTTAGTACTGCTAAAGCCCAAAAAATCCCAATGGAAAGTTCAGTTACTGGAGGGCTGGCCGAAGGTGAAGTACATTGGTTCATTGTTGACTTGAAAAAAGGTACTCGAATTATTGCAGAGGTTGAAGGCATTCGTAATGGATCTGCATTTATCGATACCCATCTTGAGTTGTTTGATCCATTAGGGAAATCGGTTCAGGTGTCCGATGATTCACCTTTTACACATCAGGACTCTTTGATTGAATTTGTCGCTTTAGTGGATGGAGCACATAAAATTGCACTTCGCGAATCCAATTTTGGGGGGGCAGACGAAGCCAGGTTTATATTGCATTTAGGGTCTTTTCCCCGTCCCAAATTCCTTTTTCCTGTAGGTGGAAAACCCGGTTCAACTGTCGAATTCAAAATTGATGGGGAATTAGGGTCGAAACCTATTGTTTTGAAACTTCCTGATGATTTTGAAGGTACATATCCTGCTTATGTCCAGGAAGATGGCAAACAGTCACCAACCCCCAACCTAATCCGGGTTACTCGACATATGCCTGTTAATGAATCAAATACTTCCCCCCAAAATGAGCTACCTCTTGCTTGCCATGGAATAATTTCCAAACCTGTTGAAATGGATAAGTTTGTATTTAAGGCAAAAAAAGGCCAGCCTGTAAACATTCAGGTTTGGGCTTGGCGATTGGGCTCACCGCTGGAGCCAGTCATTGACCTGTTAAATTCGGAAGGTCGAACCCTTGCATCAAGTGATGATGGGGAAGATCATGACAGTCAATTACTTTTTAGCCCCCCTTCGGATGGAAATTATGAATTGCGCATCAGGGATCAAAGAGGTCAGGGGGGTAAAGGATTTTTCTATCGTGTGGAAATCAATGCGGATGAACCTACCCTTGAATGCTTTTTGCCCCGCCCCAACCGTTTGAGTCAAACGCGTCAGACGGTTCTCATTCCCCGGGGTGGGAAGGTATTTGCAAATCTTGGCGTTCGCCGTGGTTCCCAGGAAAGCACAGTATTCCTGCAAGCACAAAATTTGCCCAAGGGTGTAACAATGACCAGTCAAAGTGTTCAACCTGGACATTTTTTAGCCCCTACTTTGTTTTATGCTGGCAACGATGCACCCCTGAATGGAACCCTCACGGGATTCGAGGTAACAGACTCCGTACTGGGTGGTTATAAAGGCAAATTCCGGCAAGTGGTTGATCTGGTCGCGGGCACTGCGGATTCGCTCTACCAAAGCACAACAGTTGACAAACTTGCCATTGCCGTCGTTCCGGAAGTTCCTTTTGAGGTCGAACTCGAAAATCCACGTGCTCCCCTATTTCAGGATGGAAAACTTTATCTCAAGGCAAAGGTAAAGCGTAAACCTGGTTTTGATGGTTCAGTTGAATTGAAAGTTCCTTTTTTACCCCCATGGGTGGAATGTCCTGAAAAATTTGAGGTAAAAAAAGGCCAAACTGAAATCGAAATTCCACTTATATCACTTCCCGAGGCGCAACCTTCCATTTGGAAATTGGCATTGGAAGGATCGGCTAATCTCCCATCGGGTATTGCCTATGTCGCCTCCGATTTTGTAACGATTAACATGGTAAAGCCCATGGTGGTCGCCGAGCCGGTTGAGTTAATCGCTGAACAAGGTGGTGCCGCAAAATTCGAATTGAATCTCAGGAAGTTTGGTTCCTTTCCGGAAGGAATCAAGGCAAAAATGCTCGAACTACCGCCTCGCGTTGGTAACCCCGAGATTGCCGTTTCTTCTTCCGTTGACCGAATTGGATTTGTGCTTCCTGTAGAAGCCAACGGCCCGGTGGGGACACACCCCCACATAGTTTGCGAACTCTCCATGGTTTTTAACGGTGACAAAATTGTTCAAAACATTGCCCGTGAAACAAGTTTGAGGATTGAGCCTAGAGGCACCAGTTCAATCGGTCCCGATGGTAAACCACTATCGCGTCTTGAACAATTAAGACGCAAAGCCAACCCCGAAAAAAAACCAGGCAACTGATTCCATCAATAATCATCTCCGAGGTTTCCCATGAGTCAGTCAGTTCTATTATTAGCAGGAATTTTGATGCCCGTTTGGCATCAAACTTTTGATGTTTATCCAAAAAAAATTCATATTAAACCGGGCCAGGATAGACAAACCATAGTTGTCACCCGTACCGAGGCGGATGGTGTTACTCGCGAGTTTACTCGTGAATCCGAGTGCACCACGGAACCTGCGGGACTTTTGCGAATTGAAAGCGGTATTGCTTATGGTGCCAGGAACGGCACTGGGAAATTGGTGATCAAGGTTGGTGGAAAAACCATAGATGTTCCATGTAACGTTCAGGGATTTGGTGTCTCCAATCCAGTTAGTTATAACCGCGATATATTGCCGATCCTGACCCGAGCCAGTTGTAATGGCGGAAAATGCCATGGTGCGGCGGCGGGTAAAGATGGGTTTCGGCTGTCACTTTTTGGTTTTGATCCAATGGGTGATCATTATCGAATCGTTGAAGAAATGGTAAATCGGCGTGTTAATTTTGACAGGCCTGCAGACTCACTTTTGATAACCAAGTCCCTGGGTGAAGTCCCCCACACCGGTGGCAAGCTAATGGAGAAGGGTTCAGAATTTCATAATTTGCTGATCAGGTGGATTTCTGAAGGCGCTCAACTGGATCCTCCTGGACAGCCAGAGCCGTTATCGATTACGGTTAGCCCTCCATCCCTGGTACTCGAAACAAACATCAAACAACAGGTATTAAACAATACCAAAAATAGTCTTCCGAATCATCCGGGGCAAAGGTTGTCCGTTACCGCCAATTATTCGGATGGTTCGAGCCGTGATGTGACGCATCTGTGTGCTTTTTACTCCTCCAATGATGGGGCTGCAACAGTTCAACCCAATGGATTTGTCAATCCTGCGCAAAGAGGCGAGGCCCTAATCCTGGCTCGTTTTGCAACCTTTACCGCTGGTACCCCTGTTATTGTTCGGCCATCATCAAGTAAGTTTGTATTTCCTGCTGTAAAAGCAAATAACTATATTGATGAATTGGTTTATTCGCGACTTGCCAAGCTTCATGTCGCCCCATCCGGGGTTTGCTCCGACGAGGTATTTCTGCGTCGTGCGAGTATTGATTTGGTGGGTAAACTACCTGAGCCTGATGAATTGAAAGCGTTTGTTCTAGACAAGGATCCAGAGAAAAGGAACAAGGCCATTGACCGATTGATTGCAAGACCAGAATTTGATGATATTTGGACAATGCGTTGGTCTGAGATCCTTCAGATTCGGACGGCTAATGGTGCCAGTCCCAAGGGAATTGGGCGTTATCACGATTGGTTGCGTGCGCAGGTACGCGCTGGAATGCCGATAGATCAGATCGTGCGTGAAGTGCTTTGTACCACGGGTGGTACATTTGAAAAACCAGCAGCAAATTACTACCAAACGGAAACAACCCCGACACTTCTTGGGGAAAATATTGCCCAGGTATTCCTTGGAATGCGGATTCAATGTGCCCAGTGTCACAATCATCCTTTTGATCGTTGGACAATGGACGATTATTATGGATTTACCGCCTTTTTTGCCCAGATAGGTTACAAGCAAGCACCAGACCCGCGTGAAATTACAGTATTTAACCGCGGTGAAGGGGAGATGGAGCATCCCCTGACATCCAAATCGATCACTCCACGGTTTCTCGGTGGTGGAGAACCCCAGAAACTTGACAAGGATCGACGTGAAGTCCTCGCCGACTGGATTGTTTCCAAGGACAACCCTTATTTCTCGCGCAACTTGGCAAATGTAATATGGGCACATTTCCTCGGACAAGGAATTGTGG
>CAMBMH010000277.1 GCA_945868575.1 Singulisphaera sp. GP187 | reverse complement strand
ATAACGATAAACGGTGCCGAATTCCGCCAGGCGCAAAGGGAGGTCACGATAGCTGCGTGGCTCGGCCTTGTAGATTTGGATGTGGTGGGGGCAGTTCATCGGCTTAAGAAGGTACCCCTCCTGGTTTTCCAGCCATCCCAGAAGAATCTTGGTCCGGTCCGCGCGGGATTCTGCAGTATCGTAGCCGTTGACCTTGACCTGGAATTTAACAAGCAAATCCTTGGTAAACGCATCAATAATGTCGAGCTTGTCCGATTGGGACTTCGCTTCGAGGTATCCGGGTATGGAAAGGCTCGCCTGATGGAGGAATTTTTCCATCTCCGTTTCCTTTTCCGGGGAAAGCTCACCGGCGGAAAGGCGATGTTGCAAAAGGTCGATGGCCTGCGCGGCGGGATGCTGGTAAAGCGGAGGGAATTGCGCGTCGCGGTAATAGGGAAAGTGGCCGCTGGTGCGATAAAGATCTAGTTTGCCGATATTTGGAGTATAAACAGGGGAATAGCCTCTCTTGAGGAGCTCGTCGCGGATGAAGTTTTCAAGGATTCCGCGCACAAGGGCGCCACGGGGCATCCAAAGGATAAGGCCCGGGCCCACGGCCTGGCTGATTGTGAAGAGCGCGAGTTGTTTGCCCAAAAGACGGTGATCCCGCTTTTTCGCCTCTTCCATGCGCCTGATATGCTCATCAAGGTCCTTTTGGGTAAAGAACGCCGTGGCATAAAGGCGCTGGAGCTGTTTGCGGTTGGAGTCGTTTTTCCAATATGCTCCCGCGATCGAAAGAATTCGGAATGCCCCGATCCGTCCCGCGTGGGGAATATGGGGACCCCGGCAAAGGTCGACGAATTCCCCCTGGCGGTAGAAACTTAATATTGGGTACTTGCACAGCTCTTCATCGATGTGTTCGACCTTGTAATCCTGCCCCATTCCATGAACAAGTTCGCGACCCTGGGGCACGGTCCTTTCAAATCGTTCAAATGGCTCGGCCTGGGCAATGATTTTTTTCATTTCCTCCTCGATCCGGGGAAAATCTTCCTCGCGGATCGGGGTGGGAGAATCGATGTCGTAATAGAATCCGTTTTCAATCGCGGGACCAAATGCAAGTTGGGTTCCCGGAAAAAGCCGGACGACAGCCCGCGCCATGATGTGGGCACTGGAATGGCGAAGCACTTCCAGGGAGTCCTCATCGCGCTCTGTTAGAATCTGGAGAGTTTGGGGTTCCGCCGAATCCGAAAGGGGCGCAGCCAGATCAACAATGGTTCCGTTTACCCGCGCGGCAATGGCAGCCTGGGCCAGACGCTTGCCAATCGATTCGGCAATGTCTCTTGCGGAAGTACCTGGTGCAACAGTTTTTTGAGAGCCGTCTGGGAGGGTTAAAACGGGCACGGGGCACATCCTTTCATCCGGATCAAAGCCCGGGAGGATGGCCCCGCTCGGGCCTTGAAGCGATATATATGAAAAAGCTTGTCTAAAGGAAAAATCGAAATCGAAATTATTCGCCCACATAAGGGAGAAGAGCCATGAAGCGAGCGCGCTTGACAGCATCAGCAACGGCGCGTTGGAATGCCGCACAGCTTCCAGAACGCTTGCGGGAGAACATTTTGCCTTGGCTGGTGCACATTTTCTTCAGGGTGAAGACATCCTTGTAATCAACAAATGTAGGGCGGGGGCAGCCCTCTTTGGTGCAAAAACGACAGCGGTTTTTCTTTCCTGCGGAACTCTTTTTGCGGACCATTGACCACCTAGCGCCATACAAGGAATGTTTGCCAAAATATTAAGATAAAACGAAGAGGGGGCTCTGTCAACCGCCAGGACCGATTGCGGGCAAAATCGTTCAAATATAATCGTTTAAATATACTTTTTTAAAGCGTTTGATATCTAAGTATTTTATGATTTGCCTGTTTGCTCCCCACAAGGGCCCTTTTTTTGGACTTTTTACCCTTTTTCCTTAAGCCAATAAAGAATCCAATGCGTTTGGAACCGGCTTTTGCCCCGTTTTTTGATTCGCCGACCCGTTTCGGCGGCTTTGGGAGAGAAGGACGACCTTTATGAGTCACAAGTACGTTTATTATTTTGGCGGCAGCACCGCCGATGGCGACGCCTCAATGAAAACCCTCCTCGGAGGCAAGGGCGCCAATCTCGCGGAAATGGCCAAAATTGGCCTGCCCGTTCCCGCTGGTTTTACCCTCACCACCGAGATTTGCACCTATTTCTACGACCATGGCCGCAGCTATCCCCCGGAGCTTAAGGCCCAGGTCAATGAAGCCGTTAGCAAGATGGAAAAGGAAATGGGTGCCAAGTTGGGCGACCCCAAGAATCCTCTTCTTGTTTCCTGTCGTTCCGGTGCCCGCGACTCCATGCCTGGCATGATGGACACCGTTCTTAACATCGGTCTCAACGAAACCACCCTCAAGGGCCTGATCGAAAAAACCGGCAACGAGCGTTTCGGTTGGGATACCTATCGCCGCTTCGTGCAAATGTATGGCGATGTGGTTTTGGGCCTCAAGCCCCAATCGAAGACCGAAATCGATCCCTTTGAAAAAATCATGGAAGACCTGAAGCACGAGAAGGGCGTGCACGAAGACAACCAGCTGACTGTTGCTGACCTTAAAGAATTGGTCAAGCGCTTCAAGAAAGCTGTCAAAGACCGCACCGGAATGGACTTCCCCGAAGACGCTCACGAGCAAATGTGGGGCGCAATCGGTGCCGTGTTTGGATCCTGGATGAATGATCGCGCGATCGTTTACCGCCGCCAATACAACATTCCCCACCAATGGGGTACCGCCGCCAACATCTGTTCGATGGTGTTCGGCAACATGGGCGATGACTGTTGCACAGGCGTTGCATTTACCCGTGATCCAGCCAATGGCGAAAATATCTTCTACGGTGAGTACCTCACCAACGCCCAAGGCGAAGATGTTGTCGCAGGTATCCGTACTCCCAAGAAAATCAGCGAACTTCAGATCGAAATGCCCGAGGTTTACGCCCAATTGGACAATGTCCGCGGCATCCTCGAAAAGCACTACAAGGATGTCCAGGACATCGAGTTCACCGTCCAGCGCCACAAACTCTGGATGCTCCAGACCCGAAATGGCAAGCGCACAGGCTTCGCCGCCGTAAAGTTTGCCGTCGATATGGTTGAAGAGGGTCTGATCGACTGGAAAGAAGCCATCGGCAAGAATCGCATTCCGCCCGATGACCTCAACCAACTGCTCCAACCTATTTTCGACCTGGGAGCCAAAGCAGTTGCCGTCAAGGAAGGTCACCTCCTTGCCAAGGGCATCAACGCCGGCCCCGGCGCCGCAACCGGCCGTATCAAGTTCTTCGCCGAAGACGCCGAGAAGTACGGCCAACAACACGGCAAGCATGCCGATCACAGGATCATCCTGGTTCGTCGCGAAACGAGCCCCGAGGATATTCGTGGTATGCAGGCCGCCGATGGCATCCTGACCGCTTTTGGTGGTGCTTCTTCCCACGCCGCGCTGGTTTCCCGCCAAATGGGCAAGGTCTGTATCGTTGGCTGCTCCTCCTTGCAGATCGACTACGACAAGATGACCCTGAGCGTAGGCGGCAAGGTCCTCCACGATGGTGACTGGATCTCCATCGACGGCTTCACCGGCGAAGTAATCGCGGGTAAGGTCGCGACCAAGCCCAGCGAAGTGGTGCAGGTTCTCATCGAAAAGAGCCTCAAGGCCGCCAAGGCGCCTGTTTTCAAGCGCTTTGAAAAAGTAATGAAGTGGGCCGACAAAGTCGTTCCTCTGGAAGGGGAGCAACTTGGCCAAGGCTTCCTTGCGGGCCGCCGGGCTATTTGCCAGGATCATTTCACGCATTTCGCGAAGATGATCGAAGAACATGTGCTCGGTGCGACAAAGGCCAATTCCTTCGGCGCCAAACGCAACCGCCTGCTCGGCCTGGTTGGGTT
>CAMBMH010000276.1 GCA_945868575.1 Singulisphaera sp. GP187 | reverse complement strand
GATTGCCAGACCGCATTGGCCCACCCATCACCTGATGGCGAAAAAGATCCCCAAACGGGCAGGCTTTATGGTGGACTTGGAACTGGCGCAATCTGCGGTTCCCGCATCCTGGAAATCCAAAGCCATTTCCGTTTGCGGATTGGCCCTCTCGACTCCCCGACTTTGGCCCAGTTTTTACCAACAGTTTCTCGTGGCGGAACCGCCATCCCATCAAGTCTGTTGCTTACGGTCAGGGATATCACCCGGGCTTATGTGCGAAACGGAATTGATTTCGATATTCAATTGGTGGTCAGTGGTGAAGCATTGCCCGCGCCTGTCCTTGACAGGGAAACGCCAGTGCTTGGCCAGTCCCTTTGGCTGTTTGGAAAAAAACCGGTTCATTCTGTCGATGAACTGGTTTTTTACAGTGAAATGTCTGTCTGATTTACAATGAAAAGAGAGGTTTCCCTTGGCTGGAAGCAATCTGCGAGCGCTCACCGAAAAACTGAACGAAACCTGTTTGAAGTCCCTGGAGGGGGCAGCAGGGCTTTGTCTTTCCAAAACGAACTTCAATGTTGAGGTTGAGCATTGGCTTTTAAAGTTGCTTGATGTCACCGAATGTGATTTAAGCACCATACTTCGCCATTATGAAATTGACAAAGGTAGGGTGCGATTCGAATTGACCCGAACCATGGAGGGATTCAAGACCGGTAATGGTCGGGCACCCCAGTTGTCTCCAGAGATACCCGATTCAATCCGACAGGCCTGGCTTTTGGCGACGATAGATTTCAGCGCGGGACGAATCCGAAGCGGGCATCTTTTGGCCGCTCTTCTTGGGGATCGGGAACTTTCGTTAAGAATTCGGGCTAGCAGCTCGGAACTTAACAAACTTTCCTCGGACAAGTTGTCCGGTGATTTGGGCACCCTTATGGCCCATAGCAAAGAGGATCCGGGTACCCCGGCGATTATCATGGCAGGTGGCGGGGCGTCTGGTGTTACCCCGGATGGGCAAACTCGCCCGGCATCCAAAACACCCAATCTGGATCAATTTACTCAGGATTTGACCGCCCGGGCCCGGGAGGGAAAAATTGACCCGGTTATTGGGCGGGATTTCGAGATTCGTCAGGTTATCGACATCCTGACCCGCCGCCGTCAAAACAATCCGATCCTGGCGGGCGAGGCCGGAGTTGGAAAAACTGCCGTCGTCGAGGGATTTGCCTTGCGAATCGCTTCTGGAGATGTCCCGGAACCCCTCAAGGCGGTCAGTCTCCGGGCTCTGGATTTGGGTCTCCTGCAAGCCGGGGCAGGGGTCAAGGGGGAATTTGAAAACCGCCTCAAATCCGTCATACAGGAAGTCCAGGGATCAGCTACACCCATCATCCTTTTTATCGATGAAGCCCATACCCTCATTGGAGCTGGCGGGGCCGCGGGTTCAGGGGATGCGGCGAACCTTCTCAAGCCCGCTTTGGCGAGAGGCGAATTGCGCACCGTCGCGGCAACCACATTTGACGAATACAAAAAATCGTTCGAAGAGGATCCCGCTTTGAAGCGTCGGTTTCAACTGGTCAAGGTGGAGGAACCAGACCGTAATAAAGCCGTGGCAATGATCAGGGGCATCGTGGCATCGCTTGAAAAACATCACAAGGTTCGCATTTTGGATGAAGCCGTCGTAGAGGCAGTTCGGCTTTCCCAGAGGTATATTCCCGACAGGCAACTTCCGGACAAGGGAATCAGCCTCCTTGATACCGCCTGCGCCCGTGTCGCATTGAGTCAGTCGACGACCCCTGCAGCCCTGGAGGACTCCCGTCGTGAACAGGACAAACTTCGTTTGGCCAAAGCCTCCCTGGAAAGTGAAGAAAATCTGGGAATCACTCACAAAGCCCAACTGGTGGAAATCGAGGACCGCCTCACCAAAGAAGTGAAACGGGGAGAGGATCTGGCCACACAATGGGAAAAGGAAAAAGCCTTGGCCGCCAAGGTGGATTTCGTTCGATCCGAACTGGAATCTCTGCTACCGCCTGAAAATAAGAAACCGGAACCATCCAAAAACGACGAAGCTCGAACACCAGAAACCCCCAAAGCAAAAACCCAACCAGTCGACCCTCTGAAAGCAAGAGCGGAGTTGACTGCCCTAACCGGAGAATTGGACAAAGTTCAAGGTGAAACACCACTTATCCATCCATTTGTTGATGCGGGAGTGGTTGCGGATGTGGTGTCGGGTTGGACCGGAATCCCCTTGGGAAAGATGGTTCGAAATGAAGTGGAAAATGTACTCCATTTGGCGGAAACCCTCAAAAAGCGGGTTGTAGGCCAGGACCATGCAATGGATATGCTGGCCGAGCGGATCCAAACCAATCGCGCCGGTCTTAGCGATCCCCGGTTGCCCATTGGGGTTTTCATGCTGGTGGGACCTTCCGGTGTAGGCAAAACCGAAACGGCACTGGCCCTTGCGGAGTTGATGTTTGGTGGCGAAAACAGTCTCACCGTCATCAATATGTCCGAGTACAAATCGGACATGATGGTATCTCGTCTAACAGGACCCGCTCCCGGCCTGGTTGGTTATGGTAAAGGCGGAGTCCTAACCGAGGCGGTAAGGCGAAAGCCATCCAGCCTGGTTCTTCTGGATGAAATAGAAAAAGCCAATCCCGCAGTCCACGATCTGTTTTTTCAGGTTTTTGACAAGGGTAGCCTCACGGATGAGAAAGGTCTGGAAACCGATTTTAAAAACACGATCATCCTTTTGACTTCCAATGCCGGGACAGATCTGATTTTGAAATTGTGCGCCGATCCCGACACCCGGCCGAATCCAACCGGCTTACGCGATGCGATTCGCCCTGAATTGTTGAAATCGTTCAAGGATGCGTTCCTGGGCCGTTTGACGGTTATTCCGTATTTCCCGCTAATCGAAGATGTTCTTACCAAGATCATTCGCCTGAAATTGGCAAAGGTAGGCGACAGGCTAAAGGAATCGTACCGGGCCGGTTTTGAATATGATGAGGCAGTTGTCAAGGCGATACTGGGCAGGTGTAACGAAGCCGAGTCAGGAGCCCGCATCGTCGACAAGATCATTAACACCACCCTTCTGCCAGAAATCTCCCGACGCCTACTAACGACAGTGGCCGAGGGAGGTACCATTGAGCGGGTACGGCTTGGGGCGGGCAAAGGATCCGATTGCCTATACGAAATTGTTGTGGATTCAACGACCGCCTTTTAATTGAAATTAAACCACGACCCAAGTTGGAAGGCACGGAAAAGGATATTTACATTTTGAAACACCTCCTTCCGTGTCGGCAGCTTTAAGGACTTTTTATTTATTACATGTTGATTTTTATCCCTAAGTGGGGTGAATACCCCGGAAAGCAGCTAGGGCGGGTTCTAGGCTGATTTTGAAATACCGCCTCGGGATTTTGACCAACCAGGACCGGAAGGCCTGGATTCCTAACATACCAAAAATCTATTTGGCAGGGTTATTCAGGGCCTAATAGGATGACTTTAAGTTCTCAAGGGTCACTGCCCCCCAGCTACATTCCTCCCAAGGGTTCGGGCATGATCACTTCACAGATAACGAAATTTGGATGACCATGGGCCGTAAACCTCAGCAAGAGCGCAGCGTTCGTTCGATGGCCAATATGCTTGACGCCGCAGAGGCCGTTTTTGTAGAGAATGGAGATAGCGCTCTCACTGTGGAAGCCGTCATAACGCGCGCGAAAACATCGGTGGGTAGTTTCTATAGCCGATTCGGCGACCGTGAAGGCTTGCTAAAGGCCATGCACGAGCGGTTTCTTTTGCGCTTAGGAGGTGCTGCGCATGTTGCGGCTGCGGCAGCCGGCAACGAGAAAACCCTGGCAGGCGCCATCGAGGTGTTTCTTTCCCATCTCTTCACCGCCACACAGGAGTACCGCAATTCAGCCAGGTTCTTTGTACTTCACCGTTCAGCCGACCCGATCCTTCGGGCACAGGGCATTCGGGCGAACGGCTTGTTCGCCAGTATCTTCACGACCCTAGTGCTTTCCC
>CAMBMH010000275.1 GCA_945868575.1 Singulisphaera sp. GP187 | reverse complement strand
ATCCGCTCGCGGCCCCGCGATTCCTTAAGTGAAAAGGCCGCCGCAAAGGCCAAATGATCGAATCCGAGCTTCCCGATATTTACGAAGTGGAGGATCTCCTTGATGGGGATCTTCCGGATGTTGAGGGTGCGGCTACTACTGCCGAACCTATCGAAACTACCCTTGTTGTAAAACTTCGCGCCGACCCTCCCCGGGTGGACCAGTACCTTCATGGGTTGATGACGGAACAGAGTCGTTCCACGATTCAGAAGCTTATTGAATCAGGTGCGGTAACCATAAATGGTCGTTTGGTTAAATGTTCCACCAAAATTCGCCACGATGATGTTCTCGTATACCGCAAGCCTCCTCCGAGCCATCCAGCCCCGGTTCCTGAGGAAATTCCTCTCGAAATCCTTTACCAGGACGAGTTCCTTGCGGTAATCAACAAGCCCTACAACATGGTGGTTCATCCCGCCAAGGGGCATTGGTCTGGAACGCTTGTCAATGCACTCCGGTTCCACTTTCCCCACTTAAGTGGCATAAATGGGGATTACCGGGCGGGAATTGTCCATCGCCTGGATCGTGATACCTCAGGAGCCATTCTTATTGCCAAGGAAGAGCGGACTCACCGTGATCTTTCCATGGCTTTCGAAAAAAGGAAGGTTTTTAAGGAATACCTGACGATTGTTAGCGGTATCCTGGATCGCGATAGTGACTATGTCGAGGCTCGAATCGGGATGCACCCTCATGATCGGCTAAAGATGATGACCTCAATGCGGGAGGATTTTGGAAAGGATGCCCTAAGCTATTACGAGGTGGAGGAGCGCTACCAGGGATTCACCTTGGTCAGGGTTCAACCCCGCACCGGTCGTACCCATCAGATCCGAGTTCATATGGGGCACATTGGTCACCATGTCCTTGCCGACAAAAACTACAGTGGTCGGGACAAAATCATGCTCGGAGACATTGCTGGCCCAACGGTTGAGGGTGCGGAAAATCTGTTGCTTCACCGCCAAGCCCTTCATGCCTATCGTTTAAGGTTTACCCATCCCCGAAAAGATGAAGTGATTTCTATTGAGGCCCCCATTCCGTCGGATATGCTTCGGACGATGGAAGCCCTTCGCACCCATCGCCCATTCCGTCAGGGCCCATTTGCCCCGGGTCTTACCAAAGGCAATGGTCGTTAATTAAAAAAATTGGGGTTGGTTTTACCTTGGTTTTTGACTTCAAAAGGCAAAACCGGCTTCATGCGGTTGGTGAATTGCAACTGCCATGAGAATGAAATAGCGAGGCATTCTGGCCTCTTGATCTATTTTTTAAATGTAATTAAAGATAATTATTAAATAATATTTTTTAAAAAAATTATTAATTTTTGTTTAATATTGGCATATTGAATAAACAAATATTAAAAAATTTTCATTTTTATTGTGACTTAAATGTCCCGGTCAGTGAACGGTTTGAGTGGCAATCCGCGGTGGGGGATCCTTTTCACACAATATTAACCAAACCTTTACAACTAAATATCGGAATTGAGGTAGCATAGGCTAATAACTTGGAGATCGATTATGTGGTCTATGCTTTTGCTCTGTTTGCAAATCCCGGTCTCCCAATCGCCGCCGCCGTTGGGTAAAGCCAGCCAGGTAAAAACCCTTACCTTCGTGAATGATCAGACCTATAAGGGGTGCGTTGACACAGAACTGTGGGCCTTGTCTCCCAACAAGGTTATGGAATCTTTTGATACGGTTACGGCCGACGCAAATAACGATGGAGGCGAAAGCCAGATCCTGATGCGATTTGATGGAATCATTGGCAAAGGCCCCATGCAGATTCCCCCAGGATCGAGAATCAAAAACGCAACCCTTATTGTGACTGCATTTGATCCTGGAAATACAGTAGATATGCACCGAATGCTGATACCCTGGCCAAAGGCGGCCACCTGGAACAATATGGTTTCTGGTGTTTCAGCCGATGGATTGGAAGCCTCCCGCCACAAGGAGTCCTTCACATTTGGAAAAATTTCGGCCAACAAGCAGGCTGTGCGTTTTGAAGCAACCGATAGTGTCCAGGCTTGGGTGAATGGTCGACCGAATTATGGATGGGCGTTCTTGAATAACGGAGGCAATGGGTGGGATTTTTATTCCTGTGAGTATACAGAAAAGGAATCGCGCCCAGCATTGGTTGTTGAATTCCTGCCTCCCGACGTAAACCAATTATCCAGCGATACCCGCTAACGATCCATTACTATCGAACCATCACAGATAAATCCCCATAGCGGGAAAGCAGATCAACCAACTTGAGTCCGTTGAAATTGAAGATTAATGGGGTTGAAACTGATTGACTTAAAGGATTTTAATAATGAGTTTAACAAACGGCTGTAGAGGTTTCCAGGGCACAAACAATCGCCGCGAATTTATGCGGGTTGGCATGGTTGGTGCCGCTGGATTAAGTTTGGGGGATTACCTTCGCGCAACCGACGAAGGTTCCGCGACCAAAAAGCCTGCAAAGGCCCAATCCGTTATCCAGATATTCCTCCAGGGCGGATTCGCCCATATGGACAGTTTTGATCCCAAGCCGGACGCTCCCGCCGAATATCGCGGAGAACTCAAGCCGATTCCCACAACCATACCAGGGTCATATTTCAGCGAACATATGGTGGAAACCGCCAAAATCGCCAAAGAAATATCCGTAATCCGCAGTATTACCCACACCGAGGTGGACCATGGTCGGGGTGAGCACAATATGCTTACGGGATACCGACCAAGTCCCGCTCTGGTTTACCCAAGCACAGGCACAATTGCCTCTCTTGAACTTGGCCCACGCGCTGAATTACCCGCATATATTGCCGTTCCCCAGGTCACAAGCCAATACATGGGCTCAGGCTACCTGAGTACGGCACACGGACCATTCGCCTTGGGAGCGGATCCCTCCCGCAGCGGTTTTCAGGTTCGCGACCTGACCATGCCAACAGGCGTTGACCATGCTCGATTCGAAAAGCGCAAAGCCATGCGAGCGATGGTCGATGAACATTTTGCTTCCATGGAGAAATCGGACAACCTGGATGCCATGGACAGTTTTTATCAGCGCGCATATTCCATGTTGTCTTCAGTCAAGGCAAGGGAAGCCTTCAACCTCAAGGCTGAGTCAAAAGAATCTCTCAAACAATATGGGATAGGCGGAGCAAGGGGGCAGGATGCTGCAAGCCTTGCAAGGGCGAGCGCCGGACCCAGGTTTCTATTGTGCCGCCGTCTAATCGAGGCCGGGGCCCGTTTTGTCACAATGACTTACGGCCGATGGGATACCCACGCTTTCCATTACCGAAGCATCCAGGCATCCATGCCTGCCTTCGATTTTGGGTATGCAGCTCTGATCTCGGATCTCAAACAGAGGGGGTTGCTGGAGAGCACACTTGTCTTGGTAACCAGCGAATTTGGTCGGACACCAAGAATCAATTCCGGTGGGGGACGTGATCACTGGCCACGCGTTTTCTCCGTTGTCATGGCTGGCGGCGGCATCAAGCCTGGCACAATCCTCGGATCTTCTGACGCTCTTGCTGGCGAACCCAAGGACCGTCCAGTATCGGTCGAGGATTTTACTTCCACAATTTATCATCTTTTGGGTATTAATTATAACAAGGATCTTATGGCTTCGGGAAATCGGCCCATAGCCATCATGCAGCATGGACAACCTTTGCGCGAATTGCTTTCCTAGAGCGCAATCCAATGAAATTTCTGCACGAAAGGTGTCCCATGATTTTCCGGTTGGTTTTCCTTGCATGTTTGTTTGGATTTTATGGAATCCAAACATCCTCGGTATTTGCTGAAGTCCCTGCAATTGAATCGCTTACACCTATCTGCGGAAACATTGGCAAAACATTTTCAATTTCGCTGTATGGGTCAAATTTGTCCAAACCGGTCGACATCCTTTTTTACCGCCCAGGAGTGAAACTCCTGCGTTTTGAAGGAGTTGATAATAATACCGTCAAGGCAGTTTTGGAAGCAGGATCGGAAGCCCCTTTGGGTGCCCATCCA
>CAMBMH010000274.1 GCA_945868575.1 Singulisphaera sp. GP187 | reverse complement strand
GCCTGCTGTGGCGCGAAACCATTTGACCAGTCTTTTCGGGCCATGGTCAACGATCTTTTCGCGGATGCGCCCGCCGGGTCCAAGCCCAAACTGGAACCGATTCCGCCCGGAGATGAGCTTTTTTCGGCGGATCTTAACGGAAAAGCCGTGGAGAAGATCCGACTCAGGCGTGAATCCCAGGCAGGCCAACCCACCGATGCGGAATATAAACTGGGTCAACCCCGCCTTGAGGGTGTGAAGATCAATGGCCGATGGGCCATAATTTATAGTCCCTACGATTTGGGTTGCGCCTTGGAGAAGAACAAGGGGTCCGATTGCGTGGGTTATGATCACGACAGCGCGGTATCACTTGCCAAGGCGGCACTCTTTTACGCATTGAGGCGATAATTGTTCCACTCCTGGTTCCTTTGAGGCATACAATACTCTTTTAAAAATCTCTTGATGCCTCATCGGATCCCATGACACCCATGTCCACGGTTTCACAGACGCTTGTTGAGGGATATCCTGTAATCCGTGGCAAAGTGCGCGATGTATATGACCTTGGCGACAAGGTCTTGCTCGTGGCGACCGACCGAATTAGCGCCTTTGACTATATTCTTCCCAACCCGGTGCCCGACAAGGGGCGCGTCCTGACGGGATTGACCGCGTTTTGGATGAATTATCTCCAGCGGGAAACTGGCCTCGAACATGGCCTGATTTCGACAAACCTTGAGGATTGCCCCGACGCTTTCCGTGACCCAAAACACGATTTGAGTGGCCGTGTTTGCTTGATGAAAAAGCTTCCAGTCGTCCAGGTGGAATGCGTCGCAAGGGGGTATTTGGCCGGATCTGGTCACAAGGAATACCTCAGCACAGGGGAGGTATGTGGTAATGCTCTACCTTCCGGGTTGAAATTGGCGGATCGTCTTCCCGAGGTGATTTTTACGCCTGCCACCAAGGCAGCATCCGGGCACGATGAAAACATTCCGATGTCGCAAGTAATCCATCTGATAGGCGAGGAAATCGCCGAAGCATTGAAACAGGCCACTCTAGAAATCTTTGCCCAAGGCTCCAAACTGGCCGAATCCAGAGGTTTGATCCTTGCGGACACCAAGTTTGAGTTTGGACTCGAAGGGAAACAAGTGATTCTCGTGGACGAAGTGCTTACGCCGGATAGTTCACGCTATTGGGAAGGAAGCACATGGAAACCTGGGATTAGTCCACCCTCATTTGACAAACAATTTGTACGAGATTGGCTTGAGGCGTCTGGCTGGGACAAAAATTCCCCGCCTCCGCAACTTCCCCCTGATATTATCCAGAAAACGCGGGATCGATATGTCGAGGCGTTTGAGCGGATTACGGGACAACAGTTTGCGGGAAAAATAAGCGCCTGGAATTTTTGAGCAACATTTTATCGCGGGCAGTATGGTTCATTATGGGGATTCTGGAAGTGCGAATATTTTAGTTCTTTTAACGGGAAAATCATGCATTCCGATTACGAAGAATCCGGCGGAATCCATAAGTCCGAAAATGCTCCTAATAGCCCAGAAACTGGATCCGTAAATCCGCAGGATTCTTCTAAAGAAGTTCACGCAAAATTCATGAAAGATAATCTAGGTTCCTTTGAAGGCGAAGTGGCGATTAATGAGGCCAAAGCCCGGGAAAGGGAAAGCTCTATCCTTGAGGCTGGTTTCACCGGGATACCCTCGGAGTTTGACGATGGAATTCACCCCTATTTTTCATTAAATAAGGCAGAAGCAACTTTTTCCCAAACCTCGCATCTTTTCATTTCAACCAGGGCTCAAGCGGGTTCCGTTCAGATCTTGTTGATTTTTTTCCTTGGTTCTTTTTCGATTTGCTCCGCTTCCCTCAATTTGTATCTGTTTTGGCAGGCTAGAAACCTTGGGGCCGAGATTGAGCGGCTTAAACCGCCAACCAAAAGCGGGCTTGCTCTCAGACAATAGGCTCCTCACCATAGGGTTATTTACCCCGTTCGCAGCGTCATTGGAATTTCAAGATAGATCTTTAATACGAAAATGGGTCTATTGGGGTTGTCTGGCTCGGAGCAATACCATAATCTACTGATTATGGGAATAAAACCGCGAGGGGTTAATATTTCCAAGTGGTGCAACCAAGGGGTTAGCCGCCGAAAAAAAGTACCTTCGCAAGGTTTTTTGAATAGAAATTGGGTTCAATAGTTGCCGAGGTGTTCTCTTCAACTGTTGATCGCTTGACTAAAGATAGGAGAAGAGGGGATTCGACTAATTGAGTTTCCCTCCTACAAGAACCGATGAAACTGACCCGCGCTTCCAGCTACGCACTTCACGCCCTTGCCCACATGGCAAACCAAAAGACCGACAAAGATGGCAAGCACTCCATCATTGCTTCCCACAAAGTCGCCGAAGCCCGTGGCGTGCCTGAGCGGTTCCTTCTCAAGGTCCTTAAGCCCCTCGTGACCGCTGGCGTTCTCGACTCCGTCAAGGGTCCAAGCGGCGGCTACCGTCTTCGCAAGAACCCCACCGCCATCACCGTTCTCGAAGTGATCGAAGCCGTTGACGGCCCTATCCGCGCTCAAGGCTCGGTAACCGACTCCGGCAACTCCAACGCGATCAACACCCGCCTCGAAAAGATCGCCAAGGACGCTGCCGAAGTTGTCAAGGCCAGCTACCGTAAGGTATCCCTCGCCGATGTGGCAGGCAAGAAGTAGTCTTCGCTAACACTTTTGAAGCCGTGGGCTCCATCTTTTGGATCCACGGCTTCATTTCGTTTTATAACGCTCTTTCAAAGGGCCCCCCGCGGCACACAACTATCCGCCTGACCCATGTCCATTCGCGTATCCAACCTCAGGCTCCGATTTGACGAGCCGGAAACCAATCTTCCCTTGCGACTTGCGCGAGCGGTGGGCATCGAACCCATTGATCTCGGCGAATGGCGCATTCTCCGAAAAAGCCTCGACGCAAGAGATAAATCGCGTCTTGGATATGTGTATTCTGCGGAGATTCGCCTTCCTGAGGAGGACGAAAAGCGGCTTATCAAAAAATCCGCCTCGCCTGCAAGCGTTGTCGTCGAGCATTATGAGGCCCCACCGTTTGAAGAACCCGTTCCGGGCCCAGTAGCAATGTCCCATCCACCAGTAGTGATCGGCTCTGGTCCCGGGGGACTTTTGGCGGGATTCCTCCTGGCGCAGTGGGGATATAAACCAATCATTCTTGAACGGGGCCAATCGGTCCGCGACCGCATCCACGCCACAAGGGATTTTGACGGCGGCGGCAACCACGACCAGGAAAACAACTATCTATTTGGCGAAGGTGGAGCCGGCACCTTTTCCGATGGCAAGCTCACTTGTCGGGCCTCGGGCCCCGATGTGCAGCGCGTTCTTGAGATCCTTGCGAGTCACAATGGCAAACCCTCCATCCTTTACGACCAGCGCCCCCACCTTGGCAGCAACCGCCTGCCCGCCGTGGTCAAAGCCCTCAGGCGCGCGATTATCGATAAAGGTGGCGAGATCCGGTTTGGCGCCAAGGTCACGGACATCGAAATCAATAATGGATGCGTCGAGGCGGTAATGGTCGGCGCGGAACGCATCCCAACCCGCGCCGCGATCCTCGCCATTGGGCACTCGGCCCGGGATACCTACCGCATGCTGCTTGAGCGGGGGGTTCCTATCGAGCAAAAGCCATTTCAACTGGGCGTGCGTATCGAAGGCCCCCAGCTTGCGGCCAATCGATTCAAATACGGATCCAATTTGTTGGAAAACATCCTGGGCCCGGCCGATTATGGTATGGCCGTTAGGGGACGATCGACTGGACGGGACCTGTTTACTTTTTGCATGTGCGCTGGTGGGTACATCATGCCCTCTGTTAGCGCGCCGGAATATTTTTGCACGAACGGCATGAGCCTTTCTTCCCACGACTCCCCATACGCCAACAGCGGACTTGTGGTCACTCTGGAAACCTCGGAATTTCCGGGAACAGATCCTCTTGCGGGAATGCGCATGCAGGAGATGATAGAAAAGCGCGCTTTTGAACTTGGGGGGGGGGA
>CAMBMH010000273.1 GCA_945868575.1 Singulisphaera sp. GP187 | reverse complement strand
CGGACATGGAATCAACAAGGCTTGGGCGTCTTGCTTTCTCGAGCAATTGAAACCAAACAAATAGAGCCGCTCCGAGGGCACCGCCTGCATCCCCTGCGGCAGGTTGGACCCAAATGGAATCAAAAATTCCCGCACGATCCAGAACTCCGTTTGCTACACAATTGAGGGCCACCCCACCGGCCATCACCAAATTTGTGCATTCTGTTATCTGTTTTGCATGAATTGCCAGTTTGAGTATGACCTCCTCGGTTACAGCTTGAATGCTTGCTGCCAGGTTCATGTGCCGCTGTTCGAGTCGTGATTCTGGTTTGCGGGGTGGGCCTCCAAACAGGTTATGAAACCTCTGGCTAGTCATTGTCAAACCTTGGCAATACTGAAAATAATCCATGTTCATCTGGAAGCTGCCGTCTGCACGCACATGAATCAAATGTTCAAGAATCTGGTCCCGATAAACTGGCTTGCCATAAGGAGCGAGACCCATCAATTTGTATTCGCCACTATTAACCTTGAATCCACAGTAATAAGTAAAAGCAGAATATAATAATCCCAAAGAGTGTGGGAACGACAGGGATTTCAGGATTTTTATCCTGTTTCCAGCCCCTTTACCAATGGTGGTGGTAGTCCATTCGCCAACGCCATCAATCGTTAAAATAGCGGACTTTTCAAAAGGAGATGGGAAAAACGCGCTTGCCGCATGACTTTCGTGGTGGTCTGTAAAAAGCAACGGGGCTACGCATTTTGGGCCAAGCGCCTTGCGGATTTGTCCCCTGAGGAAAACCTTGTCCTTTACCCAGGCAGGAATTGCTTTTTGGAAACTGGAAAAACCCCGGGGCACAAATGCCAAATAGGTTTCCAGCAAGCGCTCAAATTTGGTCAGGGGCTTTTCATAAAAAACAACAAAATCAACCTCTGATATGGTGATTTTGGCGTCGTCAAGACAGTAATCGATGGCGTTGGAAGGAAAAGATGGGTCGTGCTTTTTGCGAGTGAAGCGCTCCTCCTGCGCGGCGGCGACGATTACGCCATCGCGCACAATCGCTGCCGCGCTGTCATGATAAAAACAGGAAAGGCCAAGGATGGTGGGCATCCTGCCACCTAATTTGGGTGCTTAGCGTGTAGTTTCAGGTGTCAGATGGCCCATTTTTCCGAACATCCGCACAATGGCCCCCATCAGTTTTTTCCAATCGCCTTCGTGGAGGCTTTCATTGGGGGCGTGGGCATTGGATTGTGGATCTTCAATTCCCAAAAGCAGCGCCGGAGCCCCACCAAGGATTTCAACAAGGGGACCAACAAAACCGATTGTCCCACCACAACCAATTGGAACTGCTTTTTTTCCGAATGCCTCGGTAAGGGAATCCATCGCTGCGGTGAAGGCCGGGCCACGGGGATCCGTGGCCCACCAGGCAACCGGTGGTCCATGGGGAATCACCTCAACCTTGGCGCCAAACGGGGGATCCTTTTCCAGGAAGTCCTTAAGTTGGTTAAAGCTCTCTTCGGGATCCATATTGGGGACAATGCGGCAGCTTACAATGGCCTCGGCTGTGGGAAGTACCTGGTTGGAGGCTCCCTTGATGGAACTGGCCTCGATGGCGATTACTGTGGCGGATGGATGGCGCCATGTTTGTTCATACATGGTGCGTCCTTGGGGGGTGGCGAAAGGGACACCTGGAAGAATCCCGAGATCCTCCCGGGCCTTGGCCTCGTTGAAGGGGAGTTCTGCATAAAGGGCCTCCTCCTCAGTGGTGAGCTTTTTCAGGTTCTTTTCAAAACCGGGGACTGGAACTTCCTCCTTTGGGTTTCCCAAGCGGGCCAATACCTGGGATAGCACGATAGCGGCATCAGCAAGTGCTCCTCCCGCCATCCCTGAGTGAACAGGAAAATGCGCGGTTGTTACCTTGACCTGCGCCGCAACGATCCCCCTTAGAGCTGAAGTGATACAAGGGAGTCCAACCTCAATATTTTCGGTGTCACAGACCACCACGACATCAGCCTCAATACATTCACGGTGATTTTTGAAGAAACCCTGAAGGTTTCGTGAGCCCACCTCCTCCTCACCCTCGCAAAGCACTTTTACATTTACGGGGAGGGAACCATTGGTTTTCAGCCAAGCCGCAATAGCCCCAAGCTGGGCAACAAATGCTGCCTTGTCATCGGCGGAACCCCGTCCAAAAAGTCGGCCATCCCGCCTGGTCAATGTCCAGGGGTCGGACAACCATTGGTTGGCATAGTTGACGGGTTGGACATCATGGTGGGAATAGAGGAACAAAGTTGGTTTTCCTGGAGCACCGAGCCATTCACCGTAGGAATACGGGTAGGATTCTCCAAAGGAAATTTCCCGGACATTATTCAACCCTGCCTGGCGCATGAAATCGCAAACCAATGCGGCGGTTTGGCTGATTTCCTTGCCATGTTGTCCATCTGTGCTGATGCTGGGAATGGCAACCGATTGCCTGAGCCAATCGACCAGGGTTTCATGATTTTGTTCAAGCCATTCGAGGGCTCGTTTGGTTTGGGGCATTTCATCGGCTCCGTGGGAATTACTCAAGATAATTCTAGCCGGAGCCCAACCTGAGGTCATCTGCCAAATAGAAAAGTGACGAATTTGGGGGCAAGAATCAAAAAACCCAACAGTACGGCAAATCCGCTTGCAACCAAAACGGCGCCCGCAGCGATATCCAAGGCAGGCCAAAAATTTGGTCGTTGCTCCGGTGGCAAGCCCCGAACCAATGTTTCGATAGCGCTATTAAACAGCTCGGAAACAATAACCCCGCCAATACAAAGGATGAGCACGCACCATTCCCAGCTATGGAGGCTCAATGCAAAGGAACAAGCCACAACCAGCGCCGCAAAAAAGAAATGCACAAAAAAACTGGAATGGCCACGGATTCCCAGTTTCGTGCCCCGAAAAGCTGCCGCAAATTTTTCTTGCCAACTTCGGGGCGGAGCTTTGGAGTTGCTGTCCTGGGTCATCAATACCCTCCGGCGTTTAACTTATATCTCGTTTCTATCGATTCAAAGATTAGATGCCGACATTAGATTCCGCCGTTGTTTAGCATTTGCATACGGTTTCCGTAGGTGGCCAATATGGGCATGATCTGGAAGGTCAGCCCAAAGTTGTTTGTGGTTGCGTTATAGGAAAGTCCGAGGCTCACCTGAAGATCCTTGCCCATGCGGGTCAGGACCAGCGAATTCGATAGCGCTTCATTTGCACCAAAGTCATAACTGCTGGAAGCGGTTAGTGCATATTTCGGAGAAAATACATAGTTGACCGCGCCGGTAAGGAGGCGACTGTCAATCGGGTTATAGTATCGGAAACCGAGGTAAAGGTTCGTGCGATCGTCACGGTTGTAGAACCCCCCGATATTGGCGACCTTGGCGCCACCCTCAAAGGAGTCCATCCAACCCGAACTTACGATGGCGGTTTTGTCACCCGGATTCCAGGTGAGGTCATAATTGTAAAGCCCAAACAGTTCCCCATAGTTATCCCTGTTCTGGTTGGGGAAAAGGGTTGTTCCCAAATTGAGGCTCAGGAAATCTACTGTGTGCTGGGCTCCGGGCATTCCCCTTTTGGTTTGCCAGCGCTGGTCGATATTCATTTGTAGTGTTTGGACGGCGTTAAGTGTGTCAATCCGATTGTCGGCAAGGCTACGAATTCCATAGTTTTGTGGGTCATATTTTCGTTGGGAATAATTTTGAAACCAGGTTGGGTTGTAAATGGCGTTCGCGGGGTTGATTTGTTGACCAGTCAGCGGATTGGTAGGGGATGCAAGCGGATTGCTCGCGAAATAGACCCAGTCACGCATGGCCATGTCTGTGGAATCGTCGTTAAAACGGTCGAACTGGGGGAGCTTTTGATAAAACTGGTTGCTTGCTCCGTAAAAGTAGTTCATGCCAAAATTGGTTTTGTGATAGATACCATCCAGGTTGAACATTTCGCTTGAAATATCAGAATACAGCCTCGACATAGGAAGGTTTAAGCGAGTACCAAAGCCGCCCCAGAATCTTGAAATTCCGTCATTGGATGTCAGACCACGACTACCATTGATTGTTGTGTTTGCAA
>CAMBMH010000272.1 GCA_945868575.1 Singulisphaera sp. GP187 | reverse complement strand
AAAGCCCTGAGCGTTTCCCCCCGGACAAAGTCGACAAAGGGATCCTGTGGGGCTTCTGCGGCAATGAATGGGATATCCAGCGCCTCGGGTGTTTGCAAAAAGCTTGCCGCGCGGACCGCTTCGAGACGCACGAGCGGATGCTCATCCTTGGCCAGGCCCCGCAACAGGTCGAGCGATTCGGGGATCCGGTCCAGCCAATGGGAAAGCACACGAACTGCGGCGGCCCGTGCCTTGGGCTCCCGGGCGGCAAGAACCATTCGCAAAAATCCGGGGCTGACCTTGTCCATGCTTTGGTGGAGCCAAAGGACCTCCAGGAGGTGATGTTCGTAATCAGGATCCTTTTGGTCGAGTTTTTCGGTCCAAACCCTCGCCGCGACAATCACCTCGCGGGAATTGCGCGAACCAAGCTCCAGTCGGGCCGCATATCGGACCCGTTCGGTTGGATTTTTGAGAACTTCCAAAAGCTCGGCGATCGGCTTGCCTGCTAGAGGGGGTTGCTTGGCCAGGGGGCGCCCCTCATGGGTGATCCGGTAAATGCGGCCATGGGTGCGATCCCGGCTTGGATCACGGAGGTTGTGCTGCATGTGACCGATGATCGGGTTGTGCCAATCGATGAAATAGATGGCACCATCAGGTCCCATCTTCATGTCGGAAGGACGGAAATTCGGATCAGTCGAAGAGATGACCGGCTCAAGCTCGGTCCCCTTGTAGCTTCCCCCATTGGGCTCAATTTTGTATCGCAAAATTCCCTGAAACCCGATCACATTCCCCACCAGGAGGTTGTCCTGGTATTCTTCCGGGAAGTGGGGGCTGGAGAGGTATTCCATTCCGGGACAGGGGCGTGTTCGCTGTTGGTACACCTGGGGAGGGCGGTTGTGCTTGTTGGGATAATCCAGATGCCCCGAAAAAAGCGCGGCGTGATAAGGGTTGGCCCCCGTTCCATCCACCACGATATCCTGGCCCCAGCGGTCGAAAACATGTCCGTGGGGGTTGGCGAAACCGTAGGTGATGTAGACCTCGAACTTTTGCCTGCGCGGATCAAAGCGGAACACTCCTGCGTTGGCGCAGCGACGGGGCGCGCCCCAGGGACTTTCGACCTGGGTGTGGTGGAATGTCCCCTCCTGAATATAAAGGCCACCGGCCGGATCGAGCACAAAACTGTTGGAGGCATGGTGGGTATCGGCGGAATCGAGCCCATGGACAATGCGCTCTTTCACATCCGCTTTGCCATCGCCATCGGTATCCTTGAGAAACCAGAGATCAGGCGTTTGGGCCACAATGACTCCACCATTCCAAAGCTCAAATCCCGTGGGGCAGTGGAGGTCATCGGCAAAAGTTGTCATCTTGTCCGCTTTCCCATCCCCGTCGGTGTCCTCAAGGATGAGAAGCTTGTCGTTCATCGGCTCCTTGGGCTTGAAGTGGGGATAGGTGGGCCAAACCGCGACCCAAAGCCGCCCCTTGGTGTCCCAGGACATCTGCACCGGATTGGCCAGTTCGGGAAAGGTCTCCTCCGAGGCGAAAAGATTTACTTTCAGATTCTTCCCCGTTTTCATCAGGGCAATCGAATCCTCTCCGGAGAGGAATTTGTGTTTGCCTCCTTCAAGGGGGCCGGGTTTGTTGGTTTTCACCTCAAGGAAAGGCGGGGTGTTGGAGTCGTCGATTTTCAGATCGCCTCCCTGGGCCACCGCCCAAATCCTCTTGTCCCGATTGGAGGTCATCACATCCAGGACTTCCATCTCCCGCTGCATGACGACAAAATTGGTCTGATTTTCCGGGGCGAAAACCAGGCCCGAACGCCCCCCGTAAACTGAATAGCCATCGGTGGTGCGGTAACGGGCAAACCAGTGGTGGTTTTTGTCCAGGACCGCCAGACGGATCCGGTTCAGATTGGCTTCGGGAACAGGCGGTTGTTCAAAAAGTGCCTTCTCGATGATGCGGGCGACGCCCGCGTTTCCCTCATCGTTCAGGTGGATGCCGTTGATGGTCCAGGGTTTGCCGGGTGTGTAGCCCCTGAAAGTGGGAGTAAAGAGATCGACAAAAAGGACTTGGTGCGCGTCGGCGATTTCCGCCATTGCCAAGGTATAGGATTCCAAACGCCTGTTGTTTTCCGATCCATCGGGGAGATGGGGCGAGCCAAGGTCCTCGTGGGCGATGGGAGAAAAAAGGACCACCCGTGGAGCCGCCTGCCCATCAAATTTGGTGGCAGTCAGGTGTTTCAGGTAGGCGCCCAGTTGCTCCCGGAACGCCGGAAGCCCTTCGCTTCCTCCAAAGGATTCGTTGTAACCAAAAAATGCAAAGACCACATTGGCCCGGACCCGGGTCAGCCATTCGTCGGGGGTTCCAAAGCTTTGGGATCGCAACCGGGTAACAATCTCATCGGCGGAAAAGCCGAGATTTCGGATCACGATTTCCTTGTCGGGAAAACGGGCCTGAATGAGGGCCTCAAGGTGACCGGAGTGCTGCATCCGTTCCGCAAGGGTGTTTCCCACAAACGCAATACGGTCGCCTTTGGCCAAAACCAGGGGTTTTCCCTCGGGAGCTGCGGCAAAAAGAGGCGTCGAAACGAACAGCAAAGATGCCAGCGGAAGGAAAAGAGACCTCATGGCGGGATCCTTGGGGAGGGAGGATGAAGGTGGACCATGCCCAAGAGGGTATTCTACGGCTATTTTGCCACGCCTCAATCCATCTGCCTTGGGTGGTTTACGGGATATCCATGGGCCACTGTGTCCTGGCAAAACCCATCCGGTCGGCATTTCATAAATTACACCCGTAAAGAATGTTCCTGTTGTGATTGGGATTTGCCATGAATCTTGCCTCCCCCGTTGTAGCCCTTCGTCTTCGTCCCGAAGACCAGATTGCTATTGCCACCGCGAACCTGGCCCAAGGCCAACAAGTAACAGTGGGTGGCGCGACCGTTACCCTTTCGGGAGCGGTAAAATTAGGGCACAAATTTGCCTTGGCCCCAATTGCCAAGGGGGATCCGGTCCGCAAATATGGTCAGGTGATCGGCTTTGCCAGCCAGGCCATTGCCCCAGGCGACCATGTCCATGTCCACAATATCGAAGCGGGGCAATTTGCCCGGGATTATGCCTACGCCACCGAAATTCCCCCTGCCCAGCCTCGCCCCTCGCAATCGGCCCACTTTATGGGTTTCGATCGGGGTGATGGGCGCTTTGGTACCCGTAACTATGTAGGGATCATCTCCACGGTCAACTGTTCCGCCACGACCAACCGCTACATCGCCGACCGGATTCGTGAAAAGGGGATCCTCAAGGATTTCCCCGGGATCGATGGAGTGGTTCCGATCACCCACAAAGCCGGTTGCGCCATGCAGTATGGTGGCGAGGACCATCAACAACTCGACAGGACTCTGGCCGGTACCGCCCGTCACGCCAATGTCGGGGCCTACATCATTTTGGGTCTTGGATGCGAAACCGGGCAGGCATCCCACCTGATCGAAAGCGAAGGGCTTATCCAGTTGGGCCTTCCGGGCAAGGTTCCCCCTTTGGTGATCAATATCCAGGAGATGGGCGGTATCGCCAAAACCGTGGATGCCGGGTTTGATGCGGTGGTTAAATTGCTCCCCCGGGTTGCCCAGGCCAAGCGCGTACCCCTTTCGGCTGAGCACCTGATCCTTGGGACGAACTGTGGCGGGTCGGATGGAAACAGTGGCGTAACGGCCAATCCCGCTCTGGGTGTGGCATCGGATATCCTTATTTCTCATGGTGGAACCTCCGTCCTTGCGGAAACGACCGAAATTTATGGAGCCGAACACCTCCTTACCCGTCGTGCGATCAGCCAGGCGGTGGGTGAAAAATTGGTCGAACGGATTAAATGGTGGGAATGGTACACCGGAATTTTCGGTACCCAGATCAACAACAATCCTTCCGTGGGCAACAAGGAAGGCGGCCTGACCACCATTTATGAGAAGAGTCTTGGCGCGGTGGCCAAGGGGGGGTCAACGGCGCTGGTGGATGTCGTCCGCTATGCCGAGCCGATCCGGGTCAAGGGATTCGTCGTTATGGACACCCCAGGCTACGACCCGGTCAGCATGACGGGCCTGGTGGCGGGCGGATGTAA
>CAMBMH010000271.1 GCA_945868575.1 Singulisphaera sp. GP187 | reverse complement strand
AATAAAATACATTAGACTGGGTAAATTGCTTCAATCCCCGGTTATTTGCGCCACGATCCGCTCGGCTGCGCGACGCCCCGACAACAAAGCGCCTTCAAGCGATGGGTGCGTCGTGTAATCCCCCGCCAGAAATATCCGGCGGTCGGTCGTGGCCAAGCTATCGGATTCGTTTGGCCCTGGAAAATTCAAAGGCAAAGCGTTCCGGATTCGGTCCTCCCCCAGCAATCGCCAATCCTTAACACCCGGTCCAAACCAATCCACAGCGTGAGAAAGGATTGATTCGGTGGTCGCGGTCATGGAAAGGGTGTTGAGAGCAATCAGCGACATCCCCGGGGGCGCATAATCGGGACTCACCTCGCTCATCACCGCGGCATGGTTAATTTGTCCACGGCGCTCTCCGTCAAGGAAAAGCACGGGGCCCGTAGACTCAATTTTTGGGCTTGCAAACCAAAGGGCGCGTGCCTCGTGGTAGTAAGATTCCAAATTTGCCTGAGATTTACCCGTACCCGAAATATACCTCCCAACGACCTTTTGCGCGGGGCCCGCTTCGGTCGCCCATAGGATGTTGCCTGTCTCGATACTTTCGCCGGAAGCAAGCCCCAAGGCAAATCCACCCGAAATTTCCTGGAAGGATTGAACCTCGGAGCCCAGACGGATCGAGGAAACAGGCAAACGCTGGACCAACTCCCGGGTAAGGGCCCCAATTCCAAAGCGTGGGACCGCCACCGGACTTTTCGCAAAGTTCTGGAAAACAAAACGGAAAAACGAGGCGGGTGTACCCAGGGCATCCTCAAGAAATACTCCGCCCAAAAAGGGGCGAAAAAAGCGCTCAATCAGGTTGGGGGAAAAGCCCCAATCCTGCAGATATTCAATAGTTGTCTTTTTTGGCCCCGACCAAACCGCATCCCCCAGAGAAAGAATGTGCTGCTGCAAAAGTCCTACACGAACCTTGTCGGAAAGGGTTCCGATCGGGCCAAAAACCGAAGCCAAAGCCGAAATGGGGTGCCTCCACGGATCGGCTAGCGCGTGGAATTTTCCATCAAAAAACACCCGCGCCCCGGGGTAAAAATATTTGAGTTCCAAGGGAGAATTGGGTCGGCCAAGGTCCAGGTCTGGATGGCGCAATTCGTTATAAGACGGCTGTAGGACTTGAAATCCACGATCAAGACAAAAAACGCCTGACCCATTTGAATGCGCCCGGGTAAAAGTGGATTGGACCCTTCCGCCGGGACTTTGAGTCGCTTCAAGGAGCAGAAATGGGATTTGACGCCGGGAAAATGTAATGGCCGCCCGCAACCCCGCAACCCCGCCTCCGACAATCACCACCGGCCATCGCATAAATTCCTCCCTGTGATGAAGCGGAATCCCCCGTATCCTTTGCTAAACTTAGTGTAGATGGATTGGTACGCCCCGTTTTGGGAAATACCTTGCGAAGCTTCGGAGTTTTCATGCAAAAGCAGGCCCAAACTAGTGTGCCCATCCATTGGCCAATTGCAAACCGTTGGAGTCCCAGGGCATTTGGCACCGCACCCGTCTCCGCCGTGGACCTGACCAAGATCCTTGAGGCGGCCCGATGGGCTCCATCCTGTCTAAATGAACAGCCATGGGCTTTTTTGGTGGCGACTCGGGGCCAACCCGAAGAATTTCAAAAGGCCCTTTCCTGCCTGGTGGAATTTAATCAGGGATGGGCCAAAAATGCGTCTGTTATTCTATTTGGTCTCGCACACAAAGTTTTTAACAGCAGTGGCAAGCCCAACACCTATGCCTTGCACGACCTGGGTTTAGCGACGGCTAGCCTGATGATCGAAGGGGAATCGCTGGGTCTCCGGACCCACGCCATGGCCGGGATTCTTCCGGACCGAATCCGCGAAGTTTTTGGCGTTCCCGAAGATTTCGAACCGGTGACCGCTTTGGCCATTGGGCGCCCCGGTGACCCGGAAACGCTTCCTGAACCCCTTTTGGTCAGGGAAAAAGCCCCGCGTGAGCGCAAAAGTCTGGACCAGATCGCATTTGGCGGCCAATTTGGCAAACCCTTTGCCGATAAAGGACTCTAGACAACCGGGATCCATCGGGGATTCAAGGAAGGAAGCCAAGACCATGAAACTTCTCCACATTTGCGGTTCCCTTCCCGCTTTTACGATTGCCTTTGCGATTATGTGGGTTGGCGGAGGCGCAGGGGTCTCCCTTTCCCCAGTTACGGCCCAACAAAATCCCGGGCAAGAGCCCCTGGTTCAAAAAGTCAAAGTCTCGATCGATCGCGCCATCAAGTTTTTGCGCGAGCAGGAAAATGGACGGGGAAACTGGGAAGTGGATGGAGAATCCGCCACAAGGAAAGGTGGATGGACATCACTGGCCATGCTTGCATTGCTTAATGCCGGAATTCGCCCCGAGGATCCGATGATTCAGCGTGGACTTGTGTTCCTGAGGAGCGTCAAGCCGGAACAGACTTATAGCGTGGGCCTGCAAACCATGGTTTTCGTCCAGGCGGCCCAACCCCAGGACAAACCACTCATTGACCGCAATGTGAAATGGCTTATCGATACCCGAATTGCAGCGAAAAATGGGCGCGCAGGAGGCTGGGGCTACGGATCTGGCGAAGGTACCCCGGACAATTCCAATACCCAATACGCACTTTTGGGCATTCATGAAGGGATCAAGGCGGGTGCCCAGGTCGGTGAGCGTATGTTGCGCGACCTTCAAACGGATATTTTAGGCAATCAGCAAGGCGATGGCGGTTGGAGCTATCGCAACGAGCCTTTCACCACCCTGACCATGACCACGGCGGGGCTTTGCAACCTGATCATCACCGGAATGGACCTGCAAAAAGGTAAGCAGAAACTTCGACCGGATGGATCGGCTGATGATTGCGGAATTTACGAAGAGAATATGGCTTTGAGGCGAGCAGTTCGTTGGCTGGGGGATAATTTTCCCGCCCGGATCCGAAGTCCTGAAGATGCCATGCGAACCCTGCGACACCCCTTTTATGCCCTTTATGGGATTGAGCGGGCCGGACGCCTTACAGGACAGCGCTATTTTGCCGGTCATGATTGGTACCGCGTAGGCTGCGATTACCTCGTCACGGTTCAGGATGCGGATGGAAGCTTTGGCAGTGGCCGTGGTGGCGCCGGTGCCCTGGACAGTTGGCCCGTGGTGGCCACGAGCTTTGCCCTTTTGTTTCTTGCAAAGGGACGCACCCCGGTTTTGATTAGCAAATTTGCCCACAACGGTGAGCAGAGCTGGAATCGCAAACGCTCCGACATGAGAAATCTGGTCGAATTCACATCAAGGCAGGTCTTTGAAGGACTTCCCCTCGCCTGGCAGGTATTTGATACCAGCCGTGTGGATCTTGAAACGCAGGACAGGATTCGCGCCGTGGCCGGGGAACTCCTTCAGAGTCCGATCGTCTGGTTCAACGGGCACGATCGCGTTCCCGGAGGCAGCCAGGTCAATTTGCTAAAGGAATATGTGGCCAATGGCGGCTTCATTGTGGCGGAGGCCTGTTGTGGCAGCCCCCAATTTGATGTGGAATTTCGCCGACTGGTGAAGGAATTATTTCCTGATAATGAGCTTGTACGATTGCCTGATGGGCATCCGATCTGGACCGCATCGGGGAAATTTTTGGTCGATCCGGCGGAATTTCCGCTTTATGGGATTTCTCAAGGATGCAAGACCGTATTGGTCTATAGCCCAAAACCGATCGCGGGTTATTGGGAAGAGAACCGTTTCACCGAAGGGCGGGGGCGCGAGGCGTTTCGCCTGGGCGCAAACATCATTGCATATGCCACCGGGATGGAAGCCCCAAAACCCCGTCTCACTGAGGTCGAGGTCTTCAAGGCTGAGGAACGAACCCAGGTACGCAGGGGCTTTTTGCGCGTTGGGCAAATCAAGCACTCAGGCGATTGGCAACCCGCTCCCCGAGCCATGAACAAACTCATGGAGGTCGCCCGCAAGGAAGGCCTGGATGTGGTGCTTCAACCGAAACCGGTCAACCTTGCCGACCCGAATCTTTTTGATTTCAAATTTCTTTACCTTCATGGCAGGACATCCTTTCAGTTCTCCAAGGAAAACCTGAACCAGCTCAAATTTGTGCTGGAAAATGG
>CAMBMH010000270.1 GCA_945868575.1 Singulisphaera sp. GP187 | reverse complement strand
GGGGGGGGTTGCTTTCTCTGCAACTTTTGCATCCCCATTTTTCCTTTTGGCGCTGTTCCCAAGTTATCTGAAAAGTTTGCCCAAAAGTGGTGGTTGGCTAAATACCGTTAAGGTCACAATGGGTTTTTTGGAGTTGGCCGCAGCAATCAAATTTTTCCGCTTGGCGGAAATCAAGTTTTGGGATGCCCAGTTTTTCACTTACGACTTGTCCATGGCTTTGACTGTCGCAATCCTCATTTCTTGTGCGGCATATCTATTTGGCCTTTTCAAGCTCCCCCTCGACACACCTGAGGAGTCGCTCGGTGTTCCCAGGGCTGCTTTTGCCATACTGGTTGTTGCGGTGGCTTTGCACTTGCTCCCCTCACTTTGGGCGACGCCTGGCAATGGCGGGCGCTTGGTGAGAAATCGTCCTCAAGGCGTGATTTTTTCCTGGGTTGATGCCTTTTTGCTTCCGGATGAGCAGCCCGCTGCGGAATCCGAAGGCCCGGGGTTTGGTGGAGATTTGGCTTTGGCACTTCAGGAAAGCAAAAAAGATGGGAAACCTGTTTTCCTGGATTTTACAGGTGTTACCTGCTCGAATTGCAAATGGAATGAAGCCAATATTTTCCCGCGTCCGGAAATTCGAAAGCTTTTTGAAAAATACCATCTGGTTCAGCTCTATACGGACAGGGTTCCCCATCGGTTTTTCCCTGCACAAGCCATTGCCGAGGATCCTGGTCTGGATTCCAAAACCGGGGATGCCAATCTCGAATTTCACCGGCTTGCTTTTGGTACAATCCAGCTCCCTCAATACCTGATTTTGAAGCCCAAATAGCTCATATACCCTTTGGTGGCATTTATTTCCAAGGGAAAATTTCCCTTCTTTGGCGAATGCCCTTTCGGGCAAACTGGGGCTGAGGTTATAAGCAGGAATCGCAAATCAAGGAGGGTCATTCCCATGGCGGATTATCGATTAGGTTTGGCGTGGGGGATGATTGGTCTGGCCACTTGCCTCACAGCAGGTGTTCACGCTCAAGGTGTTCCGGTGCAAGGTGCAGCCAATCAGGGCGCTCCCGGCCAGGGTTCAATACAGCCTGGAGTTGCCGGTGGGGCACCGGTTCGTCCCGATCCGGTTCTTGACCAGTACCTGATTCGCTGGGAGCAGGAAATGACCAAGGTGCAAACCCTGGTTGCCAAACTCCAACTCATCGAAGTGGACAAAACCTTTGGTGCCAGGAAGTCCTCGAGTGGCGTGGCCAAATACATGAAAGCAGGATCTCAGGCCGCTCCTGTGAGTTTGGCGCTTTTGGAGCTCCGCAAGGAAAACCGTCCCGAGATTGAAAAAAAATATCTTTGTACCGCAAATTACCTCTACGAAATTCAGTTTGAGATGAAGGAAATCAAGTCTTACGAGCTTCCCAAGCCAAAGCCTGGTCAGGTTGGTAATGACAACTTCCTCCTTTTCCTTTTTGGAATGCGTTCGGACGAGGTAAAAAGGCGGTACGATATTCGCCTCGCCAAAGAGGACCAATATTACGGCTACTTTGAAATTTACCCTCGATTTGCGTCGGATAAGGCTGATTTTCAACGGGCACAATTGGTTTTGAATCGATCGACCGCACTGCCTAGGCGTGTTTGGTTTGAGCAGCCCAACGGAAGCGAAATCACTTGGGATTTGGCGGACCTTCAAACCCAGGTCCCGTTGAATCGCGCGGAATTTGATCCCCCCGTGCGTCCTGCGGGATGGCGTGAAGTCCAGCAGCCTGCAGGGGCTGCGGGTGCCTCAAGGATGCCAAGGACAAACCCTTGATTTTCACCACTCTTTAATCCATCATCCAATGGAATGACTAAGGGTAATACCCCTTCCCCAATCGAGGAGCCTCTTATGAAGAAATTTGCAGCGCTGGCGTTTGCCGGTCTTTTGACCGGAATTTGTGCAGACCAGGTGGCCGCCCAAGGGCCTGGTGGCCGTGGTGGTCAGCCCGGCGGTGGTTTCGGTGGCGGAATGATGATGGGGCGCGGTGGTAGCCCAAACGCAGCTGCCCTCCTTGGCAACAAGTCCGTTCAGGAAGAGCTGAAGCTATCCGAGGATGACGCGAAGGAAATTCTCCAAAAATATAACGATGAAACCAACAATCTCCTCACCAAAATCCTTGGTGAAAAGGCTAAACCCGAGCAAGTTGCTCGTTTGAAGCAGATTCGCCACCAACAATTGGGTTTCGCCGCTTTCCAGGACGCAGCCATCCAAAAGACCCTCAAAATGGATGATGGCCAAATCAAGGAAGTAAAAGAAATTGCAGAGGATATGCGCAAGGAAGCTGAAGAGCTTCGCAAGGATATCGGTATGGATTTCACCAAAATGCGTGAAATGATGACCAAAATCCAAACCATGCAGAAAGAGGCGGTAGGAAAAGCCGTATCCGTTCTGAAAGACGACCAAAAGAAGGTTTGGGAGGAAATGACCGGCAAACCTTTCACCATGCGTAACGAATTTCCTGGTGGCCCTGGAGCTCCCGGTGGAAATCGTCCTCGCCGCGACCAATAAACCGATTTTCTCGGATTTATGAAATTTCAAAGGCTTCCATGAAAATGGGAGCCTTTTTTATTGCCGCTTTCCGTTAATATCCCCAAAACAACCGTTCACCTCAAGGACGAGGAGTCCTCACAAATGGATAATGACCGGTCCCTTGCGATTTTCATCGACTTCGAAAATCTTGCTTTGGGTTTTTCTGGACCGCGTGACCGTTTTGACATCGAAAGGGTCTTGGAGCGATTAGTCGAAAAGGGAAAAATTGTCTGCAAAAAAGCATATGCGGATTGGTCCCGCTTCTCGATATACACCGGCCCACTCCATGAATCGGCTATTGAGTTAATCGAGATTCCAAGGCGAGGTCAAACTGGGAAAAATTCGGCGGACATTCGTCTTTGTGTGGATGCCATGGACCTTGCTTATTCGAAGGACCACATCAATACATTTGTAATTGTTTCCGGTGACAGTGATTTTTCCCCACTAGTCAGCAAGCTTAAGGAACTTGGCAAACATGTAATAGGCTTGGGAATGCAGCCCTCCACCTCGGATCTGCTTCGTGATAATTGTGACGAATTTATCTATTACGAGGACCTGCTTCCCAAGGAAGAGATTGCACTGGATCTTTCCGTGCCATTGCCGGAAGGCAAGCGTAAAGTTTTTACACTTTTGCTTGAATCGCTACTTGCTCTTCGAAGGGAAAACAAGGAAGTTCTTTGGTCATCGATGATCAAGGATACAATGAAACGCAAAAAGCCCTCTTTCAATGAATCGTATCATGGTTACCGTACCTTCTCCGAGCTTTTGGAAGATGCCCAAAAAGCCGGAATTGTCCTTTTGGAAACGGATCCCAGAAGCAGGACCTACAAAGTAGCCCGGTTTGGAAAGGAAATGGAGCTTGCAGGTCCGATGGCAGGCACCGATTCGCCCCCGGACCGTGTGAAAAAGCGAAAACGAAAAAAACGCTCCGGAGGTGTAATTACAAATGGGATTCCCATTCATGATGTTGTGACCATTGCACAGGGAGGAAAGCCCAATAACCCGGAAACAAAAAATTTGCCTGTTGTGGACAAAGTTGTCGATATTCCAGCCCCACCGATACCTTCTTTGCTAAAATCGTCTGTGATTACAGACGATTTGGCAGAATTGACCTTCCCACCACGAAATTCCAAAAGCGCCTAAGCAATATGGCTAAAAATTTGAAAAAAGTTGTGGTGGTGGGTGGTGGAATCAGCGGGCTGACAACGGCATGGATTCTCTCCCGGGACCGCGGGCATCTTGTGACCCTTTTGGAAAGTAAAAGCCAATTGGGTGGCTGCATTCAGACCGATTTTCTGGGCGATTATTTGGTGGAATGGGGGCCTAATGGTTTTTTGGTAAATCAGGCCTATGTTTGGAACCTGATCCACGAAGTTGGTTTGGGTGATGAGCTTGTCCCTGGTTCTGCGGTTGCAGGTAAGAATCGTTTTCTTTGGAAATCGGGAAAGCTTAACAAGCTCCCTTCGTCTTTGGTGGGTTTTTTGCTCAATCCTGTTCTGACAATAGGTGGCCGACTTCGGGTTTTGTTTGAACCTTTTATTCCAAGCAAGCCGAATTCCCGAGATGAATCGATTAGAGATTTCGCGATGAGGCGCTTGGGTAAGGAGGCCACTGATAC
>CAMBMH010000269.1 GCA_945868575.1 Singulisphaera sp. GP187 | reverse complement strand
TCCTTTGGTGATTTCGATTTTATCTGCTTCGATGGTCGCTTCGGTTTCCGGGAATTCGAGCGTTGCTTTTTGGGTTCCTTCAACAAGTTTGGCTTTGCCGCTGTGTTGTTCGGAACCATCAAAACCTGCGCCGGGAAGCCCACCGGGGTAGGCGCGGAAAGCGAAGGAGCCTTTGCCTTCGGCTACGACCTGGACGCCAATCTTGACCTGTCCGCCGTCGGAGTCCTTAAGGGTGCCGACATATTCTCCCTGGAGGGCGTAATCGACACCGGCTTTGGAAGGGTCGGTGAAAACGGGGGCCTTGTCTGCTGCAAAAGCAAGCAAGGTTGCTGCTAGGAAACTGGAAATCATTGTGTGACTCCTTTGGAAGAGGTGGAAGCGCAAAACAGACCGAGAAAAAAGAGCATCAATTCTGAAATCTTAGGTTTTTTTCGTCGAATAGGGGAGTCCCCTCACAAATCTGCTCGGGACTTCGTAAGAATCGACTTGCGTCCTCCGGTTGATTTGATAGGATATCCTTTCAACCATAGGTATGGGTAAGTGAGTCGGCATGGGGCCGACTTTCAGGTGGAAATGGGAGCTGATTGTGATTACCAAGGAGCGTAAGACGGAAATCATTGGCAAGTTCGCCCGTTCGGGCGGCGACACGGGCTCCTCCGAAGTGCAGATTGCTCTGCTCACGGCAAGGATCAATGAGCTTCACGATCATATGAAGGCCCACAAAAAGGATCACGCGAGCCGTCGTGGTCTTCTGCAAATGGTAAGCCGTCGTTCCTGTTTGCTTGGTTACCTCAAGGAAAGCGACCGCGAGCGTTATACCGCTGTGATCGCCTCGCTCGGCCTGCGCAAGTAAGCCGTTTCGGGATTTGCTTGAAAAAGGCCATGGGGCCGAAGCTCTTTATTTGTCTTTCCCCCTTTTTTCCGGTCCGGGTCTAAATGGCCCGGATTTCGGATGCACTCACCTTTCCTATCACAGCCTCGCTTGCCGAATTTTCCTCGCATTTATTTGAGGTTCGGTGGTGTTGCCCCGTTGGTGCGTGGCTTTAGCGCGGCTGTTTACTCTGGCGTAGTTGGGAGTCGTCGTTCATGATCGTACACAAGTTGGAAATTGCAATCGGTTCCGGAACCCTCACACTCGAAACTGGCAAATTGGCGAAACAGGCACACGGTGCAGTTGTTGTCACTTATGGCGAAACCATGATCCTCGCCACGGCAGTTGAAGGCGCCGAGGATCCCCGAAGGGATTTCTTTCCCCTCGTAGTAGATTACCGGGAAAAGTTTTATGCCGCGGGTCGCTTCCCCGGCGGCTATATCAAGCGCGAAAACCGTCCATCTCTCAAGGAAACACTCACAGCCCGCCTCATTGATCGTCCGATTCGCCCGCTTTTTCCTGCAAATTATCTCCGCGAAGTCCAGATCATGGTCAGCACCCTGGCCGCAGATCGTCAAAATGACCCCGACATCCTTGGCATGATCGGGGCCAGCGCTGCACTTCACATCAGCCACCTCCCATTCCTGCACCCTACCGCTGCGATTCGTATCGGACGCGTCAATGGTCAGCTCATCCCCATGCCAACCCAGGAGCAGCTTGAACAGTCTGACCTGGACCTGGTCATTGCTGGCACCAAATCCGAAGTAACCATGATCGAAGGTTTTGCCCGCGAAATCCCCGAAGATCAAATGCTTCAGGCGATTGTTTATGGCCAAAGCCTGATCACTCGTATCGTGGAAGCCATCGAAAAGTTCCGTGAAGTTGCCGGCCTTCCCGCCAAGCAATACCCCGCAGAACCTGCGGTTAATCCCCTTATCGAAGAATTTAAAACGAAGTTTTACGGCGAATTCACCTCCGCCAAGGTCAACGCCAACAAAGCCGAGCGTTACGCGGCAATCAAAACCCTCAAGGAAAAGATCAAAGCCGTATACCTCGCTGAAGGGCATACCCCGGTCTATACACCCGCCCAGGTCGAAGGGGCCTTTGCCTATATGGAAGAGCGGGTTGTTCGCGACCAGATCCTTGGTGGGCGCCGAATCGATGGCCGAGCCATGGACGAGATCCGCGCGATCCACTGCGAAGCCGGGGTTCTCCCACGGGTTCACGGTTCCGCCCTGTTTCAGCGCGGTGAAACCCAGGCCCTTGTTGTTGTTACCCTCGGTACCTCATCGGATGAGCAGTCCGTCGAAGGTCTTGGCGGCGAAATCTCCAAGAAATTCATGCTCGACTACAACTTCCCTCCGTTCAGCGTGGGTGAATGCAAACCGATCCGCGCCCCCGGTCGTCGCGAACTGGGTCACGGTGCTCTCGCCGAGCGTAGCCTTAAGCCGATCATTCCCGGAGTGGAAGAGTTCCCTTACACCATCCGCGTGGTTTCCGACATCCTCGAATCCAACGGTTCTTCCAGCCAGGCTAGCGTCTGCGGCGGCACCCTTGCCCTCATGGATGCAGGCGTACCGATCACGAACCCTGTCGCGGGTATCTCGATCGGTCTTGTCAAGGAACCTGACCGTCACATCCTCCTCACCGACATCCAGGGTGACGAAGACCATTTCTGCGATATGGACTTCAAAGTCGCGGGTACTGGCGTTGGAATCACCGGTATCCAGCTCGACCTCAAGATCAATGGCATCAGCGAAGCCATCATCAAGGATGCGCTTGAGCAAGCCCGCCTCGGTCGTCGTCACATCCTCAAGCAAATGCTGGGTGTTTTGCGTCAACCTCGCGAGGAAATTTCCACCCATGCGCCACGGTTGCTTACCGTCCAGATCGATCCCCAAAAGATCGGACTGCTCATCGGGCCCGGTGGCAAAAACATCAAGGGAATCCAGGAGAGCACTGGCGCCAAGATCGATATCGAGGATGATGGAACGGTCTATATCAGCCACATCGAAGCCGCCGGCGCCGAAGCTGCGCGTCGTCGCGTCGAAGCCATCACCGAAGAAATCAAGGTTGGCAAGACTTACGAAGGCAAAGTCACCTCGATCAAGGAATTCGGCGCGTTTGTTGAAATCGCTCCCGGTCGTGATGGTCTTTGCCACATCTCAGAACTGGACGATCGCTACATTGAGCGTGTTGATGAAGTATGCAAGATTGGTGACATACTTCAGGTTCGCGTCATCGCAATTGATGAACATGACCGCGTGAAGCTTTCCCGCAAGGTCATTCTCCGTGAATTGGCTGGGAAGCCACCAGAAGCCCCCCGTGAAGAGCGCACTGGCGGTGGTGACCGTGGCGGCCGTGGGGGCCGCGGCGGTGACCGTGGTGGTCGGGGTGGAGACCGTGGCGGAGATCGTGGGCCCCGCGAACCTCGTGGGGATGACCGTGGTCCCCGTGAACCTCGCGGAGACGACCGCGCTCCTCGCGAACCTCGTGGTGAAGACCGTGGTGGCGACAGGCCTCCCGCTTCCCGCGAAGAGCCCCAAGGCTAGTTGATGCTTTGAAAACAATTCGGGCCTGGGGGAATCTCCCGGGCCCTGATTTTTTCCCTTTTTTCCTGTTTGGAATTCTTCGCTAATCCAAATTCCCTTCTTCCTTGGTGGCTAGACAACCTCGGGTTGCGAAACCATGCTTTCCGATTCGGACATTGAACTTGCGGAGCTTGCGGGTGCCTTCATCCATGAGCTGAAAAATCATATTTCGACTTTGAATCTGAATCTTCAAATTCTTGCCGAGGAATTCGAAGAAGCCTCCACGCCTCGCGAAAGGCGCGTCCTGGACCGTATCCAGAGGCTGCAAGCGGAATGCAGTCGGATGATTGATGTTTCGAACGATTTCAACCGTTTTGCCCGTCTTCAAAATCTCGAAACCAGACCAGAGCGAATTGATGCGCTGCTTGGGGAACTTCTCGACTTTTTTGTTCCTACCGCACGGGCCACCAACATCGAGGTTCGGACCTTTTTTCCATCGGACCTACCGCTAATTAATCTCGACAGGGATGTCTTCAAACAGGCGATCCTAAACCTGTTACTCAATGCGCTTCAAGCGATGCCCACAGGTGGCGAGTTGACAATTCAGGTGCGTATAGAGAAAGGAAATTGTGTCATCAGGATAATTGACACAGGTCATGGCATGCCGCCTGAAGTTGTTTCCCGGGTTTTCAAACCCTACTACACCACCAAACCGGGTGGAAGTGGGTTGGGACTTGCGACAACCCGTAAGATTATTGAGGCCCA
>CAMBMH010000268.1 GCA_945868575.1 Singulisphaera sp. GP187 | reverse complement strand
CTCACTTCGGGTTAAGCCACCCAGTCCATCCAGCCGAAAACTCAAGCCCTTCGCTTCATCCAAAGGCACAAGAGTGACACCCGTCAGGGGAACATCTATGCCATTTCGGGTCAGTTGGAAACTTTGAGCATCAAGGCCAACCACAGGCTGGGAAAAATTGATGATTTCCGATGCAACAGTTTCCTTGCGTGGATCGGTAATGGTTTGAAACTGGCCCGTGGGAACCGAGGCCGAAGCTAGCGTTTCGGCGGCGGCCTGTACATCGGCCTCGGAACTGCCAACCAATAATGTGGAGGAAAATGTCGCAACCTTTTTTGGATCGAGGGAGGAAATTTGGTCGACCAAACGCAGTGCGGCATCTTCGGATGAGGACGCATTCGGATCTCCCGCTCCAGGAGTCAGATTTCCTTTGGGAGAAGGGAAAAAATCATAAGGCGACGACGCTGTGTGACTAAATGCGTTTGGGCCAAAAGCCGATGCGTAAGCGGTTTGGGAGACAGAAGCCAAGGCAAGGGTCAGTCCTGCGGTGTTCGATCCGCGAACAAAAGTTCCATGGGATAGGGCGACCACATCATTCAAGGTGGCATATGTGGCAGGATTGGGATCCTCAACTTCCATTATTGCTATGTTTTGAAAGCTTTTTGTTGACGAAGTGTTCTCAAATGATGTGCTAATCAATATTTGCCGCGAGTTCTGCGGCATTGCTATAACACGAGTAATTTTCAAATCCGGAATAGCCTCGCTAACAAAGCGGTAGGCTAGTGTCCCGGGAGTACTGATATCCGAGATGGTGCCCTGAAGGCCGATCGTAGTTGAATAGTTGAGGTAATTGGTACCATTTACCGAAACGGCAAATCCGCTTACGGGTATTCCCGAATTTCCAGGATAGACCAGATCCGTTGCCCCAAACTGGATCCCAATATTCTTACCCTGGTTGTCAGGGGTCAAAAATGCTCCCCCGGGACTGATCCCCAAGGCTACTTCATTGCCATAAAGGATCGAGGCGGGAACAAGTCGTGATTCAAGGTAGTCCAGGCGAGGCTGATAAAAGCCATTTTGAGGCCATCCCGAGGATCCATATCGGCGAATGGATCTGGGCCAATCTGGTCGTACCCAGCCCGGCAATGCGGAAACAAACGACACGGCCCAAAGTTGTCTTTGAGATTTGTTATGAGGGATGCTCATCATAATAATTCCCCGATCAAGCTAGCACTCACCCTCAAGGGGCAAACACTTGGGCTGCCAAGTAAACCATTCCAAAGAATTCTGCCGGAGCCCTCTAGTTAGACTTCCAGGCCAGCAATTCCCCAGACCGGATACCCTGTCAATTCTAACACTTAACCAGCAGGGTTAATTGGCATCATCTCACCAGGATGACCAATTTTTCCCAACCAGCTATCCAAATCTTCTACCCAGGGAACTTCCGGACCTTCAAATTCCAGGGTGTGATGCGCTGCGGGATATTCAATTAACTGAATGGACCCTTGCGCCAAGTCCTCAATACGCTCCCGTGTGGCCTTATTGTTCACTATTTTTTCCTGAAGTCCCAGGAACAAGAGCGTCGGAACCTTCCATCCTCGGCAGTTAAGCCGAAACCAAAGGTCCAAGCGAACACTTTGAACCAAAAATCGGGCAGACGCCTTCTTCAGGGCATCAGGATCGGAATCGAGGAACCGCTGCCAGCTAAGGCTGCTGGTGAACAAGGCTGGATCATCCAGAGGGATGGGGTACTGTTGGGTGGGGAAAAAGAGGCTCGAAAAAAGGATGGACAACCTGGTTGAAAGGGGAGGCGAAACAATGGGAACCAGACCGGGACACAAAAGGACCAGCCCCTCAATCAGGTCAGGACATCGGGCAGCAACCGCTGCGGCAACTTTCCCCCCCCATGAGATTCCCCCAAGAATCCAGCGTCCTCCGGGATGCTTTTGCTGCTGATCCAGAAGGAATTCCTGCACATCTTTTACCAACCGGCGCCATCCGGGGGCATCGCCTCGCCGGACCATGTCGCGTCCAGATCCACGGCGATTGAGAAACAGGACATGATGACCTTTGGCGGCCAATTCCTTGCAGCTGCCTGTGTACCACCCCGCATGGGACTGGATCCCGTGAAGGAATACGATGTGGGTGGAATAGGGTTCAGCAGATGCCGGAAGGTATTCGTAATAAGAAACTTTGTGCCCATCGGAACAGGTAAAGTGTTCCGGGGCTGATAGCGGTTCAGGGGGACAACACCTTTCAGCCAAGGATTGTCTCCTCCATTTGGGTGACACGGGCCAGGGCCTCGGGACGAATTTCGATTCCAAGGCCAGGGCCATTCAAAGCGGGGGCACGACCACCCGTGCCAAATGTGATGTCCTTTGTGCCCAAAGCCTCGGCGACCAGATGCTTGTCATAGGAGCCCTCAAGGGCCTCCAACCCGGAGACCGATTGGGCGAATTGGCGACCGGCGGCACTCAAAATGGCGGTTTCACCGACCTGACAGCCCAGCTGACAAGAAAGCCCATTCGCTTTGGCAAATTGTGCCAAAGCCAAAGTGGGCAGGAATCCGCCACATTTGGACAGCCGCAAATTGAACAGGTCACACCATCCACCGGCGAGGGCGCGCTCTGCATCGATCATCGAACAGAGCGATTCGTCGAGCATCACGCGGATACCTGTGGCTTTTCGAAAATCGGCAAGGTCATGGCAGTTTTCATGGGGCAGGGGTTGTTCTACCCACTGTATCCCAAAAGTCTTGGTTTTTTCCAGCGTTTCACGGCCAACTTCGGTGGTCCAGGCCTCGTTGGCATCCAAACGGATTCCAAGATGTTTCCCACCCCATCGCCTTAGCGTGGCCACGCGCTGGACATCATCCTGACCTTCGATCCCGACCTTGAGTTTTGCCTGCCTAAAACCATATAGCCTGTAAGCCAATGCCCGCAAGGCGAGCTTTCGCCCCTTGGTGGAGGTCAGAACAATGCTATAGCGGACCTCAGGGAGATTTTGGGTCAATTCCGGCGCCATTTTGGGGGAAATCGAAGCCAGAGACTTTCCAAATTCCCGCCCATAAGCATCCAGAAGCGCAATTTCCAAAGCACAACGGGCAGCATTCCCAACGCATTTGCGATCGTCCCCGGGGACCTCGGGAAGCCGGATCCGGCTGATCATCGTCAGGGCATGGTCCCAATCGGCCGGGTTCCCAAGTTGCCCCTTGAGGTTGGTTTTGCGCAAAAGTTCGGTGGAGACATCGAGCGTCTCCCCGGTCACATAGTCCCGAGGCAATCCCTCACCATAGCCTGTGACTCCACTGGCCAAGGTGACTTTGACAACGACAGAATCCGTATGGAGCCTGACATGCGAGGCATGACGGATTTCGCGGCGAAGCGGAATCCGGACACAATACATCACCACGGAGCGAACGCGCACAGCCCAAAGCCCCCAGCCTACAAACCTGAATATTTTGTCAGAATAGACCTAACCTACTCTATTCTCATGAGTTTAGGCAATTCTGACACTTCCCACAACCACTCCGAACCTCAAACATACCCCATGATTTGCAATTTGACGGATTGGCCCGAAAAGATCCCGGAATTTGGGCATTTTTCCGGTGGTTGAGCAAAGCGACACCACCGGCTACAGTCTTTGAAGCCTCCGGCTTCAACTTCCCGGATATGGGATTTTTGCGTTTTGGTTTTCGGAATCCCGGAGGGATCCAGGCAGGTAGCCGGTGGTTGAGCGAAGCGACACCACCGGTTTGGATCGAAAAACCGATTGGATGAACAATTGATTTGACCACCGAAACGGAAAACATTCGCATCCCGGAGGGATCCAGGCGGGTAGCCGGTGGTTGAGCGAAGCGACACCACCGGCTACCTTGATCTTGATTGCTTGGATTATGCCGTTGACCGTGTCCGATTTCAACAGAAGTCAATCACTGCTGGCCATTTCGTTTCCGCTGGGTGTGACAAGAGCCCAATAGATCTGTTCGGAGATGGATTTGTTCAAGGTGCGTACCGACCCATCACCCATCCCGGCAAGCATGCCGTTGGGATTGGGGGATTGAGCCAAACGAGGATCCCAATCCGCGACATTGGGATTGGTCTGGAAGGTTAATCCGGAAATCGAACCGGTGGAAACCCGGGGATTGCCTTGAGTCAAAGGCACCACATCTCCCATTTCCTTATCCGCAAAACT
>CAMBMH010000267.1 GCA_945868575.1 Singulisphaera sp. GP187 | reverse complement strand
GGCGCTTTTCCAAATCGGCCTCGGAGGCAAACCCGGCGAAGCGGATATTTGTGTCTTCTGGTGTTATTGCTGCTTTGAGTTGCTCGACCCGATTTCCCCGTACAGCGAAGCAAAAGGAAATGGACTCATTTCGGAGTTTGCGGGCAAGCGACAGGATGTCCTCAAAGCAATGGGCCCTGCCAAAGGATCCGCTGTAAAGAAGACCAAGTTTGGCGGTACCAAAGAGTTCTGATCGTATTTTTGAGTCCGTAGTTGGAAGCGAATCTGGTTCCACCAGGGCCCAAGGGGTTAATTCCATCTGTTCGGTTTGAGGCGCATAGCTCGATAGACGGTCAGCCATGCAAGGGCCAAGGTTGGCCAATATGTCCTGATTTTGCAGAATGCTTGTGGCCATTGATTTCAGGGCTTTGCCGGAAAAAGAATTATCAGGAACAATTCCTTCGGCAAAAAGGGCGTCTGGATACAGGTCGAAACACCAATGCACCAATTTGGTGGAATGGAAAGTAGCCTTCCACGCCATGGATGATGCGACAGAAAAAATAGGATCCGTTCCTGTGATCATGACATCAGGAGGGTTTTGTTCCCAAATCGCTTTGGATGACCAGGATCCACACATCCAAATGGCATTGGCAATACGACCATATGCGCGATTTTGGGGAAAATCTGGTCGCCAAGTACGGTTGTATTCAACCTTGTTGAGGGTTTCCGAAAGCGGGTAGGATGCCCCATTAGCGCGGCAAGATCGGTTGGAACCGAAAACCCGAACTTTCCATCCCCGTTCCTGAAGCCCTTGTGCCAAGTCCGCAAAGTGGCGGGCACTGACGACATCGTCAGGTGGGAGGAAATGGTAATAGACATCAACACTTGGCAAGGGATAGTTTGGACTTTAGGTTCCTGAAAATTGATCTATTTAACAACCTAAGCTGTTTAATAATTAGTAAACTGGGCAAGGCGCGTTGGTTACGATCTGGTCATAGATCCATGCATAAGTTCTTTCAAGCCCATCCCGAAGTCGAATGGAAGGAGCCCAATCGAGTTTTTCCTTAATGAGCGTGTTGTCGCTATTGCGGCCATTGACACCCTTGGGAGCATCGAGTTTATAGTGGCGCTTAAGCTTAATCCCGGCAATATCTTCTGCCAAATCGACCAGTTGATTTATGGAGACCATCTCATCACTGCCAAGGTTCAGGGGTTCGATGATGTCACTGTTCATGATCATCTGGGAGCCTTTGGTACAGTCTTCGATGAACATGAAGCTGCGCGTTTGGTTGCCATCGCCCCAAATATCGATTTCGTGTTTGCCTGAGAGTTTTGCTTCAGCTACTTTACGGCAGATCGCCGCCGGAGCCTTTTCACGACCGCCTTTCCAAGTGCCTTGGGGACCATAGACATTGTGATAGCGCGCCGTTCGGGTGACCAAGCCAAAGTCTTCACGAAAGTGACGACTCATGCGCTCGGAAAACAGCTTTTCCCAGCCATAGCCATCCTCTGGCATGGCGGGATAAGCATCCGCCTCGCGCAATCCTGGGATGTCTGGACGCGTTTGTTTCTCTGCTGCATAAACACATGCAGAGGAGGCGAAAAAGAACCTTTCCACTTTGGCTTCCTTCGCCGCCAGTAGAAGATGAGTATTTATAAGGACGGATAGCATACAAAGGGCTTTATTGTGCTCAATAAAGCCCATACCACCCATATCAGCAGCAAGATTGTATACTTGGTGTGCACCACTTACGGCTTCAGTACAGGCAGCCATATCCTGCAAATCGAGGGAAACTGACTCAACTCCGGGGTGCTTTTGCCACCAGTCGGCGAGGGGTTTTTTATCGACCGCTTTTACCTTAAACTCCTTATTCTTAAGGAGTTCAGAGACAAGGTGGCCGCCGATAAAGCCACCGGCACCTGCAACGAGAATGGTTTTCATTTTATTGTTTAAGCAAAAAGCTCCGCTAGCCTTGTGTCGGGTCTCCCTTAAAAAAAGGAGGGAACCAAAAGCTAAAAACGAAGCCGACTGGGACTTATCAACCATATTGTCAGGGCAAACTGGGGTATCGTCAAGCGAACTGTTCTTTCTTTCAGGGAAAGTTTCCTTTTTTTCATGGAACATCCAATTTTGCAAATATTGGATTCTGCATGATATCAAAAATTTTGTTTCTTTGGAAAATAGAAAATGCTCCACACAACCTGGCTTGCCAAAATCATTGCGAGCAATTTTTTTAGAGGCGGGAATTTTCCGGGACTAAGGCTCCCGAGGGTAAAGGGGCCTTAGGTGAGGGGAAATCAAAAAAACAAACCAAAAAGGTAAAATGTTCAAAAAAGGCTTGACTAACCTTCATTAATGAGATAACAACCCATAAAATGATTTAATTGGTTCATTAGAGGGCAAGGGTCTCATGCATTTAACCATTAACCCTTCAAACCCGAGCTTGTCGCTTTTTGCCAAAGACTTCCTTTCGGGAGTTTGGAAACGAAAATGTTTTCTGAAATTACTCCTTGGACTAGCTTCTTATTCCTTTTGTACAGTGGCTTGGGGTGGTATTGTTCCTGGCATCAGCTCCGCAACTACAAGTGGCACAACATCTACTTACACCAGTTTCCGGTTTACAACCTCCAATTTAAGCGGTGCCAAGTTAAATTCGATTAAATTGTTTGGCGGCTCGAATAGTACGACTTCAAATGTTTATCTTACTGGTGGCAATATTGCAGATGGAGATAATCGCTATGGATCATTCTCCTACGACAAAAACACAGATTCTGGTCGTTACCTCACTTTTACCAGTGGAACATTGGCGGATTTTGCTTTAGCGGCCAACCAAACATACACTTTTAGTATTGATACTAATTCTGTTTATTTTACCGCTGGATTGGCGCCGGTTGTGGATACTGACCTCCAACCATATTTTAATTCCATTTCGAATTGGACCACGGGTGGAGTGGCCTTTTCAATCGGGGTTGATTCCAATTCCATTGCTTCCGTCCCTGAAGCCTCAACTTTCCTCCTGTTTGGACTAACTGTTACGGTTTGTGGAATTTATTTCTGCCTTCGAAAGCGGCACGACAGAACTGGCATTCAGAGTGCAAGAATTTGATACTTTTTTATATTGCCATATTTTTAAACCGCACCTACGATTAACTTCGGTAGAACCTCCCTCAATCCAGGGTTCAACCACAATTCTCGCCCTTTCCAACTTAGGGATCTGCCTCAAACTCCGTAAAATAGGGGAAAGCAAATTCCGAAAGACCTCAATGATTCCCACGATTGCAATAGTTGGCCGCCCGAATGTGGGCAAATCTTCTCTTCTTAACGCTTTGGTGCGCAAGCGCATTTCGATCGTTGACCCGACCGCAGGCGTTACCAGGGACCGAATCACTTTCCCCATGGAGATTGATGGCAAGCCTTTTGATCTTTGTGACACAGGCGGAATGGGAATCGAAGACTGCGACAACTTGACCGAGGAAGTTGAACTCCAGATTCGGGCAGGAATGGATGAAGCGGTCGCCCTCCTTTTTGTTGTGGATGGGCAAAGCCCTATCACCAAATTGGACCAGTTGGTTGCCGATCGGATTCGAAAATCCGGGAAACCGATCCTCCTGGTGATTAATAAATGTGACTATCCGGAACAGGATGTTCAATCCGCGGAGTGGATGCGTGCCGGTTTTAACCAGTTTGTTTGTTCCAGCGCCAAGCAGAGTCGTGGCCGCGAAGAAATTATGGCGTGGATGGGCAAACATATTCCCAAGGATGGTGAGCATCGTCAGGATACGGCTCTTACGATTGCCCTTGTGGGAAGACGAAACGCGGGTAAAAGCACCTTCCTCAACTCTTTGGTTGGGACTGAGCGAATGATCGTAAGCGAAGTTGCGGGGACCACCCGGGACAGCGTTGACATTCATATGGAACGGGACGGACAGAATATTGTAGTGATCGACACCGCCGGCGTTCGAAAACGCAAGAGTGTTAAAGGGGACATTGAGTTTTACAGCCTCAAGAGAGCCCAAAGGGCAATGAGGCGCGCCCAGATAACTCTTCACCTGCTCGATTCCAGTATTCCCATCAGCCGCGTGGATAAACAGTTGGCGGATTTTGTTTTGGAGCTTGGCAAACCGGTTATTTTTGTGGCCAACAAGTGGGACCTAATGGCTCCACGCCCAACGGGTGAATATGCCGAGTATCTTCAAAAGATTTTTCCCTTTTTGGATTTTGTTCCAGTTGCCTTCACCACTGCCA
>CAMBMH010000266.1 GCA_945868575.1 Singulisphaera sp. GP187 | reverse complement strand
GGGGGTAACGGAGGCGCAGGGGGCATTAGTTACACCTTGGGCAACGGAGGCAACGGCGGTGTCGGAACCACCGCAGGTAACGGAGGCTTGTTTCAGGGCAACGGGGGCAATGGCGGCGCAGGGGGCAATGCCGGCAGCGCGGGCTGGCTTGGTAACGGAGGCAATGGCGGTAACGGAACCACGGGAGGTAAAGGAGGCAACGGAGGCAGTGCGGGCTCTTACGGTGGTGGAATACAGCTAAATGCCAGCAACATCAATTTAATATCAAGTGTGCCTTTTGCGGTGCGGCAATTCGCCAATGCAGAGAAATCGATTCCCATTTGCACCGACCAAAGTTTGTTCCACACCATGGCCGGTATCCCGGGACCGGCAAGTTACCAAACCAGTGCATCCGTGTTTGGAAGCCAAAAACCCTTTATGTTGGTCGATTCGTCGAACGCCGTGGTGGAAAAATGGTCCATTGGGACTTCAAGCTGGAATGTGGTACAACCCCTTCCGCGATTTGTTCCTTTTTCAAACGCAAAAGATATTTCACAAAGCGCAACGATCCAACCACAAGACATCCTGCGCATCACTCCCCTGGTGCTGGCAGAGACCGGCCGGACCAGGTTGTTTGGGATTGTTGGGCGTGAGGATTTACCCGGGGCTACAGCCCCTGCCGGGGTACCAGGTCAGGTGCAAAACCTCCATGTCGCGCCGACGGGCTTCGGAACGCTGCTCCTTTCATGGGATCCTCCTGTTGGCCCTACTCCGACTTCGTACAGCGTCACGATTAGCAATGGCACGGACCAGTCCACCTCCGTTACGACAGCAACATCGATATCTTTTACCGGTTTAAGTCCAAATAACACTTACAACTTTGTTGTCGTGGCAAGCAATGCCGCGGGAAGCGGTCCCTCCGCGACAACAATATTTGTGGGTCCGGAAAATCCTAATATGGGACCGCCCGGGACAGCGACGATGCACGCAAACTCCGCATCCTCGGACGCCACCAGCAATCCCGGACCCGGTTCTGGTGCGGTAACGATACTCAACCAGGATTTCAGCGCCGTTTTCCCGACGATTCTCATGGGAAGTGATGGGATGATTGTCGCGGTCGCCACGAAATGGTCCGATGAGACCCCGACGGTATACTTGCTCGATCCAACCACTCTCGACTCCCTCGCGACAATGAAACTTGTCAAGTCGAACACAAGCGACCTGGCAGGCGGAATCTATTCCTATTTGGACAACGAAGACAGGCTTGTCCTTGTCACAGCAGATGGAAATTTGCAGCGCATTTCCCATTCCCAGCAGGCGAATGGAGCTTGGCAACTTTCCGTGGAATCCTCCGTTTCGATCGGATACCCGGATGTTGTCGGCCTTGTGCCTGACTATCAGGGATGTGTTTGGTTTGCAACCGCCCAAGGCACAACCTCCACCACAGGCGCAGTTGTTGGTTATTACGATCCTGCCACAAATCAGACCTATTCTTACACATTGCCCAATGGTGAGGAGGTCGCCAACAGTATCTCCTCGTCGCCTGCCGGGGTAGCTGTAGCTTCGACTGCGGCTGTTTATCTGTTCCAATCGGGTTCAAACGGACCCGTTGAAGTCTGGCGCCAAACTTACGACAACGGTCCCGCACGCAAGCCCGGCCAACTCAGTTGGGGAACCGGTGCCACCCCGTCCTTCTTCGGACCGGCCACCGGATATGAGTATCTGACGATTACAGACAACGCCTCGCCCCAGGAAAACATCCTTGTCTACAGTGTGGCCAATGGAGGCCTGATCGGCTCGGTTCCCTTCTTGACATCAGGTGTAAACAGCGGAAATGAAGATGCGGCAATCGCCGTGGGCAACAGCATCTATTACCCAAGCACCTACGGCTATCCCTATCCGGCATCGGCTGAGACCGGTCCAAGCATCCCGACATCGGCTCCGTTTGTCGGAGGAATGCAAAGGGTGGATGTTCTTCCCAATGGGAGCGGGCTCACGACGGTATGGGCAAACCAGAACTTCGCTTCCGCGGCCGAACCACGCCTTTCCCTTTTCGACAATCTGATTTATACCGTTGGGCTCAATACTACCACAGGTGTCTATAGCCTGATTACGGTCAATCCCACCAACGGCACCGTGGTGAGTAGTACCCCATACGGATCGGCGGCAGGCGATAACCCATTGCAAATGGTCAGCATGATCAGCCCGTCGGGAGTCCTCTATCAAGGGACGGAAAGAGGGCTGATTCGGGTGCAGGCAACGGCTTCATGAATCTGATGTGTGAGATATTTCTGAATTGATCGCCGATGGATTTGTCGCTAGGGCCTTCCCGCCAAAAATTGGACTGGGAAGGCTTATTTTTTTGAACCCCGGTGCTCAAAAGAAAGCCCACACGGATCGCCGACACTAAAGGCGTCCCTGTCCTGGAAGCTTTCCTATTAAGCTTAAAAACTATCCTTTTATTGGTCTATTTTGCCATTGGGCCGAATGATGGCCGCGATGATCAGCCCCGCGGCAGTGTTTTCCAGAAGGCCGGAAAACAGGGCATCGGTCACAAAGGATTGGGAAAAGCGGTACCAGATCAGATACGACGCATCAATCGCCAACCATGCAAACATTCCCATTGCAAACACCGCCACAAAACGGATAGCGAAACCCTTGCCGGGAGCGAACTGGGAAACGATCCAGGCGGCAAGAATGGCCCCTAAAATATTGGTCGCCAATTCCTTGGCCAAAACCTCCGGAGGCATCTGGTCCTGCCCAGTCGGGGCGACAATCACCAGACCAGCGGGACCCTTTTTGTAGACCTCGTTGACCCGCTCCTGTTCCTTGGGTGGCGCATCATTGGCCACAAAGGGGAAAGCGTACATGCCCGGTTCCGCCTTCTGTTCAACAAACGACTTGACGAAGGCTTCCTCGTTGGGGAGGGGTTTTATGGCACGCCCTCCCCAGTTGAGTGCACTGTGGGTAAACGCACCTGTAAAAAAAACGGCAAGACCTGCCAGGATGCCACTGATTAAAATTCGTATCGCCATGCTTGCTACTCCAAAAAAGGGAAGTGACTGAGATTCTATCCCGTATCGGCGATTGCGAGGTGTGATATACGAACAATTGATGCCCCGGGATTTTACACTATTTCCAAAGGGCCCTTTGTACTGCAACACTAATGGTAGACTCGATAGACAAACCGCAAAGTCCCGAGGGCTTTTTGGAACCCTTGAGGGGGATAAACTATGAGGGCAGTACGCATCGGGACTGGGTCTAGCGCTTGATACCCAGGGTAATCTTGCCGGGATTGACAAAATCACAAAGGGGATGGGGCTTGCCTGCTTGGTTGAGGAGTTGGCCGAGGCTGGTCGCTTTGAAGGTTTTCTCGAGGATTGCCATGGCATCATCGAGTTTACGGTGGAGGGGACAGAGATTGGTAGAGTGGGAGTTCAGGGCCAAGGGGCAGGTTTTAATGCGTCGGATAGGCTCGACAGCTTCAACCACATCCCAAATGCTGATGTTTTCCGGCGGGCGTGCCAGGATAAATCCCCCATTTGGACCTCTTTGTCCCTTGAGGAGCCGACCTTGGACCAATTGTCGCAAAACTTTCGCCAGATAAGCGGATGGGACTTTTGTTGCTTCGGCAATCGTGGGATTGGGCTGGGATATGCCCGCGTGATCGGCAAGATATGCCATGGCGCGGAGGGCATACTCAACCGTTTGGGAAAACATGAAATGGCTCCAATTTAGCGGGAAATTCAAGCAATCTTAACGCCGGGGGAAAAAGGGATAAAAAGGCCTCGATCTATTCTTTTCCCTCCGGCATTCTAGTATTCAGGCCAACCAGATTCTATCGGATTCCCCGGCAAGTCCATTTGCCAAAGATTTTATAGCTGTTTTCGCAATCCGGTTTGGCTACAACAAAAACCGTGAATTCCCCTGTTAAATGGTCTGTTATATCCTCTTTTTAGGTCCATTTCCGTATCAGCGGGTTTCCAACATAAAAGCGGGGACTGACAACCAAAACCGGAAGGTCTTGCGAATAATCGATCAGGGCCTTTTCAAGACATGGGTTTTTCCAGCCTCAAGATTGATCCACGACTGTTCACCTGTTTCCCGACCAGGAAATTGCACACGAATACGGTCCACTTTGGTGGAATTTCCAAGGCCGATGGTCAAAGGCAATTCCCCCTGGGAAAGATAACTGCGGGCTCCGCCTACCCGGTGGCGGGATGTCTTTCCATCATGTTCGACAAATACGATCGCGCCTTGGGCATCGGTGTTGACTTTGCTACCATCACCTTTGATTACAAGCCGGATCCACTGGTTTTGTGGGGCCCCCGCCCACAAAAGTCTTGGTTGGCCGCCATTGGCCAACATCAACATTCCGGGCCTTCCGT
>CAMBMH010000265.1 GCA_945868575.1 Singulisphaera sp. GP187 | reverse complement strand
GTGGGACACCCCAAGCGGTATCCCCGGTAGACACAAAACATTGTGGCGGGAGAGGGTGCACTTGCACCCCTATTTACCTTGCTAATTCTAAGAGGCTCAAAGATCCGGACAAGGAGAACCTTTGAATCCCCAAGGCGGTTATTTTTTCTTTTTGGCCTTAAATTCGGCAATGTACTTTTCGGGATTTTCCTTGAAGGCGTCCGCGCAGCCAGAGCAACAAACATAGAAGGTCTCTCCCTTGTAGCTGACAGCCGTGGTTCCTGCGCCTCCGGAAACAACGCACTCATTCTTTTTCTGGGAGGCTCCCAGGCTTTCGCCTTCTTTGGTGGCCTGAACCAAATAGACTCCGCCAAACAGGGTTCGCCCATCTTCGGCTTTTTTGAAACGGTACAAAAATCGAACCCCCTCCGCGGCGGTGTTCATGACAAGCTGTTGGCGTTCGTTTGCTTTTTTGTCCAGCCGCTCAAGCGTCAGGATGTCTTTGGCAAATTTCCCAGTGAAAACGAGCTTATCCCCCTTGGCATCGACCGCGTCCAACTGATAAATGCGTTTCTCGGGAAGGTATTTGAGCTCTCCCCCTTTCAGATATTTGCCCCCGGAAACTTTCATTACCAAGGCAACATCATCCCCTTTGAATTTCCAGCCCCATTCGATGGTTTCCGACCAGATCGGAATGCCGGTCTTTCGTCCATCGGGACCTCCGGAGGCTTTCCATTGTCCCACAAAGTCCTGGAGTTTTTGAAGGGCTTCCTTGGACTCCTCATCGACCGCAGTTACAGGTGTACTGGTGGGTGTACTGTTAGATACCAAAGGGGCTCCGGGAGCCAAAGATACAATAAATCCGGCAAGGAAAAGAGGCGCAATAGCCACAAAACTTCGCATTACAAACTCCATTGGAATCGGAATTAAGGTGTTTGCCCAAAAAACAAAAGGAATGGGATCGTTTCCAAAACCCGGTTCAAACGGGTTCGCAACTTTTCATATAAGACATGCTTTCCCTTGCGATCGTTTCCGGATCCGGCGAATAATCAAAGACTTCCACCGAAACCCAACCTGGATAATGAATGTTATAAAGAGCTTCGAAAATCGGACGAAAATCGACATTGCCAAAGCCGGGACCGCGAAGATTGGAATCGTTTGCGTGGAAGTGCCGCAAATGCCGCCACGAATTTTGCAGGATTTGGGGAATCGGAATCGATTCGGAAGACATTGCCTTTACATCCAGATGAAGCCCCAGGAGGGGGTGGTTGAAATCATCCAGAATGGAACAAGCCTCAGCCGAGGTGAGGAGAAAATCCGTTTCCTGATTGGAAAGAGGCTCAAGGAGGAAAGAGACTTCGGTCTTTTCCAGGGCTGGAAGGATGCGATTTAATGTGTCGACAAAAAATTCCCTTGCTTGCTCACCAGTGTGCCCCGAAGGAATCTTTCGCTGGAGAGGAGAGCCAAAGACCATCAGGTGGCCACCCAAATCCTGGCAAGCCTGGGCCAATTCCCCGATGTAGTCCGCCGTTTTTTGACGGACTTTTGGATCGGGACTCGTGACATGAAAGCCTTCGGTTTTGGCCAATAGCCAGTGTAGCCCCAAAACTTCGAGGCCACTCGATTCCACAATATTGCGATAGTCAGCTCTTTGAGTTGGCTTGAACTCTGTAATCAGGGGAGCCAAAGTGAAAGGAGCGACCTCCAGGGCGTGATACCCCGTTTTAACCGCGACATCACAAGCCCTGGCATGAGGCCAGCCTGTAAAGGTCTCATTACAGATCGCGTAAGGGAAGGACATGGACATGCGGGGCACACTCCGGAATCGGTCCGAACAGCTATCCCCTTATCCTACTTCTTTTTGGAGGGAACCTCTGGCTTTTCCGCTTTTTCGGGGCGATCCGCTTTCAAGGCGTCGGGCTTGGACTCGATCGCTGTGGCAGCACCGGGAAGGCCTACCATATTTCGTTTCGCGAGAATCTTCTTGCGGATCTCTTCGTAAACTTTTGGATTGTCACGAAGGAATTGCTTGGCGTTTTCGCGCCCCTGGCCCAGGCGAACTTCGCCGTAGTTAAGCCAGGCGCCCGACTTGTCGACAATTTTATCTTCGATCCCAAGGTCGATCAGGTCGCCTTCACGGCTGATGCCGCCTTCATGCATCAGGTCAAATTCCGCGACGCGGAAAGGCGGGGCAACCTTGTTCTTGACAACTCGTGCCCGAACGCGGTTCCCAACGGTTTCCTCGCCTTCCTTGATGGAGGTAAGCTTGCGAATATCCAATCGAACCGAGGCGTAAAACTTGAGGGCAAGACCCCCGGCGGTGGTTTCCGGGCTTCCAAACATCACGCCGATTTTTTGACGGATCTGGTTGATGAAAATCATCGTCGTACGAGAGCGGCTAATCGTCGGGGTAAGGATCCGCATTGCCTGGCTCATCAGTCGAGCCTGTAGACCCACATGGGAATCGCCAATTTCCCCTTCGACTTCCGATTTGGGCACCAATGCAGCTACAGAGTCGATCACAATCAGGTCGACAGCGTTTGACTTGATCAGCATTTCCGCGATTTTCAAAGCCTCTTCGGCGTTGGAAGGCTGGCTGACCAGAAGGGCCTCCAGGTCCACGCCAATTCGGCGGGCCCAGCTTGGATCGAGGGCGTGTTCTGCATCGATGAACGCAGCGACCCCACCCGCTTTTTGGGCCTCGGCCACGGCGTGAAGGGTTACCGTGGTTTTACCCGAAGCTTCGGGCCCAAATATTTCTACGATTCGGCCACGGGGAAAGCCCTTGCCACCCAAGGCAATATCCAGCGAAAGTGCCCCCGTTGAAATCCCCTGAATGTCATTTGCATTGGCATCTCCACCAAGCTGCATAATGGAGCCTTTGCCAAACTGTTTTTCAATTTGGGAGAGGGCATTTTTCAGTTCGCGGTCTTGGACGGGATCTGCCATGGTGGGACGCCTCGAAAAAGGTTTGCATTTCTAAATATAGTGTACGGATGTCATCCTAGCCTAGGATCGGCTTAACGCAAGACTTTTCGTTATTATTTTTGTAAATCCTTTATTTGCTTATACTTGTGGCCAATCGTAGTCCCTCTTCCCGGGTCTTTATCAAACCATCGAGTTGGGCATTCCACAAGGTTTGCAGAACCCGGGAAAAGGATGGACCAGGTTTGAACCCATGCTGGATGAGCATGTTCCCATCGATCAAAGCAGGCGGGGAGAACCCGCTTTGGGGTGGGTTAGCCAAAAGGTAACGAAATCTCTCCATACCGGGGTCCTTTTCTCCACTGGTTTTCCCCGCCTGGAAAAGGTCCATGAGCAATTCGCATAAGGGGTGGTCAAGAATCGGATAGAGGGCGTGATTGGGAAGAGTCAAGGCGCTGTCTATATCGTCGATGTGTTCAACCAGCCAAGTGATATCACGGATTTCCTGGTTCGATAATCGCAAGGATTGACTGATTCTGCGTGCTTCACGGCTATTGGGAACAAGAAGGGCAGCCACTCCGACAAAAGGCGTGTTTGGGGAAAGCCCTTCGATGGTTTTCATCAACTCAAGAGGGGGAGTATCAAGTCCGGGAAGGACTCTCTGAAAAAGGCCCCAATCGGTTAGAAGCTTCAAGGCCCGGGCCCGATTGGGATTCGCCAGCATACGCCTTAGTTCATCCGCGATTCTTTCGGCGGAGACCAGGGTGATCGCGTGGGCGTTTTCCAAAATGGCCCGTTCGGTTTCGGGATCGACGGCGAGATCAAAGCGGGCAGCCATTCGCGCCGCCCGAAGGAGGCGAAGTCGATCCTCCCGAAAACGATCCGACGCAAATCCAATGGCGCGAAGGACTTTTTGGTCCAGGTCATTTCTACCTCCGACAAAATCGATCACTTTTCCATGAATAGGATCAAGGAACATCCCATTGATGGTGAAGTCGCGCCTATGGGCATCCTGTTCGGCCGAACCGAAATGAACGGATTCGGGGCGCCGCCCATCGACATAGGCACCATCGCTTCGAAAAGTCGCGACCTGGACATGTATGGTGCGCCCATCCATGCGAGGGCCAAGTACTTCGACCACCCCAAATGCCGCTCCTACGGGGAGGCTCCTTCGAAATAGTTTGCGAACTTCGTCAGGTGGGGCAGAAGTCGCCACATCATGATCCGATGGAACGAGTCCCAAAAGCTCATCACGAACGCACCCGCCTGCAAAAAGCGCCTCGTGGCCGTGTTTTGCAAGCTTATGGACTACCTCAAGCGCAAAATCCCTTTCGACTTTTGCAGGGGAAGTGTCTTGGTGCGGATCAGCCATGAATCAGGAAGCCCCAGGGGAATGTCCCCGAAAAATCTTTAGGGGAATAAGGCATTCTACATGCGGTTTTGTTTTGCCAATAGCCAAAGCCAATCGGAGGAACCTGCCGGGATTTCACCAAAT
>CAMBMH010000264.1 GCA_945868575.1 Singulisphaera sp. GP187 | reverse complement strand
CTATGTCAACAAGCGGAACAAATCCGGCAAGAAGTTCGAGATCCAAAGAAGCGACTCGGACGCCAATTATGAGTTTGAAAAGGTTTATGACCTCTCCAAACTCAAACCAGTCGTTGCAAAACCACACAGTCCCGACAACAAGGCGTTTGTGGATGAACTCAAGGGAACCAAACTTGATCGGGCCTACATCGGCTCTTGCACCGGCGGCAAGATGACAGACTTCCGGGCCGCGGCCAAAATCCTCAACGGTCACTCGGTGAAAATCGACACCTTCATTGTTCCCGCAACCACGGAAATCGCCCGCACCCTCAAGACCGAAAAGCTTGGCGACAAAACCCTTGAAGAAGTGTTTCTTGCCGCGGGCGCAAAGATAGGCGATGCCTCTTGCGCGGCCTGTTTGGGTGGTCCATCCGACACCTTTGGCCGACTCAATTCCGCCCTTCGTTGCATTAGCACCACAAACCGCAATTTCCCAGGCCGTATGGGACACAAGGAATCGGAAGTCTTCCTTGCCAGCCCGCTAACCGTTGCTGCGAGCGCCTTGAACGGCACAATCACAGACCCCCGGGAGTACTTGGCATGAGCCTTCCAGAAATCATCCGCGGCAAGGCCTATGTATTGGGCGACAACATCGACACGGACCAGATCATCCCCGCGCAATACCTGACCTTTAACCCGTCGATTCCCGAGGAATACAAGCAGTTCGGCAAGTATGCCCTTATCGGTGTGCCAGCGGCGCAGGGTGGGCTTCCCAAGGGGCATATCCCATTCCACGACGGTTCGGATGAATTTGTTTCCCCATACAAGATCATTATTGGCGGAAAAAACTTTGGTTGCGGTTCCAGCCGCGAACATGCTCCCATCGCTCTCGACGCCGCGGGAATCACCGCTGTGATCGCCGAGTTTTATGCGCGCATCTTCTTCCGCAACTCGGTTAATGGCGGCTATCTCATACCTTTCGAGACACCCGAACGCCTTTGTGATAAGGTCTGCACTGGGGATGTTCTCCGGATCGAGCTAAAGACCTCCACCCTGGTTAATGAAACTACCGGCGAAGTTGTAAAGCTTCGTCCTCTAGGCGAAGTCGCTCCGATTATTGAGGCGGGTGGATTGTTCCCCTTCGCCGAAAAAGCGGGCATGCTGAAGGCGCTCTAATCCGTGATCGAGTCCAATTCCCCCCAGAATGCCAATCCTCCGGAACAACCGGAGAAGTCTGGTGGGGAATTTGAGGACGCCACTGTTGTTGAAAAAAGTCCCCGCCAAACTGACAAGCAACTTTTCTTTCTTGAATTTTGTCAAAATGAACCCCCAGGTCAGGCAACCCTTTCGGCTTTCGCTCGCTTAACCGGCATCAGTCCAAAAGAGGCCACTCAAATCGCCGATTGGCTATGGCATCTGGGGATGATCCAGAAATCTCCTTACTCCATGGGTGAAGCTGCTTTTCAGCCCACGGGTTATGCTCTTGATGTCCTTGCCCGCCCAAATGGTCCCGAGGACTGGATCGCTTCCAGGATTGTTCACCCTGACAAGCCTGCTTCGGTAATCCGCGCCGCGCTTTATGGAAAGGTGCCATCGCCTCTCTCAAATCTCCTTTTATTGATCAATATTCTTGTTTTTTTATACGGCGCATTCCTCTGCTCCGTAACCTGGGACAATTTTTGGCACTATCTCTCCATGAATGATGGGGATCCCCAGGTAAAGAAAACCTTGCAAACCCTCGGGGTTGTCAACGGGGCCGGGTGGGAGGCCGGAAAATGGTGGCTCCCACTCCAGGGGGCTTTTGTTCATATCGGTGTATTGCACATCCTTTTCAACGGAAGCGCACTTTGGTCGATCGGAAGACACATTGAAAAAGTGTTTGGTTCCGTACCCTTTCTTGTAATTTTCCTGGCATCGGCATGGTTGGGGGGATGCGCGGCCCTAGCCTGGTACCCATTTGGTTCCGCTGGGGCATCCACCGCGATTTCCGGTTTCATTGCGGCGGACACAGTATGGTTTCTTTTTTGCCGCAAGCAGCTCCCCCGCAAACTACGATTTTTGTGGCAAACCCAGGTTATGGTGAATGTCGGGCTTCTGGCCACAATCAGTTTCGCCGCACGAGTCAGCACCTCGGGGCATGCCGGAGGCGCCATTGGGGGCGCACTGATTTCGGCTCTTTGGCTAGCAAGCGCAAAGTGGGGGCATTGGCGATGGCCGGCCACTTTGGCACTGTTGGCATTTTGTGGTTTGGCCGGGGCAACAATTGTGGAGGTGGGGCGCAATCTCGGAAAAGATTGGCGCACAAATCGCCTTCTCCAAATCGATAACCAGCTTACCAAGCGCCTGACCATCACGGAAAATGAAACGGTTGTCCCGTTGGTCAACACCCATCCCGCCCTTAGGGATAAAGCCAAAGTGGAAAAGGCTATAAACGAGCTGAATGAACTCATCGGGATTGCAAATTCCCTCGAGGAAACCTCCTACCGCCCGATTCCATGGGAGGCCAGTATTGCGGCCTGGTTTGGCTACGATCTTTCGGTGGAGCAAAAAGTCCTGATGGATATTTTGACGGCCACTAGCGCACTCATGGAGGAGGAGCGGGATTTCCTGGACAGCCAACTGAGGTTAACGCGCGAACCCTACGAACGAATACAAAAATGCCGGACCAACCTGAAAGAGGCAACAAAACGGGCCTCCATGGCAGAAATTAGGGAATCTCCGGTGGAGAAGGTCCCGGCGGACAGTTAAAATTCAACCTAACGGTAACTCCATACGATCGAGGTCCTTATGCCTCTTGTTGTAAATTGTTCCTGCGGCAAAAAACTTCAGGTTGGGGATCACCTGGCGGGGAAAAAATTTCGCTGCCCCGGGTGCCAATCCGTTTTGGAGGCACCGCTGTCGAGCGAGGCCGACACCGCAATTGTGGTTCACGCCGTTGTCGTTCCCTCCCCTCCGAAATCCAAAACCGTCGAAATGGTCACGCCTCCCCCGCTCCCATCAAAAGGCAAGCTCTTGACGGCAATCGTTGCGCCTTCCGACGATGAGGATGACGAAGACGAAGCTCCCAAAAAGAAGAAAAAGAAAAAAGGGAAAAAATCGACACCCAAGGGCCCCAATTGGGCACTTATTGGCGGCATAGGCGGGGGAGTTTTGGTCCTTGGGCTTTTGGTGGTGGCTGGGATTTTTATTGTCCCAAAACTCCTGACGGAGGCGGAGGTCGATGAATGGGCGCTTTTCACACAGGAACCAGCGGTTTTTGCAACCGCCGATCTGGAAAAGGTTTCGGCAAGCCCACAAGGTGCCCAAATAAAAAACACACTCAAAGCAATCCCGAATGTTGGAACCAACTCCTTTTTCAATTCGGCGGAAATCGGACTGGATGACCTGCGGCGGGTTAGCTTTGCAATGACCAACGCACAAGATCCACAAAGTGTTTTGGTCGTTCTCTCCAGCAACAAAAAAATGAATCGCGCCAAACTCGCTTCGGATACCACGGTTCAATCCGAATCCATTAACGGGCGAACCATCTGGGCCAGAGCGGGTGATCCCTTTGCCGCATACCTTGCCCCGGGGGACAAGGTGATGGTGTTTGGCTCAAAATCGCAGATTACAAACTGCACCACAGTCAAAGGCGGACCGGCAAATTCCGTGGCTCCCCCCCCAATCATTGCCAAGGGCAAGGATTCCGGAAAACAGGTTTTTGCCTGGGCAAGAAACCCTGATCCTAACGCAAAGGCACCCGATGCCGCTTCCGCCATGATGATGACCATGGCAAGATTTAATACGGCAATTGTTACGATGGATCTTGGGCCAACAAGCAATGTTGCCATGGAATTTGATTATAAGGACAAGACAAAAGCTTCCGCCGCAATCACCACCTTTAAATCCCTTCCCCTACTTTTGGGGACCATGACGGCGGCAATGGGAAGACAAAACCCCCAACAAAAAGCCCAAATGGATAATGCCCTCAAAATGCTCCGTGAAATCAAACCGGTCCAGGAAGAGGGACTCGTCAAGATGGCTGTTTCCTTCTCCGGGGATGAATTTGTAACAGGCTTCATGGCAGGCCTTTCGCAAGCTCCCGCATTGATGGGTGGTATGGGCGGACCTCCAGGTTTGGGTGTCCCTCCGGGGATGGGTCGGCCCTCAATTCCTGGTGGTCGAAACGGTCCAGGTGTCGGCCCCCAGGCAAACAATGCCCCGGCAGGAGGTCCTGTCACCGGAAGTTCGCTGATAAACAAGGGCCCGGGCGCGGCGGTTATGGCCAGCCGCGGAGCAGGCGATCGCGCATTTAATCAAAACCAGCTCAAGGGAATCGCCCAAGCTCTTAATCTTTATGCAAGCACCAACAACAATGAACTCCCCCCCGCAAATATCTGCGATTCCGCCGGGAGGCCTCTTCTCTCCTGGCGCGTCGCAGTTCTTCCTGCTTTGGACCA
>CAMBMH010000263.1 GCA_945868575.1 Singulisphaera sp. GP187 | reverse complement strand
CAACAACAACAACGGCTTCCGCGTTGCCCTGAATTCCAACGGACGAAAAAGCTGGATGGCTAGTGGCGGATGCCCTGGGATTCCGGATGGAACAGTTCGTTTCCCTGTCTGGCCCGGTTTCGGCTTGGTCAGCAAAACCTCAACCCGAGACCGCGTGGTGTTAGTAGGTCGGTTGGATGATCGATGCGAACGCTCCGTGCGGTCTTTTTTATTGCGAAAGCAGCTGTTGGTTTCGCGCGACAGGTCTAACTCACGGTCCACCTAGTTCGAATCCTACCCCCTCTGCTGCAAAGCCACCTGTTTTCCTTGGAAAAACGTGGGTTTCGAGGCGACTCTGACGACTCACTGGACGACTCACCAGGGACCAAGGCAGCGCACTAGACGACGCAGCACCTGCAAGCATGCACGTGCATGGACGTGCAGGAAAGCCAAAGCAATTGGCCAGATATGCGAAAAACCCTGGGAAAACCAGGGTTTTGCAGCGGAGAGGGCGGGATTCGAACCCGCGGTGAACCTTTCGATCCACGCCGATTTAGCAAACCGGTGCTTTCGGCCCCTCAGCCACCTCTCCGGCAAAGAAAATTTATTGCATTGCGCCCCTAAAAGCAACCTGGCCTTTTCAAGATTTGAAAAAACCAAACAAAACAGGCTTAATTTGTAGCCCCAATCCGAAAATGGGGCCTTTCCTGCAGGAAAGCATCGATCCTTTCCGTCCGCGTAATTGCCTCACGAAAAAACGACATGGCATTAACAAGAACCTCATCAGACCCGGCACAGCTAAATCGGAGGAAACCCTGTCCGGCTTCCCCAAAGCACTCTCCGCCCAGGCAAGCGAGACCAATGGAATCATCAGCCGCCTCAAGGAGGTATAGGGCCAAACCATGCGATTTAATGCCCAGCCGGGTGCAAAGAGCCCTGACATCCGGAAACGCATAAAAAGTCCCATGAGGAACCACCGCTTCTACCCCTGGAATACCTTGAAGATTTTGGATCAGAAGGCGAACCTTCCCTCCAAAGGCCGCCATCTGACGATCCCTTTCACCCTGATCCAGTCGAAGTGCGGCATCTCCCGCCGCCTGAATAAAAGGCGGGGCGCAGGATGTGGTGGTATTGGCCATTTTTGCCATAGCTTGGGTGATTTTTCGGGGAGCAATGGAAAAACCAAGACGCCAACCACTCATGCTATACGATTTGCTAAAAGTATAGCAGGCAACAGTTTGCTCCCGGAGCTTCGGAAACTGAAGCGGGGAAACATGTGCCCCTTCCCAAACCATTTGATAGTAAGGCTCATCGCTAAAGAGCGCGATATCTTTCTCTTCAATCATTTGGCCGATCGCCTGTATATCTCCTGAGGTGGCAACCCCGCCGGTGGGATTATGGGGAGAGTTAAGGAAAATGGCTTTGGGTGATGGATCATTGGCCAAAAAGCGTCGCACATCCTCAGGATCAGGTCGGAATTGTCTTTCTGCCCTCAATGGGGCCACAACCATTCTCGCCCCCCTACGCGCAATATTTGGGGGATAGGTGGGGAAGTGCGGTGAAAATACCAAAACGCCATCCCCAGGATTGAGAAAGGCTTCGCAAAAGAAGGTTTCAAAGATCTTGGCTCCATTGGCCACCAAAACCTCCTCCGCATCAATTGAAATCCCCAATTCGGCACCCAGGGTTTGGGCAATGGTGGCGCGAAAAGTGGATACACCGGCGGATGGGCCGTAATGGGTGTCTCCCGCCTTGATTGCCGCAATTCCTGCGGCCTTGGCATTGGAAGGGGTATCAAACGGGGAATCGCCTATTTGAAGCTCAAAAACCTGTTTACCCCGGGCAATCAGCCTTTTGGCCAAAGCCAATACATCAAAGGCGGTTTCAGTTCTAAGCCCTTGGGCAAAATGACTTAATCCAGGTTCCATAAACCTTCTCCACCACTTTAAAAAATGGAAATCATTGTCAACTGAATGTGCCCGACAACTTGGGAATCACACAACCAGGATACAAATGGAGAGGGGCAGGTAACGCGCTTGGCGCAGTACTGCTAGCCAATTATTGACGAGTAGCGATTGTTTGGGCAAGGGGCTTTACAACCGCGGGAATCACATAGGATTCGACCATTTCAACAGCTGTCTTTCGCTGTTCACGGAAAGCTTCCTGGAAGTCCCTACCTCCTGATTTTGCCCAATAATTGCGAACGGTGAAATATACAGAAAGAGGGGCTTCCCCAAATTGCCCAGTCCTTACCTGAAATGGATTTGACCGGGTTTCAATGCTCAATCGGGCCTGCAACCTGCAAGCATCATCCAAGGCAATCATTACGGACGGCTCATAGCTTAGGACCTTTGCCCCAGGATGCTGAAGGAAACCATCCAGTGTTGTTTGCGTTCCCAAGGCTTCCGCCACGACTTCGTCATGGTTGCCACTGTAGACGAAATCAAACGACATCATCACATCCAGGGCTTCACAATCGATTGGACTGATGTCGAGGTGATAGGGGGCAAGCTCCAAGGCAGAAAGAGCCATCTTGTCCGCGGATTCGATGTCGGAGGGGTTCATGAAACCGGCTGCCAAACGCCGCGGCTCCACCGTAACCCAACGATAACTACCCTGATCGCGATCCTCCTCAAAAGCCAATTCCCCCGATTCACGACGCTCCATTTCGGTCATACCGGGATGAATCTTGCGCATTCCATCAAAAAAATTGATTAGGGAAGAGCGTTGGGTTGGGAGATCAAGCTTGGTGTTGATGTAAGTAGCCAGGCCAAAGTCATCCGCAATCGAACCAAAATGCACCATGAGGAAGCCTCTTGGGCGAAAGCCCCACCAAAAGCCGTGAATCAACCGTCCGGGCATGTTTGCCCATAGTCGATATTGTATGGCGAGTGGCGACCGGAAAACCAAAAGAGGCCGGTTAATGCAAAAAACCCACATGAAGCTCAAGGCTACATGTGGGCCAATGCGTTTTTTCGGAGAAAGCCGACTTTTAGGCTACACGCAATAACAAGGCAGAGGCAGGAACATTGAGATTGGCCTGAACAAGCCATTTTCCAGAATCTGGGGTACCATTCCACCTTTGGAGAACAACTGTGGTGCAGGCTGCCTGCTCTTCATCATCAAGCACATCCGCAAAGGCTTCGGCATAAGATCCGCGAACCTGGGTGGAAGAGCGACCGAGATAGATCAACAACTCAGGCCTGTCGGAGAACTGAGCAACGGCACGCCAAGTCTGGGCTTTGGATTCGGTCTGAAAAAACATTCTGCGACCCTCCATGGTCGAAAAAGTAATTGTTACAAGGCATAGTAGAATGCGGCTAACCAGCTGGGGTCAAGCAAAAAATCGAAGTTTTTCATGCCGCGGAAAAGCTTTGCTCATGGTGTAAATTTATGTCGGGCAAGCCATTTCCAAAGAAGATCCGGCCATACCTTGAGAACAGGATCACCCTTGGCCAAACCCACCCCATGCGGACCATCCTGAAAAATATGCAATTCCGCGGGAACCTTTTTGTCGATGCATGCCTGATAAAAAACAATCGCATTTCCAACCGGAACCGCCGCATCGGCGGCGGTGTGAAGGATAAAACATGGGGGAGTATCCGCCCTGACTCGATTTTGATTGGAAAGCGATTTCGCCAATTCCGGATCCGGATCGGGACCAAGAAGATTTCGTCTTGAACCCATGTGGGTCATTGGCGGTTCCATGCTGATAACAGGGTAACAAAGAATTGCAAAATCAGGCCGACTGGATTCTTTCTCCACAGGATCCAAGGCTTTGGGATTCCCTTTGTCAAACTGGGTTATCACAGTGGAAGTCAGGTGGCCCCCCGCAGAAAAACCCCAAATCCCCAAACGGGACGAATCCACTTTCCATTCTGATGCTCGTGAACGAATCAATCGAATCGCCCTGGAAGCATCAAGCCAGGGCACCGGGTGGTTGTACTTTGGCCCCAAGCGATATTTCAGCACAAATGCATGGACGCCTCGGGCGTTAAGAAATTCCGCAATCTGTTTCCCCTCGTGGTCATTTGCCAAACCACCATAGCCTCCACCCGGAACCACCAGAACCGCTGGAGATTTATCCTTGGCATTTGGGGCCAGCCAGACCCGAATATCTGGCCGATCCCCGAGTTCGTCCCCTTTGGCCATTGGAACCGGACCATCCCAAAGTGGAATGTCGGGATGCCCGTTTTGGGACGAAAAAACATAGAGGATTGCCAGGAGGAGTGGGTTCATGGTGGGGTTTTGTGGGGGCAAGGGAAAAAAGGGTTGGAAAACTCGGGATCAACTTTCTTGCCGAAGCCAAGTTTTTGGTTAGAATTTTATCTGTTAGACATGGTGGGTGTAGCTCAGTTGGTTAGAGCGTCGGATTGTGGCTCCGAAAGTCGGGGGTTCGAGTCCCCTCATCCACCCTTTTTGCAAAAGGCCCGCAATTGCGGGCCTTTTGCTTTTATTC
>CAMBMH010000262.1 GCA_945868575.1 Singulisphaera sp. GP187 | reverse complement strand
CACGATCCTTGTTGGGAAAAATGCCGGGGATGAGGTTGGTTCGCTTATGCGTCGCGGCGTCATTTCCGTGTTGGGGAAAACAGGCGACCATGCCGGTACCGGAATGATTGCGGGAACGCTGGCCCTTTGGGGAGGCTGTGGGATTCGTCCCGGGGCTGGAATGCGCCGTGGTTCGATCATTTGCGGGAAACAGCCTGACTCGCTATTGCCTTCGTTTTCACGAGAAATTCCTGTGATTCCGGCCTGGCTGGCACTTTTGGCGGGTTACATTCGGGGTTTTGGCCAGGACCTTTCCAGGGTGAAACATTTGGGAAGGGATCCCTATTTGCCTGACCCGGCCTGGAATCTTTGCCGGGGAGACCTTTTGGGGATTGGCATGGGTGAAATTTTGTGGCCCCGGGATTAATTAATATTAATGATCAGAATTGTACATGAACCGATCTTGGGGGCCATCTGAGCATGGACTGGTTCCTTCCCGAAAAACTGGAAAAACTCAAGTCAATTGGTGGTGGTGCGAGCCTTGCCGTATTGGGTTGTGGACCGGCGGGGCTCGAAACCGCAATTTACGGATCGATTTTGGGTTTTAAAGTCAGGATTATTGAAAAAGCCAGATTGGGCGAAAATTTGATGCGCTGGGGCCATGCCCGTTGTTTTACCCCCTGGGGTGAAAACACCTCGAGTCTCGGGCGCGAAATCCTTCATAGGTTACGGCTGGAACAGGCCCGCCGGTCCATGGATACCATTCAAACTGGTCGAAGCCTCACGACGGATTACATTGAACCCCTTTTGGCGTCCCAACTTCTTCAGGGGGCGCTTGAAACGGGGAAATCCGTATTGCGCATCGGTTTGGTTGAACCTACTCCCGCAGTTGGGCAAACCTCCGCATTTCTGCTTCTTACCCGCCTTCAGGATGGTAAGGAAAAGATGGAAGAGGCCGATTTTGTCGCTGATTGCACCGGAACCTATGGAAACCCGAGATGGTTTGGTCCGGCTGGCCTTCCCGCACCAGGAGAGGCAGCCGCCAGGGGAAGAATTGTTTACGGTCTTGAAGATATCCTTGGGGAGTCAAAAGCTTATTTTTCCGGAAAATCCACGATTGTTGTTGGAAATGGACTGATGGCGGCAGCGACGGTGAGTCGCCTTGCACTTTTAGCCCGGGAAAATCCGGCCACCTGGGTGACCTGGATCTCTCACAAGCCGTCCGCGCTGCCGATTGCGCGGGTTCCAAATGATCCTTATCGTGAGCGGGATCAATTGGCGGCCGAAGCCAACACACTTGCCTCCCGCGGGGAAAACCATGTCGAGTTTTTTCCCGGCATGAAAATCCAGCAAGTTGATTGGCTTGGGGAAGATGCTGGTTTTCGTTTGGTTTGCAATGGTCCTATGGGTGTCAAATCCTTTGAGGGGGAAAGGCTGGTTTGCCATAGGGGATTTATGCCTGATACCGTGCTCTGGAGGGAATTGGGTGTTCCTCTGGATCCGGTCCGTGAAGAATTTGGGCGAGAGCTTTCCCACCCTCCCAGGCTTTCGGGGTTTGATGTAATCGGATCCAAAAGGAATGGGCGTCGCCCGGGGTATCTGATGAAAAACGCGCAAAATCAAATTCGCGCTTTTTTTTCTCGCATAACTCGTCAACCCCAGCTTGACCTTTACAAATTATGTGAAGCCAAAGGGAATTTGCATTCATGAGCCGGGGTATTGCGGTTGTCACGGGAGGCGCGGGATTCCTTGGTGCCAATCTGGTTCGGGAATTGCTCCAGCAAGGCTGGCGCGTGCGTGTATTGGATTTGGCATCATTACCCCCTGATTTGAAGGCGGATGTCGATTTTTTTGAAGGAAGCATACTCGATGAGTCGGTGGTGGAAACGGCCCTCAAGGGCGCGGACGAGGTATATCATCTTGCCGCCAACCCTCGCCTTTGGACTTTGAAGAGAGGGGATTTTGACCGGGTTAATCACCGGGGAGCCAGGGTTGTCCTGGATAAAGCCTGTTCGCTTGGAATTGCAAAAATCCTTCACTGTAGCACCGAAAGCATCCTTACCCGGAGTCGTCAGAAGGAAGCGATTCGTGAAAACCAGCTGGTTTCTATTTCGGATGTGATTGGCCCTTATTGCCGGTCAAAGTTCCTGGCAGAACGACACGCCTTTGGTCTCGCAGGCAAAGGTTACCCTGTTTATGTGGTTAACCCAACTCTTCCGGTTGGCCCGGGCGATGGTCGTCTCAGTCCTCCCAGCAGGTTGATTGTGGATTTTTGCCTCGGCAAAAGGCGAGAATACCTAGATGCAACCCTCAATTTCATGGATGTCAGGGATATGGCAACGGCAATGAGGTTGACGCTTGAAAAGGGAGTCCCGGGGAGAAGGTATATTCTGGGGGCCCACAACACGGAAATCCTTGGGGTTTTTCGCCTCCTTTCCGGAATCACCGGGGTTTCGATGCCCCATTGGAGGGTTCCCTATAGTTTGGCTTTGACGGTTGCTTGTATCAGCGAAATCATTGCGGACACACTTACCCATTGCGAGCCCCAGGCAAGCATTACCGGGGTTTTGTTGACTCGACGGACGATGCATTTCGATTCCACATCAACCTTCAAGGAGTTGGGGATCACACCTCGTCCTCTCGAGGAAACCCTAAGGGATGCAGTTGCCTGGTGGAAAGAAAATAGCATTCTCTAGCCCACACAGGGCCTGCAAATCTTGCCGAAACTTCCGGTTTTAACATGTTTTAAAAAACTCTTCCTATCTTCAGCAAACTAGCCTTGCGATCTGGATCAATCTTCCCCAACATGGAAGAAGTTGTGAATCCATTGGCAGGAAGGAAGGGAATCCGTGCCAGCCGATCGCTTGGAAGAATTGGTTTGGGCGGGAACAGACCCCTCGCCGGTTTGCTTCATTGAGCAACCTCCTCGCATCGACCGATTTGGTTTGCTTGCCGAGCGTGCTGCGCGCTATCTTGCTTCCCTTCAAAAGAATGATGGTCATTGGGTCGCCGAGCTTGAAGGCGATTGCATACTCGAATCTGAATATATTCTGCTCATGGCGTTTCTTGGCCGGGAAAAAACTCCAGACTCTCTTGCCGCTGCCAGATACCTTCTTGATCATCAAAACCCGGAAGGTGGTTGGTCCCAGTTCCCTGGTGGGCCAAGTGAAATTTCCGGGAGTGTCAAAGCCTATTTTGCGCTCAAGCTGACCGGGATAATTCCAGAAAATGACCAAAGAATGGTTCTTGCCAGGAATCGATGCCTTGAGCTTGGTGGGGTTGCCGCCTGCAACAGTTTCACGAAATTTTATTTGGCCCTTTTGGGGCAACTCGATTACCGGAGTGTGCCGAGTGTACCACCGGAAATCCTGCTTTTACCCAAGTGGCTTTACATCAATTTGAGCGCGATGTCGGCGTGGACGCGCACGATTGTCGTGCCTCTCTCGATTATGTCGGCCCTTAAGCCCATTCGCAAATTGGAAAGTAACGAAGGGATTGCAGAACTATTTGTTGGTGATCCAAACGAAATCGCACCACCTGCTACTTGGGACAAAAAGGTATTTACCTGGCGTAATTTCTTCCTGGTGGTCGATCGATGTTTCAAAGCGGTTGAGCCTTGGCTTGGCGGTGTGCGGGAAACCGCGTTGGGGATGGCGGACCACTGGATGCGTGAGCGGTTCCAGGAAAGCGATGGATTGGGCGCCATTTTTCCCCCGATGATCTATACAGTTGTTGCTCTCCGGGCCCAGTGTGTGACTGATGATGCGCCCGAGATGAAGTGGGCAATGAAGCAAATTGAAGATCTTAAAATTCGGGAGGGTGACAGGGTTCGACTTCAGCCTTGTCTCTCGCCTGTTTGGGACACCGCTTTGGCGCTCAATGCTCTCGCGGCGTGTGGCCACACGGTGGATGAGCCTGAAATTGACCGCGCAGCCAAATGGCTGATTTCCAGGGAGGTAAGGCGTAAAGGAGATTGGGCGGAAAATATTGAAGGGATTGAGCCTGGTGGATGGTTTTTCGAATACAACAATGCATTTTACCCAGATACCGATGATACCGCAATGGTGCTCATGGGTCTGGCACGGGTCAGGGCCCACCTTACCCCTGAGGGCTTCGCAGCATGTCAACGGGGCATTCGCTGGACCCTTGCTATGCAGAATTCCGATGGTGGTTGGGCAGCGTTTGACAAAGATATTAATCGTGAAATTCTTACCAAGGTTCCCTTTGCCGATCACAATGCAATGCTCGATCCGAGTTGCGCTGACATCACCGCGCGAATACTCGAGGCACTAGCCGAATTCGGCTTTAAAAAGGAACATCCAGCCTTAGTTAAGGCGCTTAAATTTATTGCGGAAAATCAGTACCCGGATGGATCCTGGTATGGAAGATGGGGTGTGAATCACCTCTACGGCACATGGCAGGTATTGGTTGGTCTCGAAAAGATCGGCATAAATTCCGAAGATCCGATGGTTAGCCGCGGGGCCCAAT
>CAMBMH010000261.1 GCA_945868575.1 Singulisphaera sp. GP187 | reverse complement strand
GGGATTTGGAGGGGATTGTGCAAACCCCGTCCTTGCAGGGAATCATGCCGAACCGATTTTTGGCTATATACAGATATACTTTTTGGCCCAAAAAAGGCACTCCGGGAATATGAAGAAACGGCGCTATGGGCAAAAGAAGCGGAATCCGCCAAGCCATATATCGAAATGCGCCAAAACCGTGGAGAATCGGTCTGTTTTCGGGCCCAATAAGGTGCATTTCCTCTTCGAGGCGCACCGGATCAAGGGGGGGAGTTGTCTCGGGCACATTCTCCGGGTGCCGGAAACTGCGCCATGCCAGCACGCCAAACCAATCCAGGCGGCGGATACTATTCATGGAAAGCCGACAAAACGGGCAAAATCCATCAAAGAGAACCAAAGCTTGTCCAGGGCGGGGGGGGCCCACCACATCCTCAGGCGCGATCCGTTTCTCTTCACCTTTTGTCATGCCCATCCCTCCTCCTTCCGTATTCTATACCCCAAGCATGCCCTGCGGGTCCCAACCCGATTGGGGTCCTTCAATATCCTGGCGGTTCCTTCCCTCCATCTGGTCCAGTCGGTGTATCCGCATGAACGCTTCGCGCAATCTTCTGGCTTTTGATTTGGGTGCCGAATCCGGGCGCGGAATCCTTGGAAGCTTTGACGGCAATGCGGTTCGACTTGAGGTTCTCCACCGTTTCTCCAATTTGCCTGTTCGTACCCTGGACCGGCTTCATTGGGATGTGCTTTCCCTTTTCCGGGAAATGTTGCACACGCTAAACCTTTGTGGATCCGGCGGGATCCACCTCGATAGCCTGGGTGTTGACACCTGGGGGGTCGATTTCGGCTTCATCGGGCGCGATGGATCCCTTTTGGGAAATCCCCGACATTACCGCGACCCGCACACCGAAACCATCGTCGATGATGTGTTCGCGAAGATCTCCCGCGAAAAACTTTACAATCGAACCGGCCTCCAGATGATGCGGTTCAACTCCCTTTTTCAGCTTGCCGCGATGAAGCGCGACAACTCCCCGCAGTTGGACATGGCTGAACACATTTTGTTCATGCCCGACCTTTTCCACTATTGGTTCACCGGGATTCGTGCCAACGAATACACCGACACCAGCACCAGCCAAATGCTTGATCCTGTCCGTCGCACCTGGGATACCGAGCTGATTTCGGGCTTGGGTCTTCCGACCAAAATGCTTGGAACCATTATTGCCCCCGGGACCGAACTTGGACCGCTTCGCACGGGTCTTTTGGGGGAGACCGGCCTATCGCAGACCCGGGTTGTTGCTCCCGCGACACACGACACCGCCGCGGCGGTGGCCGCCGTCCCCGCCCGTGGAGATTCCTGGGCCTACATCAGTTCGGGAACCTGGTCGCTTATGGGGGTGGAAATCCCGGCGCCTTTGGTCAACGATGCCACCAGAGCCGCCAATTTCACAAACGAAGGCGGTGTCAACAACACGATCCGCCTGCTCAAAAATGTCATGGGGCTTTGGCTGGTCCAGGAGATCCGCCGCGATTACGCTCGCAAGGGATCGGAATACTCTTATGAAGCGCTCGTTCTCCAGGCGCGGGAGGCAGAACCGTTCCGCTCGATCGTCGATCCCGATGACGCCTCGTTCATTCTCCCCAGTTCGATGACGCATGCGTTTTCGCAATATTGCCGCAAGTCGGGACAACCCGTTCCCGAAACACCGGGCGCGTTTGTCCGCTGCGCGCTCGAATCGCTCGCGCTGCGCTATCGCTGGGTCCTGGGCAAGCTGGAAGAACTCACCGGAAAACCTATCCAAACGATCCATATTGTCGGTGGAGGCTGCCAGAACGCACTCCTCAACCAGTTCACAGCCGATGCGTGCCAGCGTCAGGTCCTTGCCGGCCCGGTCGAGGCGACCGCTTTGGGCAACATCATGACCCAGGCCATGGGCCTCAGACTTGTTTCCAACCTCACCCAGGCCCGTGAAGTTATCCGAAACTCCTTCGGTCTTACCACCTTTGATCCCGCGCCGACCGATCAGGCCGAGTGGGACAAGGCTTGGTCAAAGTTCCAAGGCCTGATTAGCTGATCCTTTGTTTCTGGTTTGGCATGTCACACTCTTGTAGGGAGGTCTCTCCGATGTCCGCGCTTTCCCGTCGAGGTTTCGCCACAGCTTTTGCCGCCTTAAGTGCGACACTCGCACTTAAGGGACAAGACGGCACCCCACCCAGGGATTTTGGTCCCAACGCCCCTCCGGTCCGCTATCCCGAACCCGATGTCATCGCCCTCGATCCCGAATTCGAAAAATACAAAATCGGCAGCAGCCCCATCAAGAGGATCCACACAGGCGATCTTTGGGCCGAAGGTCCCGCCTGGAACGGCGTCGGCAAATATCTGATCTGGTCGGATATTCCCAACAATGTCCAGCGCAGATATCTTCTTGATGATGGCCATGTGTCGGTTTTCCGCAATCCCGCGGGCTATTCCAACGGCAACACCTTCGACAAGGAAGGTCGCCAGATCTCCTGCGAGCATGGCAACCGCCGCGTGGTCCGTTACGAATACAACGGCACCATCACTGTCCTGGCCTCCTCGTTTGATGGCAAGAAACTCAACGCACCCAATGATGTGGTGGTCGCTCCCGATGGCGGCATCTGGTTCACCGATCCAGGCTATGGTTCGCTTGGCGACTACGAGGGAAACAAAGGTCCCCTCGAACTTAAAGAAGCAGTCTACAGGATCGATCCCCAATCGGGCAAAGTGGAAAAAGTCACTGACGAAATCTTCAAACCCAATGGCCTCTGCTTCTCGCCTGATTTCAAGCTCCTTTATGTGGCTGATACCGGCGCCTCTCACTACAAAGAAGCCCCCAAAAACATCAAGGTCTTCGATGTCAATGGCGCCAAACTCTCCAAGGGTCGCGAGTTCGTGTCAATGGAGATGGAAGTGGGCGGCAAGAAAGTCGCGGGTTTGGCGGATGGTATCCGCTGTGATATCGATGGCAATGTCTGGGCGAGCGCGGGCTGGGTCGGCGCGGGTTATGATGGCGTGCACATCTTCAACCCCTCGGGCAAGCGTATCGGCCAGATTCGCCTCCCCGAAGTGTGCAGCAATGTCTGCTTTGGTGGCGTGAAGCGTAATATCCTGTTCATGACCGGCAGCCAATCTGTCTACCGCGTTCACACCGAAGCCAAAGGCGCCGGTTACGCCTAAACATTTTTCAACCATGGGACGCCCAACAAGCTTTCCAAAAAGAGGCTTGGGGTGTCCCTTTTTTTTGGTTCTCTCAAATAATGATTGGGCTTCGGGGGTCGCCGGGTCATGGTATCGGTCTTGTTACTGGCAACAATTTTGGGAAGCCCCCTGGAGACTTCACCCGGCTCAAATCCCGCACGCCCCAATATCGTTTTCATCTTGTGCGATGATCTCGGCTATGGGGACATCGGAGCCTATGGCCAAACCAAAATCAAAACGCCGAATATCGACCGCTTGGCCAAAGAGGGGATGCGGTTCACGCGGAACTATTCCGGCCACAATGTTTGCGCCCCGTCGCGCTGTGTGCTCATGACAGGCAAACACCCCGGTCATGCCTACATTCGAGAAAACATAGGCGGACTGGGACCAGACAAGGAAGGTCAGGAACCTGTACCCCAGGGAGAACTGAAGCTTCCATTGACCCTGAAAAAGCTCGGCTATACCTTGGGCGGCTTTGGCAAATGGGGATTGGGTCCGGTGGGTAGCAGCGGTGATCCGCTCAACCAGGGTTTCGACCGTTTTTTTGGCTTCAATTGCCAAGCGGTGGCGCACAATTTTTATCCGACTCATCTATGGGACAACAATCAAAAGATTCCCCTCAACAATCCCAAATTCGCATCCCATCAAAAATTGCCCATGGGCGCGGACCCGAATGATCCGGCGTCCTACAAAGCCTTTTCGGGCAAGGACTATGCGCCGGACCTGATCAGCGCGCAAGCCCTCAAATTTCTCGACGAAAACAAATCGCGCCCATTTTTCCTCTACTATCCGACGACTGTTCCCCACCTTGCCCTTCAGGTTCCAGAGGATTCCCTTAAGGAATACCAAGGCGCCTTCCCCGAGACCCCCTACCCGGGCGGCAAGGGATACCTCCCCCATCGCACTCCCCGCGCGGCGTATGCGGCCATGATCACCCGGATGGACCGGGAAGTGGGCAAATTGATCGACCGGGTCGAGGCTCTTGGCCTTACCGGGAAAACGCTCTTTGTTTTCACCAGCGACAACGGCCCCCTCTATGACAAGCTGGGCGGAACCGATGCCGATTTCTTCAACTCCGCAGGCGGACTTCGTGGACGAAAAGGATCATACTACGAGGGAGGATTCCGCGTGCCCCTGATTGTCTGTTGGAAAGGGAAAATTGCCGGAGGCGCCACCTCGGACAGGGTGACAGGATTTGAGGATTGGCTTCCCACCATGTTAGAGCTTGTGGGAAACAAAAACGAAACGCCTTCGGGAATCGATGGGATCAGTTTTGCACCGACACTTTTTGGCG
>CAMBMH010000260.1 GCA_945868575.1 Singulisphaera sp. GP187 | reverse complement strand
TACCGACTCAGGTGAGACCACATTTGTTTTAGTCTTGGAAGTGCGTATTCGAGTTGCGCCAATTCCACCTGAAGTCGTGATTCGGCCGTTCGCGCACGGGTTGCAAAGATATCTAAAATCAACTCGCTTCTATCCAAGACTTTGCATTTTGTAGCCTGTTCCAGGTTACGAATTTGGGCGGGGGTCAGGTCATTGTCAAAGATGATAACATCTGCATCTGTAGCTTGGCAAAGGAGTTGGAGCTCTTCCACCTTCCCCTTGCCAAGGTATAGACCAGGATTGATATCCAGTCGTTTTTGTGCAAGTTCCCCAACTACTTGCGCACCCGCAGTCTCTGTTAGCCCCCGAAGTTCCTCCAGGGGGTCTTTGGATAGAAATGGGCGGTCCGGAAGGGCAACACCCACCAAAATGGCTTTTTCTGCTTTTACCGACAATTGATCCCGCGGTGCGTCAAATCCCACGATTTCTCCAGTTCTGGTCCCCATCAATCTTCGAGCTTGAATTTTCAAGCAGCCCCGGGCAAGGATGGTCCTTGTCCGAATCTGTGAGGGGAAAACCTGTATTAATCCCAAGGCTTACCTAGGGTAATATGGGGAAAGTTGTGCGGCGACCCAAGACCGGGGACCGAGGTTTGGGCCACAGGGGCTTTGATTTATGGTAGCATCCGTATCCACTCAGACTGTAACCAAATCCAATGGCGTAGCCTCAGGTGGTGTACCACACGGCTCCGTTGCTGGCGAAAATGGATCAACTCTGTCATCGATCGACCCCCACCTCAACCTGACCCCCTCCCTTTTAGCCGATTCGGATCCTCAACAGACTAAAGAATGGATTGAATCGCTCGACGCGGTAATAAAGGTCGATGGTAAAGAAAGAGCAGGATTTCTTTTAAACGAAGTAAATCGTCGAGCCCTCCAAAAAGCAGTCCACCCGGCAAACCCTGCCTCCACGCCTTATATCAACACCATTCCCACTTCGGCGCAGCCCGAATATCCAGGTGACCGCCAACTCGAAAGAAAACTGAAAAGCCTGGTCAGATGGAATGCAATGGCGATGGTTGTCCAAGCCAATACCAAGGATGGCACTATTGGTGGGCATATTTCAACTTTTGCAAGCTCCGCAACTCTTTATGAGGTCGCTTACAACCATTTTTTCCGTGGTGCGGATCACCCAGAGGGAATGGACCTTGTTTACTTTCAGGGGCACGCCTCACCGGGTATGTATTCCCGGGCGTATCTTGAAGGACGTCTTAATGAAACCAATCTGAATAATTTTCGTAGAGAACTTGAGCCGGGTGGTGGCCTTTCAAGTTACCCCCATCCTTGGCTCATGCCTGATTTTTGGCAGTTTCCAACTGTTTCAATGGGCCTTGGCCCGATCATGAGCATCTACAACGCCCGCTTCCTGCGTTACCTGGAAAATCGGGGATTGGCAAAAACAGATGGTCGTCGCGTTTGGGCATTCCTTGGCGATGGTGAATGCGATGAGCCCGAGACCCTTGGCGCCCTTACCATTGCAGCCAGGGAAAAGCTCGACAATCTGACCTTCGTAATTAACTGTAACCTCCAGCGCCTTGATGGCCCTGTGCGAGGTAATGGAAAGATTATTCAGGAACTTGAATCCCTCTTCCGTGGCGCGGGTTGGAATGTGGTCAAGGTGGTCTGGGGTAGCAATTGGGACCCACTTCTGGCCCGTGACCGTGATGGCCTTCTCGTTCGTCGGATGGAAGAAGTGGTTGATGGCGAGTACCAAAAATACGCGGTGGAAGGTGGAGCCTACATTCGTGAGCATTTCTTTGGGAAATACCCAGAGCTGCTCAAAATGGTGGAACACATGTCGGATGAGGAATTGGCCAGCCTCAAGCGGGGTGGGCATGATCCTTTGAAGGTTTACAGCGCCTATAAAGCAGCGTCGGAATTTAAGGGCGCTCCGACCGTGGTCATAGCCAAAACGGTCAAGGGCTACGGCATGGGTGAGGCCGCTGAAGGGCTTAATATTTCCCATCAACAGAAGAAACTCAAATCCAACCACCTGTTGGAATTCCGAAATCGTTTTGCGCTTCCCCTTGGTGATGAAGACGCGACAAAAGCGGCTTTCCTCAGGCCTGATATTTCCAATCCGGAGATGGCCTACCTCCATGAGCGTCGCAAGGCTCTTGGTGGTCCGATTCCAGCCCGAAGACCGGTACCTTCAAATTTGGCCGTGCCGGGTGATGATTTTATTGCCCGCTATGCAAAGGGTTCCGGGGACAAAACTCCTTCTACAACCGGAATTTTTGTGGACATGCTTGGGTTTTTCCTCAAAACCCCAAATCTTGGAAAGAACATAGTTCCAATTGTTCCGGATGAAGCCCGAACATTTGGGATGGACCCGTTCTTTACCACATACAAGATTTACTCGCCTCTTGGGCAGCTTTATGACCCTGTCGATTCAAGGATGGCAATCGCCTATCGCGAATCCAAATCGGGCCAGCTCCTTGAGGAAGGCATCAATGAATCTGGTTCTATGTCGTCGTTTATTGCCGCGGGAAGTTCCCATGCTTCCAATGGCGTGCCGATGATTCCTTTTTACATCTATTATTCGATGTTTGGTTTCCAACGGGTTGGTGATCTGATCTGGGCGGCTTCGGACACACGGGTACGCGGCTTCCTGTTGGGCGCGACTTCGGGCCGGACAACGCTCAATGGAGAGGGGCTCCAACACGAAGACGGCCATAGCCAGTTAATGGCTTCCACAGTGCCATCTATTCAGGCATACGATCCTGCTTACGCCCATGAACTCGGGGTCATCCTGCGTGATGGAATCAAAAGGATGTACGGCGGCGGGAATGAGGATATTATCTATTATATAAGTCTTTATAATGATAATTACCCCCAGGTCCCGATGCCGGAGGGCTGTGAAGAGGGGATTCTTCGCGGGCTTTACAAGCTGGCGCCTTCAAAGAAATCATCCACACTGCCAAAGGTTCACCTGTTCGGTAGTGGTCCAATCCTGGTTTATGCGCTGACAGCGCAAAAGATCCTCGCGGAGTTTGGTATTTCAGCTGATGTATGGTCCGCAACCAGTTACAAGAGGTTGCGTCTTGAGGCCCTCGAGGCCGAGAGATTCAACCTCTTGCATCCTCTGGAAACTCCGAAAAAGAGTTATCTTGAAGAGGTACTTTCCAAAGAGGATGATGATGCGATTTACCTTGCTGTCTCCGACAATATGCGACAGGTTTCCGAAATGATTTCCCGCTGGGTTCCGGGTGGTTTGTATGCCCTTGGGACTGACGGTTTTGGTCGATCGGAAACCAGGGCTTCGCTCCGTCGCCATTTCGAGGTGGACGCGGAATTCATCACTCTTGGCGTACTTTCCCAGATGATGCGCCGCGGCAAGATGAATCCACAAGTCGTTGCGGACTACATCAAAAAGTCAGGGATCAATCCTAATAAGATTTGTCCGTTAACTGCATAACCTGAGACATTCCCAATTCATTCGTAGTTTAGTAGGAGTTTTCGTTCATGAGCACGGATTTTGCGCTACCCGCACTTAAGGAAAATGTTGATATTGTTGAGGTTAATGCGTTGAAGGTTGCCGTTGGTGAAGTTGTTGCCAAGGACCAACCACTTCTTGAAGTCCAAGCAGACAAAGCCGCTTTGGAGGTACCCTCGCCGGTTGCTGGTAGGGTTTCAAAAATCCATGTAAAAGTTGGCGATCAAATCAAGATTGGACAGCTTTACATCAGCATTGAAGCTGGGGCTTCCGCAGGCTCTTCACCTGCTCCGGCTGCTGCGCCCGCACCAAAGGTGGAAGCCAAAGTTGAATCCAAACCTGCGGCTCCTCAACATTCAACTGCACAACCTGTCGCATCTACCCCCAAACCAACTCCTGTAAGCGTTGTTAAGTCCGATGATAGGACTGCCCTAACGGTTGTTGCCAGTCCGGGTGTTCGCCGTCTCGCAAGGGAGATGGGTATTGACCTTTCTCTTGTGGCTGGGCAATCCGGATCCGACCGGGTGAACGAAGACGACCTCAAAGCATTTGTAAAGCAGTTGGTCACAAACGGTGTTGGAGGCGGATCGGGTGTTGCCGTTCCTCCCCTTCCCCGCTTCGAGGAGTACGGACAAATTGAGCGTCAACCGCTCAATGCGGTTCGCCGTGCCACCGCCAAGCAGATGTCTTTGTCGTGGAGCCAAATTCCCCATGTCACCCAAAACGATTTGGCGGATGTGACCGACTTGGAGGCATTTCGCAAGTCCCAGGACCCCAAGGGTCCAAAAATCACTGTTACCGCGTTTGTGCTTAAAGCACTTTCCATCGCCCTCAAAGAATTTCCCCAGTTCAACTCCAGCCTGGATTTGGCCAACAACCAATTGGTAATCAAAAAATTCGTCAACATTGGTGTGGCTGTTGATACTGAAGGTGGCCTTTTGGTTCCAGTATTACGGGATGTGGACCAGAAGTCTGTGGTTCAATTGGCCATTGAGGTCAATGGAATTGCGGAGCGTGCCCGAACCAAAAAGCTTACTGGTGCCGATTTGAC
>CAMBMH010000259.1 GCA_945868575.1 Singulisphaera sp. GP187 | reverse complement strand
GGCAAAGGACTCTATCCGGCCAGCCAATGGGACAGCCGTCGGAGTCCTTCCTCGAGTTGGGCGCGGCTTGCCGCAAAGCTAAGCCTTGCGTGGCCCGGAGCGCCAAATGCCGAACCCTGAACCAGACAAACCAGCGCATGATCGAGCGCCGCTTTGCAAAAGTCGGTGTCGGTATGGAAAGGGCCCCCGGCGACCGTTTTGCCAAATGTCCCCGTCACATCAAAAAACGCATAAAACGCGCCATCAGGAACAAAACAACGAATTCCCGGAATCTTGTTCAGGCCCGCGCACACAAGGTCGCGGCGCGCCTCAAATTCCTTGATCATGGGGCCAAGGAAAGTCTGGTCGCCTGTGAGCGCGATACGAGCGGCTTCCTGGCTGATACTCGAGGGGTTGCTCGTCTCCTGGCTTTGGATGTTGCCCATTGCTGCTACGACATGCTTGGGGCCGATGGCCCAGCCGATGCGCCAGCCCGTCATGGCATAGGTTTTACTCACGCCGCTGATGGTGATGGTCCGTTCGGGAAGGCCGGGGGCAAGCGTCGCAAAGCAGGTGGCTTTGGCGTCGCCGTAGACCAATTTTTCATAAATTTCATCGGAAATGACGCCGATATTGTGCTTGATGACAACTTCGGCGAACGCCTCGAGCGTCGAACGGGGATAAACCGCGCCCGTCGGATTCGAGGGGGAGTTGAGCAAAAGGAGCTTGGTGCGGGGGGTGATGGCCGCCTCAAGCTGATGGGTGGTCATGCGAAAGCCCGCATCCAGGGTGGTGTGGACCAGGACCGGTGTCGCGCCGGTCATTTTGACCAGGTCGCCATAGCTGACCCAATAGGGGGTCGGGATGATGACTTCATCACCCGGGCCGACCAGCGCGGCGAGGGTGTTGTGGATCGATTGCTTGGCGCCGCCTGAAACAATGACCTGTTCGGGGGTGACAGCAAGCCCATATTCCGCTTGATACCAGGCCGCGATGGTTTTTCGCAGTTCAATGGTGCCCGAGGCGGGGGTGTAGCGGGTTTTGCCTTGGTCGATGGCCTGTTTGCCTGCGTCGCAAATGAAAGGGGGGGTGGGAAAATCGGGTTCACCCACGCTGAAATCAAGGACATCCTTGCCTTCGGCCTTGAGTTGTCTTGCCCGTGCCGCCGCCGCCAAAGTTGCCGAAGGTTCGACTCCGGCCGCCATCTTCGAGATGCCTAACATTCCGCTTCCGCCTTGGTAATTTGCCAAAATCCATCAAGGAAATTCTAGGGTTTGGTTGTCTGGAGAGAAGTGAAAAGCGTGTCGCGCGTGGATTTCACGGAAGAAACACAGGATTTTTAGGGATGAGGAAAGAGGCGCGGAGTAAAGGCAGAGCAAATCGGCACCCGGGTGGAGTCATCCCCCCTCAAACCGGAGGCTTGATTTAAGCCCCCCTTTATTCAAAGGGGGGTGTGGGGGGTTAACAGACAATAAAAGTATCAAAAGTCGGTTCAACGGCCTATGCAAAGCCGCAGAGTTTCTGGTAACGCCGCATTCCCGTCGGCATGAGAGAGAAAAAAGCCGACGAGGAAATCGGCGCTCCCAGGAAAACCCCAAGGCGCGTGCCTGAATTCCAGAAATCTCACGCAAAGCCGCCGAGTCGCAGAGGAAAGGCAAAGAAACCCCGTTTGGGCTAGTGGAAATCCCTTGTGGCAGGCAGTCGGTAAGGGGTCACCCCCCGATTTGCACAAGCGGTTTGATCAAGGTAGAATTAACTATATGATACCCGGACTTTCCTGAGGCCACTCGTCATGGTTGTCCATCTGAAATCGCAGGCCCCTCCCATACGACAGGATGCCGATGGATCCCTTCGTGTTGGCGACTCCCGGGTGCTTTTGGAATTGGTTTTACGGGCTTATCAGGATGGAGAAACGCCCGAGGCGATTCGCCTGCGTTATGATGCACTCTCGTTGTCGGATATTTATGGTGTAATTGCTTATTATTTGCGTAACCGAACGGAAATAGAAGAGTATATCCAAAATAGAGAGGAACTTGAAGGGCGGTTGATTGCTCGAATGGTCAAGGACCAGGCAGACCTTCCCTTTTTTCGGGATCACATGAAATCCAGCAATATCGGGTAGTAGTTTTCCATGTTCCGATTTCTCGCCGATGAAAACTTCCATGGGGACGCGGTTCGAGGTTTGTGTCGCAAATGGGTTGATTTGAATTTGGTTACAGTTGCTGAGGTTGGCCTTCGAAAATGTTCGGACTCGGAAGTCCTTGATTGGGCCGGGGAGCATCAAAAAATTGTTCTGACTTTTGACCGAGCCACCATGCCTGATGAGGCCTACCGTCGCATGGAGTTGGGTTTACCCATGCCTGGGCTTTTCGTCTTCAATGATCGGCTCAGTGTAAAGCGTTTGATGGAGATCATGGAATTAATTTTTGAATGCAGCGCTCCCAAGGAATGGATTGGTCGAGTGGTTTACCTTTCCAGGTAAGATTTGCCAAGGAAGTCAGAGTGAAGTCGGGGCGGGAAGGGGGGATCCAAAAAAGCTCACGCAGAGCCGTAGAGGAAAGGCAAAGTAACCCCTGGGAACGCCGACGTCCTCGTCGGCATGAAAGAGGCAATGCCGACGAGGACGTCGGCGCTCCCAGGAAAACCCTAAGGCTGGTACCTGAATTCCAATTGGAAAAATCCGAGTGATGCTGGGGTGGAAAGTGGGGATCCAAAAAAATATCAAAAAAAGCTCACGCCGAGGCGCAGAGGAAAGGCAATGAAAGGATTTCAGAATCCAGGAGTCCCAGCAGAGACACAAAGGGGCGGAGAAAATTCCTGGGAAAGAAATTCCGCCCCAAGTGTCCAACGCCCTATTGTCCGTTTTCCAAGAAAAAAGGCCCGTCCGGTGGGACAGGCCTTTTAGGTTTAGGCTAAAGGACTGGAATCCTTTGGAATGCTGGATCAATCCCAGTCGGCGAAGCCAGATCCTGCTGTTTGGAAATTGGTTACCGTATTAAAAACGGTTAAGTTCACATTGGGGGAAATATTGCGGACCCCGCCATCACCCATGAGGCTATTGAAACCACCCGAGGTGAAAGCCTGGATTGAGTTGTCCAAGGCGGCACCTTTCGCAGGGCGCAACTGAACGGGGAACACGGTGCCTATATGCACTCCAACTTTGGCTACGGTGCCAGTGCTTGTGGCATCGCCGTACCAGGTTCGGGGCACGGTATTTCCTGAAATTAAAACAACCGCAGACTTTTCCACAGCCAACATTGTGTTGGAACCGCCATTGGTCAAATCTGTCGGAAATCGGTAAACAGGGAGTGCCAATGTTACCAATTCCACACCCGAGGCTGGATTCAAGGCACCATCGTTAAGCGAGCCGCCGGGAAAAAGTTGGCCATTAAGGGCGTAACTTGTTACCGGATCCAAACCACCCGTGGAGACATCCATGGGGGCATTAAGCACTTTAAAAGGAACCTTCAAAACGTTTGCAAGGGCACCTGTGGCGGTTTTGGATGCGGTCCCGCCAACTGATGAGGTTGTAAGTGGGTAGAAGCTTGCATCATGAAGCACGGGAATCGATTGGGATGTGAACGCTGTTTGGATCGCGATCATTCCCTGGCGATACATGGCATCGTTGTCCAGGTAAGGCAAGAGATTGAAGAATGCTGAGACCGGAGGGCCGCCACGGAAACTTCCGAAGCCTGGGGGGAGTCGTTCCTTGTTTTGGGTGGCGCAGTTGGTGATGGCCAAACCGATATTGCGCATGTTGTTGACAGATGTAATGTTGTTGGCGGCTTCGCGGACCTTTTGAACCGCTCCCATCATGAGACCAACCAGAACCCCGATGATGGCAATCACCACCAGAAGTTCGATTAATGTAAAGCCTTTTCTGGATACACGCGTCCTGGACATGACCAAACTCCTTAATCGTGAAGAGAAATGGGGAAAGAATATGACATTCCTATTCTATTGCACCCCTGTCCCGGTTCCTAGATCAAACTCCCAACCTACTCCAAGATGGTCCAATAGAAAACTACCTGGTCATCATCGCGGTGGGAATAATTCCTTAAGGGTCCAGGGTTACCCCGGTTGATGACCCGACAATTTGCTGAGTGGTTTTTTGTGAAAATCGCTTGGAGCACTCCACCATTAAGTGTGGCTTCCACGGTTTCCTCATTCTCTTTTCCTGGGTCAAAGGTTAGTACCAAACCCTGACCATTGGAAGCCTGGGCCAAAAAATTAAGGTCAATTCGTTTTTGGCTTCGGGGTTCAATATTTGTTTTGATGGCATCCTGAAGTTTACCCGAAAGCACTGGATCCGAGATGTCAAAATACTTCGAAGGATCGTTTTTGAAAACAAAGAACGGTTGGTTCAAATCGACGAACGGTTGGTTCAAATTGACCAAAAGGTTTTGGGGAATCCCAGGATTAGCTATAATGGGGCTTTGATTCCAGGTTTCAAAAGCCTTTAACTGGGTCCTATCAACAAGGGCAAACATTTTGTGCTGAATGTTTTTACCGCTTAAATTGCCATTTTTATCAAATTTGCCATACTCTGCCCCCAGTTTGATGGGGAAAGTATTGGGGTCTTCCACTTCAAAAAAACCAACGGTTAACCAGATG
>CAMBMH010000258.1 GCA_945868575.1 Singulisphaera sp. GP187 | reverse complement strand
ATGCCCGGTGACAAGCCTATGCCCGGTGACAAGCCTATGCCCGGTGACAAGCCTATGCCCGGTGACAAGCCTATGCCCGGTGACAAGCCTATGCCAGGCGACAAGCCTATGCCCGGTGACAAGCCTATGCCAGGCGACAAGCCTATGCCAGGCGACAAGCCTATGCCAGGCGACAAGCCTATGCCAGGCGACAAGCCTATGCCAGGCGACAAGCCCATGCCAGGCGACAAGCCCATGCCAGGCGACAAGCCCATGCCAGGCGACAAGCCTATGCAACCAATGGGTGGCGGGGATCAATCAGGCCGCGGGGGCAAGGATGTAGATTCGGGCCCAATGCGTCCTGCCCAATCCGGAAAGCGTGATCAAGCTGACAAACCGGATGGAAAACTTTCCGGAAAAACAACCGATATTCAACTCGAAACTCTGCAAAAACAGGTCAATCCTGAAATTCTGAAAAAGGCAGGGGTTACCGAGGAGGAGTGGCGCCAATATCTTTCTACTCGCAAAAAACAACTGGGCGATTCCCAAAAGGAGGATTTGGAGAAGGGTACATTTGCACCAAGTGCGGTAAAAACGGCTCCGAGTCTTTCTGCAAGAAAGGTTAACAACACTTCCAGCCAATCCACCAATGCTGGGGAATCGAGCAGGGCGTTGCCACCCCCAGGCTACCGTGACGCTTATAAGGAATTTACAAGGAAGATTGCCGAAATGGAAAAGCAAGGTGGCGGGCGTTGATTACATACAGGCAATACAACCCGGAATATCCAAGGCGATATTTGATAGGAGTTAATCCGCGCAAACTCCGCCACCTCTTTACGGATGTCCTGGTTGTGGGGGGGGGAATCGCCGGCTGCCGTGCATCACTAAGCGCGATTCCCAATGCGCAAGTTCACCTGGTTACAAAAGACAAGGTCCAACAAAGCAATAGTGCCTACGCGCAAGGCGGATTGGCCGGGGTCTTGTCGTCTGATGATGCGATTGGCAATCATGTCGAGGACACGCTGATTGCAGGTGCCGGTCTTTGCCATCCCGATGTTGTGAATCTGGTTGTGAAGGAAGCTCCAGCACAAATCGAATCCCTGATAAAAATAGGGGCAAAATTCGATCTCACTGATGGCAAATTGGCCCTTGGGCTTGAAGGCGGACACAGTCACCCGCGAATTGTTCATGCACTTGGGGACGCGACTGGCGCTGAAGTGATGCGGGCCATGATCGAAGCTGTTCACAAGGCCCACAATATCGAGGTTTTGGACCAAACATTTTTGATCGATTTGGTCACTCATGAGGGCAGGTGCGTCGGCGCATTGGTGGAAACCGCTGATGGTGGCAAGATGCTCCTTCATGCAAAACAGACAATTTTGGCAAGCGGAGGCTGTGGCCGGGTTTGGCGCGAAACCACCAACCCACCTGTTGCGACAGGGGATGGAATGGCAGCCGCCTATCGGGCTGGTGCCCCGCTTAGAAATCTTGAATTCATGCAGTTTCATCCAACCGTGCTGTACATAGCTGGGTCGTCCAGGTTTTTGATCACTGAGGCCCTTCGGGGGGAGGGCGCCTACCTCCGGGACAAGGACGGAACCCGATTCATGCCCGAATGTGATCCCAGGGCAGAAAAAGCGACCCGGGATATTGTTTCACGGGCAATTGTGGATGCTATGTCAAGGACCATGCACCCCTGTGTTTACCTGGATATGAGCCATCTTGACCCGGATTCTTGCCACAAACGCTTTCCCGGGATTTCGAAGGTTTGTCGGGGATTTGGGATTGATATCGCTCGGGATCCGATCCCTGTAAGGCCGGGTGCCCACTATATGATTGGTGGAATCACCACCGAAATTTCCGGGCGTAGCGGTATCCCAGGCCTTTGGGCAGCGGGTGAGGTGGCTTGCAGCGGACTTCACGGGGCGAATCGTTTAGCGTCAAATAGTCTGGTAGAGGGTTTGGTTTTTGGTGATTTGATAGGCCGGATTGCATCGATGGAAGCACTGGATTTGGGGCCGGAGCCAACGCGAATCCCATTGCCTGGATTAACTGAATCCTGTCAAACCGACTCGGAAACCCTGGACATTGATGATTTGACACTTTCCCTCAGAAATCTGATGGTTCGCGATGTGGGGATTATGCGAAGGGGCGAGGTTTTGGACCGAGCCAAAAAACAGATCACCCAATGGGGGGGGTATGCACTTCGTCAAAATTTTGACTCTCGTTCCGGGTGGGAATTAGCAAATCTGTTGAGCCTGGCCGGATTGGTGGTTCATTGCGCCAAGGAGAGGGAAGAATCCCGGGGAACCCATTTTCGATCCGATTTTCCAAAACCCGATCCGGTCAAATGGGGCCATGATCAGGATATTCCAAGTCAATTGCCCGTTTTGTAACCCACCAAAACGGACTTGGGGAGATAGAATGGTCTCTTGGCAAGATTCACCCCAGAAGACACAACATGGCCAGGATTTTCATATACGACACCACCCTTCGCGACGGTAGCCAAGGGGAGGGCATCAGTTTTTCCTTACAGGACAAATTGAACATTACCCGTCGTCTTGACGAGATGGGGGTCGATTTTATCGAAGGCGGCTATCCGCTTTCAAATCCAAAGGATTTTGAGTATTTTCAAAAGGTACCCTCACTTGGGTTAAAACACGCCCAGGTTTCCGCCTTCGGTATGACGAGGCGCAAAGGGGGCGATGCTTCCGACGACACATGTATTCGTGCTTTGCTCCAGGCAAACACTCCCATTGTAACAATTGTGGGAAAAAGCTGGGACCTTCATGTTCACGAGGTGATTGGCACCACGCTGGAAGAAAATCTGGCAATGATCCGCGATTCGATCCGATACTGCAAAGAGCAGGGGCGGCGGGTGTTTTATGATGCGGAGCACTTTTTCGATGGGTTTGCCGCGAATCCCGATTATGCTTTGGCCACGCTCAAGACAGCGGCTGATGCTGGTGCGGAATGGATCATCCCTTGTGATACCAATGGCGGAACCATGCCTGAGGAAGTTTCACGAGTGATTGGACGCATCCGAAAGGAGGTTCCAGGTCTCTTGGGAATCCACTGCCACAATGATTGTGAATTGGCTGTGGCAAATAGCCTTGCCGCGGTTGTGCAGGGCGCAACCCAGGTTCAGGGCACCATAAACGGAATTGGGGAGCGGTGTGGAAATGCGGACCTGATCAGTGCGATTGGAAATTTGGGACTGAAGTTGGGACATGAAGTTTTGTTTCCCGGAAGAATGGAAAGGCTAACCGAGCTTTCCCGATTTGTTCATGAAACATCCAACATGAATTTCCGTTCGAATCAACCCTTTGTTGGCCAGAGCGCATTTGCCCACAAGGGTGGAATGCACACCCATGCCGTGGCACGTTTGGCTCGGTCCTATGAGCACATCGACCCTACGCTGGTAGGCAACGAGCGACGCATTTTGGTAAGCGAGCTTTCAGGTCGCGCAACCATCATCCAAAAAACGGAAAAGCTGGACCTGGGCAAGGACAAGGCCCTTATGGGGCGAATCCTGACACGCGTACAGGATTTGGAAAATGAGGGATACGAATTTGAAGCGGCGGAAGCCTCATTTGAGCTACTTGTTCAGAAGGAAGCCGGCCTTTACACACCGCTGTTTGAAAAATTGGTTTATCGGGTAAACATCGAGGCTGGGCTGGATGGCCATCCAATCACTGAGGCGACCGTCAAACTCAAAGTGGGCAGTGACATCATGCACACCGTAAGCGAGGGTGACGGACCTGTAAACGCGTTGGATGGCGCGCTCAGGAAGGCACTTCTGCCGATTTACCCACGCACGGGTGAAATCCAGTTGGCGGATTACAAGGTCCGGGTGGTGAACGCCCGGGCGGGAACGGCCGCAAAGGTCCGGGTGGTTATCGAAAGCAGGGATCAGAACTCTGTCTGGACCACTGTGGGTGTAAGCGAAAATATTGTCGAGGCAAGCTGGCTCGCTCTTGTGGACAGTATTGACTACAAGTGGCTCAAAGACAAAGCTTCGTCAAACTGAATCTTTAGCAGACTTTAAAACTCTTTGAATATTGCTAGGAAAACAACCATGTCGGCGGAAATGGCAAAGGCATACGATCCCAAGCAGGCACAGGAATGCTGGGCGAAATATTGGGCTGAGGAAAAACTGTTCCAGGCCAATCCGGCGGAACCAGGTCCATCGTTTTCGATGGTGATTCCACCACCGAATATCACCGGGGCGTTGCACCTTGGACACGCCCTGAACAACACCCTTCAGGATATCCTGGTGCGCTACCACCGCATGAAGGGTGACAATACACTTTGGGTTCCTGGAACCGACCATGCGGGCATTGCCACACAGGCTGTGGTGGAACGACGCATTCGTGAAGAGGAAGGCAAAACCCGGCGCGACCTGGGTCGGGAGAAACTCCAGGAACGGATTTGGGGCTGGAAGGATCAATACGAAAAACGGATCCTGGGCCAGCTTGCCGAATTGGGAAGCTCCTGCGACTGGAGCCGCAATCGTTTCACCCTGGATGAACGATGCGCCAAAGCGGTCCGAGCCACCTTCTTTCGCATGTTCCGGGATGGTCTGGTGTACAGGGGGAAGCGCCTGGTCAACTGGGATACCCAGCTTCAAACATCGGTGGCCGACGATGAAACTTTCGTGGAAACCGTAAAAGGGGGATTTTGGACCTTTAAATACCCCATTCCTGAG
>CAMBMH010000257.1 GCA_945868575.1 Singulisphaera sp. GP187 | reverse complement strand
ATGCGTCTCTCCTCCTGAATGAAGACATGAAGGTCAGGTTTGGAATAAATCCATCACTCATGATTTCCAACTACAATTGGTATCAAACACTTGTGGCGGCAAGTCAGGGGAAATATTCGCTTGCAGATGGTTATCTGGGAGATTCGATTATGCAGCTCGCCCGAGAACAGCAGGGAATATACCGCACAATGGCCGAATTTTCCCTCTTCAAGTCCCTAAAGGATGTGAAGAACATTCCCCAATCCATTGACATGGTTGGGATCGATTTTGGCCGCCATATGCTAAATCAGGCACAAACCGCCAGCGGATTGGGCCCCTGGGTGACCTCCTTCTTTTATTTCGCCCCTACAGAAAGCCGTTTAACCGGGGTGGATTTGGATGAGGCTATGAATATCCATTTCGTCGGATTAAAGGCCACAAACAGTTTGGGAGAGTTTAATAGCTGCCGCGCCTTTTTGAAATTGGAGGCCGGATTCATCTCAGACGCCAGGGAGCTTTGGGAAAAAGCACTCCGGGAATCCCCAGAAATGGGGTCCCTGGGTGTGGTCAAAGAGTTTTTAGCCAAAGTTCGGTAGAAATGTTTAACTGGTTAAAATGGGGGACAGCCAAGGTCCCCCGTTTGTCTGGGCCTAATGAAAGGTTTTTTTTGCAACCCTATGCAAGACAATAACTTAACGAAATTTCATTTTTTGATTTGATTCCCGTTCGGATCCGCTAGAATCTCGTCTGGACTTGTAATTTTAATGAGAGGAATAACGATGGGCGTGCTTCCGGACTGGCGCATTGAGAGGGATGTGAAGATCGATCCCTTTGCCACCGCAGAGGCAAGACCAGGCCGGATTTCCTACGGTGTGACTAGTTATGGTTATGATGTCCGTGTCGGGCGTCGTTTTAAGGTGTTCACCAATGTGCATGGGACGATTGTTGATCCCAAGCATTTTGACTCAAAATCGTTTGTGGATATCGAAGCCGATTTCTGCGTAATTCCCCCAAACAGCTTTGCATTGGCAGAGACAGTGGAGTACCTGGAAATTCCCCGTAATGTCATTGGTGTTTGCGTTGGCAAAAGTACCTACGCACGATGCGGAATCATTGTAAACGTGACTCCGCTTGAGCCTGAGTGGCGCGGTCGAATCACCATCGAGATTAGCAACACTACCCCTTTGCCTGCCAAGATCTATGCGGGTGAGGGGATTGCTCAAATATTGTTCATAGAAGGTGCGGAAACCTGCCGTACAAGCTATGCGGACAAAAAAGGAAAATATCAGGATCAACTCGGCCTCACTCTTCCCTTCGTGAAAAAAGAGGCCGGGGCCTGACTCCCCAAACTACCCATATTTTCCGGCTTAAACCGGCACAAAAATACTGGGAGATTTCTCGAAATTGGACTGTTGACGATCTCTTCGTTTACAGTCATCATGACTCCCAGTTCACCTTGTTGGTTCCCCCATTGAACCAAGGATAGGATAAACGTCTTATGCGTATCTCCCGCCGCTTCACCAGTCCTGGCAAGGACCCTTTTGCCTCAGTCACTTTTATAAATCGGACTTCGCGTATTGCCAATCCCGATGGCAAAGCTGTGTTCGAGATGAAGGACATCCTTGCTCCTGAAGGCTGGTCCCAGGTTGCGGTTGATATCCTTGCGCAAAAATATTTCCGCAAAGCGGGAATCCCTACCAAAACCGAAAAGGTTCCGGAAGACGGTGTTCCATCGTGGCTTTGGAGAAGCCGAGCGTCCAAAAATGATGGGCGATCCCACTACGAGACAGATGCGCGCCAGGTTTTCCGACGACTTGCCGGCTGCTGGACCTATTGGGGCTGGAAAGGTGGATATTTCACCACGGAAGAAGAAGCGCAATCGTTTCACGACGAAATCTGCTTCATGCTTGCCACCCAGATGGCGGCACCAAACTCGCCCCAGTGGTTTAATACTGGCCTTTTTTGGGCTTATGGAATCGATGGGCCGGCCCAGGGACACTATCGTGTTGACCCAACCCCCAACGAGGTTGTCCGGTCGAAGTCCGCATATGAGCATCCTGCTCCCCATGCATGCTTTATTCAGTCAGTCAGCGATGACCTTGTGAATGAAGGTGGAATCATGGACCTGTGGGTTCGTGAAGCGCGCATTTTCAAATATGGTTCAGGTACCGGTAGCAACTTCTCGGATATTCGAGGCGAAGGCGAATCCCTATCCGGGGGAGGTCGTTCCAGCGGCCTGATGAGCTTCCTGAAAATTGGTGACCGTGCGGCTGGTGCGATCAAGTCGGGTGGAACCACCAGGCGCGCAGCCAAAATGGTCGTCCTCGATCTGGACCATCCTGACATTCAGGAGTTCATTGACTGGAAGGTAGTGGAAGAGCAAAAAGTTGCCGCACTTGTATCCGGATCAAAGTTATTGAATCGCCACCTGAATGCGGTGATGAAAGCTTGTGCATCCCAAGGTGGATCACAAGGACGAACCGGCCAGGATCGGTTTGACTTCCGGAAAAATCCCGATCTCCGCAAGGCCATGTTGGAAGCTCGCTCGGATGAAATCCCAGCAAACTATGTCGAACGGGCCATTCAGCTTTCCCGCCAGGGCTTTTCCAGCCTGAAAATTGAAGAGTTTAACACGGACTGGAACTCTAGGGCTTATTTCACTGTTTCCGGTCAAAATAGCAACAACTCAGTGCGCATAACCAACGACTTCATGGAGTCTGTTTTAGGCGATGGGGAGTGGCACCTTGTAGGCCGTACCGAAAAGGAAAAGGCCAAAAAGGAAAAACGCGCACCCAAGCCGATGAAAACCCTTCCGGCAACGGAACTTTGGGACCAAATCTGCTTTGCCGCATGGTCTTGCGCCGATCCTGGTGTCCAATACGACACCACCGTCAATGAATGGCATACTTGCCCTGTGGATGGCCGCATTAATGCATCCAACCCTTGCAGCGAGTATATGTTCCTTGATGATACGGCTTGCAATCTGGCATCACTGAACCTGATCAAGTTCCTTGATGTCGAATCGTCCCGTTTTGATGTCGAGTCGTTCCGCCATGCAACCTACCTTTGGACATTGGTCCTTGAGGTATCGGTCTACATGGCCCAATTCCCAAGCATTCCCGTTGCGCGCAAATCTTTTGATTATCGCACGCTTGGGCTTGGTTATGCCAACATGGGTTCGCTCCTGATGGTCCAGGGCCTCCCTTATGACTCTGATGCGGGCAGGGCCGTTTGTGCCTGTATCACTGCGCTGATGCATTCGGCCGCTTATGTAATGTCTGCGCGCATTGCTTCGGAAGTTGGACCCTTTGTTCGCTTTGAAGCAAATAAGGAACCAATGCTGCGCGTGATCAGAAACCATCGCCGCGCAGCCTATAACCTCGACCGGTCGGAATACGAATCGCTGACGATTACACCGGTTGGAATTGATCCTTCCCATGCACCAGCTTACCTGCTTGAGGCTGCCCGCGAAGAGGCAGACCTCATGGTCACGGAGTCTGAGACGCATGGTCTACGCAATGCACAGGTCACCTGTATTGCCCCTACGGGAACCATCGGACTTGTGATGGATTGCGACACCACGGGCGTGGAACCCGACTTTGCCTTGGTAAAGTTCAAGAAACTTGCCGGGGGTGGATATTTCAAGATCATCAACGCCTCGGTTCCAACCGCACTTCGCAAACTTGGATACAAGCCTCGTCAGATCGAAGATATCGTCCGTTTTTGCCGTGGTTCGGGTACCTTGCGTGGTTGCCCGCATATCAACCACGAATCTCTCGCCGCAAAGGGCCTTCCCGAAGAGTCCATCAAGCGGGTTGAAGAAATCCTTCCGGGGGCATTTGAACTTCCATTTGTCCTTAATCGATGGACATTGGGAGACCAAGTCCTGACCGGATCCCTTGGATTTACCCAAGATCAGATAGAAAATCCAGCTTTTGATTTACTCAAAGCCCTTGGATTCACCTCTGAACAAATCGGTGAAGCCAATGATTATGTCTGTGGCACCATGACAATTGAAGGTTCTCCTCATCTTCGCGATGAACACCTCCCTGTTTTTGATTGCGCGAACCGCTGTGGCAAAACCGGCCAACGCTATCTTTCCCCGGAATCCCACATCCGAATGATGGCCTCTGCACAGCCTTTTGTTTCAGGAGCCATTTCCAAAACTATCAACATGCCTCAAAGCGCAACGGTTGAGGAAATCAAAAAGGCTTACCTTTTAAGTTGGCAGTTGATGCTTAAGGCCAACGCACTTTATCGTGATGGTTCCAAACTCAGCCAACCCCTTAACTCAGTTAACAACCTGGATGAAGGCGATTCCCTTGGTGAAGCTGAACCAAATGAGAAGAAGGCGGAATCCGTTCGAGTTGCGGAAAAAGTTGTTTACCGCTACCTGACACAACGGCGCCGTCTTCCTGACCGTCGATCCGGTTACACCCAAAAAGCCAGGATTGGGCCACACAAGATCTACCTTCGTACAGGCGAATATGAAGATGGAACATTGGGCGAAATCTTTCTGGATATGCACAAGGAAGGCGCGGCTTTCCGGAGTATGACCAACTGCTTCGCAATTGCCATCTCCCTTGGGCTCCAGCACGGGGTTCCACTGGATGAATATGTGGATGCTTTCCTCTTTACCCGTTTCGAACCTAACGGAATGGTACAGGGCAATCCGCATATCAAGATGTCAACGAGCTTGATCGATTATATCTTCAGGGA
>CAMBMH010000256.1 GCA_945868575.1 Singulisphaera sp. GP187 | reverse complement strand
ACACTCTGGTCAGCCGCGATACCCGTGAACAGGACTTTGCCCATCACCGCCAGTTGTTCCTTACGGAACAGGGTTACAGCTATCGAATTGCTGATGGATCTGAAATGGGTGCGGATTACACCACGCGAATTGATGGTGAATTGACTACCGGCGTTGCTCCTTCGGCGAATCCTTCGGATTGGGATCCGGAAGAGGAGCTGATGGACGATTTGGCCAGCTAAAGCAGTTCCAGGGTTCGCATTTTTATTGGAGTTTTTGAGATGGATCCCGGACAATCGAGAATCCCAGTAAAGGTTCATCGAAGGGTTTGCATCCTTCGGTCTGATGATCCAATTATTATTGAGGAGGTTCTCTCCCGAAAAAAACTCCAAAATGATATAGCGGGAAGACTTACTCCCTCCTCCGTCCTGATTCGGCCAGGCCGGACGGAACCGATTATTGCGGAACTTCTCAAACTTGGCCACACCCCCAAAATTGTTCAGCGTCCCCAATCATGATCCCAAACTCCCAGGAAATTGCCGCGGATTGGTCCCTGAGGGTCGAAGCAGCGCTTGGTCGTTACGACGGTGAGCTGCTTGACGGGGTCGCAACCCGATTACTCAAACCTCGCGGGACGCTACCCCGTGAGGAGGTTCTGGACCGAACGATTGAGTTCTTTTCCAATCCGGTCCAGGTTGACCGGCGGATATCGGCTCTCGATCCAGCGGCCCAAATTCTGCTTGAGGTAGCCGCCAAGTCTCAAAAGACGGTTTGGTTTGTCGGCAATCTGGTGGAAATTGTACTTGGACTTGGTTGGAAGGATGGAATAGGTGCAGTGGTGGGGCTCCTTGAATCGGGCCTTGCCTATCCGGTGTTCCAATTACCCACCACTCCTTCCCCCGCGAATGAATTTCAGGAGATGACGACGGCTGCGCCCTTGTCGCAACCTGTACAATTTGGAAATTTCCTTCATTGGCTTTCCAGCCCTGGGCCAATGGGCCACAACCTCTTTTTTGTGCCAGGTGTTTTGGAAAGGATGGAAGGGAAGCCGCCACTTTTGCCTGACCTTTCCAAAAACCCCCATGCCCGTGCCCCTGGCCGAGATGAAGAGGATGGGCAACAGGCCGATGAGTCGGAACCTTTTGAGGAAGTCATTTACGGTGCTCCTCCATTTCCCGGCGTTGAGGCTGATGGTTGTGAGTGGTTTATACGGATATCTCTTTTGTGGCAAAAGACACAGAAGAATCCACTCAAAATGACCCAGGCCGGCGAGTTCTTCAAAAAAGACCAGGAGCGACTTGAGGACTCCCAACTTGTAGCGCCCATTCCGGAATCCAATGTCGTGGTTCCGGACCTTGGTTATTGGCTGGCCGAATCTGCCAGAGCAACCGGAGTGCTCCAGGCGGTTGATATTGAATTGCAGGCAACGGATTTTCCTGTTTCCTGGGGTAAGGGATGGACGGGCGCTTTAAGGGAGTTACTCCACGGTTCTTTTGGTGCCTCGGGCTGGAACCCTCAGGATGGCTGGAAGCCCCAGGTTCCGGGGGAGCCGGTTTCCAACCCTTTTCCTTCAGCTTTGGCAATTGCGTTCTCCCTGCTTGGGAGTATTGAATCGGGTAGCTGGATTTCTCCCCGGGTCATTGAAGCATGGATTCTCCGAAACCATCCCTGGTGGGCAGGACAGGGGGTTCGTCCTTCACGCCGCAAGCCGTTTCTGGAAACCTGGCTGGCCGGGATTGTCTGGCCGATGGGTTTAGTTGAAATGGCAAAGGACCCGGATGGCAAGCTGCTTTTCCGTCTCTCGGCATCCGGAAAGATGCTTATGTCGGGGGCTTCCTTGTCCGGGGAAACCCGGGCAATTCCCAAAATGCTCCTTATTCAACCCAATTTGGAAATCATGGCATTTCGTCAGGGCCTAGATCCGGCCCGAATTGCAAAGCTTTCCATGTTCGCGGTTTGGAAGGCATTTGGGCCGGCATGTATGCTTCAGCTAACGCCTGATTCCGTATACAGGGCGCTGGAATTAGGGGAATCGTTTGAGTCGGTTCGGGCATTTTTAGACGGCCATTCCACCCGACCCGTGCCCCAAGCCATTATTGATCAAATCGGCTCGTGGGCCTCCAAGCGGGAGCGGGTGGTTATTCACACCTCCGCAATGGTCCTTGAGTTTTCATCAGCCACTGATCTTGAAGCGGCCTTGGGACGGGGTCTCATGGCTGTGCGCCTTGGTGATCGCCATGCCTTGGTGGATAACGAGGACGCAGTAGATTTTCGAATGTTTCGGCTTTCCGGAAGCCGTGATTACCGGGTATCACCAGAGCCTTGTATTCGGCAGGGCCCAGATGGGTTGGACCTAACGGTTGATGAAACCAAATCCGATTTACTATTGGAAACAGAGCTTCCTCTGTTGGCCGATCCGGTCCTCCAAAAAATTGGTGGGGCTGCCAATCGGCATCGCATCACGCCTGCTTCCATGGCAAGAGTTCGTGAAAGGGGTTGGAACCTGGAAATGCTCGAGCAGTGGTTCCGGACGCGAACCGGGGAATCTCCCAAATCTTCCGTAAAGCTGTTTTTTCTTGCGAAAGCCCGCAAGTCCCTGGTAATCGAGCCCCGGATCATCCTTCAATCAGATGAGGAAGAAACCACCGAGGGACTTTGGCAATGGCAAGAGTTTAAGGCTGTTACCCTGGAGCGGGTCGGTCCCTGCGCAATCAGCATCCATCCGGAAAAGGTGGAGCAAGCAAAATCCATGTTGGAATCGGTCGGTCTAAAATGGGGCGGGATGATTTCTCAAAAAGATCCCTAGTCTGCCATGGCAATTCCATTTTTGGATTGCATCAGGATTTCGAGGATAAACCACCTGGCTTGGTGTGCTTGATTGAAAAGTCTGTAGCCAAGCCGATGATGGACAAAATAAACAACAAAAGCCCGGTGTTATCCACCGGGCTTTTGTTGCGGCTAAGCAATGACCCTATCGGGATTCGAACCCGAGTCTTAGCCTTGAGAGGGCTACGTCCTAGGCCTCTAGACGATAGGGCCATACGAAATCTTAATCTACACCCGGCTTCCGGGATGTCAAGTAAAGGCATTTGGCCTATCTATTTGAGAAAGCCCGTTAATGCTGGAGTCAAAAGTGATTTCCTCCCTGTGTGCGTTATTGGTGTTATTCCAAGGGCCTGTCACTGGATCCAACCCCATGGATGTGGGCCAGGCGACCGATTGGAAGGCGCTTGAGTCGCCGGTCCTTTCCAACATAAAACAGTTGACCTCGGATTTTGCGCGCGCAGGGGAAAGCTATTTTGCACCGGATGGCAAATCGATCATTTTTCAAGCGGAAGAGAAATCAACCGGCAATCCCTTCTACCAAATTTTTGTCCAATCGCTGGATGGTGGAGCACCCAGGAGGATCAGTCCAGGAATCGGCAAAACCACCTGTGCTTTCTACCGACCAGATGGCAAGAAGGTGATCTTTGCCAGCACGCACCAGGATCCGCTTGCTGCTTCCCAATATCAGGCGGAACTCGACCAGAGGGCCGAGGAGAAAAAGTCAGGCAAAAGGCGTCGGTATCAGTGGGATTTTGATTCATATATGGAGATATATGAGTCCAATCCAGATGGAACAGAATTGAAGAAATTGACGGATTCAAAGGGTTATGATGCGGAGGGGAGCTATTCCCCGGATGGCAAGCAGATTGTATTTTGCTCGGAGCGAGGTGGAAAAGGAAACCTTGAGCTTTTCATTATGGATTCGGATGGCGGGAATGTTCGCCAACTGACAAAAGCTCCGGGATGCTACAATGGTGGCCCTTTCTTTTCACCGAACGGAAAAAAAGTGATATTCCGAAGTGACCGAAAGAAAAAAGATCACCTTCAGGTAATGGTGATTAACACGGATGGGACGAACGAAAAGACCCTATTTGAGGATCTTGATTGGGTCCAGTGGGGGCCTTTTTGGCATCCCGACAACAAGCACATCGTATATGCAGCGGCCAACCATGCGGTTGCCGGTCGCCCCAACTATGACATTTACTGGATGGACACGGAAACCGGAAAAAATCTACGAATCACTCATGCGCCAGGCGCGGATGTACTGCCCGTATTTGCTCCCGATGGCAAAAAAATGATGTGGACGTCGACTCGGGATGGCCGACTTCCTTCCCAGGTTTTCATTGCGGATTTTAAGGCCCCAGTTGCCCCCTAGATAAATGCAGGCCAGGGCCGATTTGCCATTTGTGGCATTGAAGCTTTCACTTTTCCTTTTCAACAGTCCTCTCTCAAGGAGATTCTTTATGGGTATAAATGCACCATTGAACCGCAAATTGCGGATGGCTTTGGTAGGCGGCGGGCAAGGTGCTTTTATCGGGCGCGTGCACTCCATCGCTGCCTGTCTTGATAATCGGGCGGAGTTGGTCGCTGGGGCGCTCTCGTCGGATCCGACCAGAGCCAAGGCGAGTGCCCCCGATTATGACATCAAGCCCGAGCGGGCCTACGGAAGTTACCAAGAGCTGATTGAAAAGGAATTGGCGCTTCCGGTCGACAAGCGCATCGATTTTGTTTCGGTAGCCACTCCCAACCATACTCACTTCGAAGTGGCGAAAGCAGCGGCAGAAGCGGGTTTTGCCGTTTTTTGTGACAAGCCGATGACATTCGATCTGGCTCAGGCGGAAGAACTGCTGAAGATTGTTGAAAAAACGAAAGGTGTGTTTGTGGTGACTCACAATTACACCGGATACCCGCTCGTTCGCCAGGCGCGCGAAATGATCCTTTCTGGAGAGTTG
>CAMBMH010000255.1 GCA_945868575.1 Singulisphaera sp. GP187 | reverse complement strand
AAATGGTTTTGATGTGAGACATTGCCTTCCTGGAATCAAACGGGATGGCGGTTTCCGTGCCACCACCCGCCCTGTCCTCGGCGAATTTGTCAGCTTTGATGTTGGGACTTCCCAAACTGAAGAGACTAAAACCCAATAGGCAAACCAAGCCAAGGCCAATCCATCTCACAAAGCCCCACCTATTTTCCTGATCAGATTGGCTCATTTTGGTTCGGCTCCCGGCAACCAACTTTTAGATTCCAAATCAATACTAACCTGAGGCATGTTTTGTGGCGAGTCGAATCCGCATTCATTTCCTTGTTAAACCAAACAAAAAGGGCCTTGCACCCCAAATATGGAGGGCAAAGCCCATGTGGTCAATTGTTTAGAATGTGATCTTATTGTTGGCCTACAGGTTTCGCTGTTGCTGGAACAGCAGCAGGAGCAGGGGCCTCGGCAACCTGGATTTTGGCGGTCTTTCGCAAATGGTTTGCAAGGTGCTCTCGCAGTTTTTCGCCATAATACTCCTTAACTTCGTCTTTCACGTCATCCAATTTCACTTCCTTGCCTGGTTTCTTTTCCAGGGGCAATATCAAATGGCATCCAAACCGTGTCATAATGGGATCGCTAAGCTGATAAGGCTGAAGGGCAAATGCAGCCTTGGAAAATGGTTCTACCATGGCTCCTTCACGACCAAAAAATCCAACATCGCCACCCTGTGATTTGGATGGACAAATTGATTTTTCGGAAGCTTGTTTTGCAAATGCCTGGTCAAGTATTTGTGCCCTAGCTTTTTCCCTGCCAAGATTGTCAGTTCCAGAGGGCAGTTTTGCCAAACCAGCGGCGACTTCCTTTTCCAAATCGGCCTTGATCCCCAATGCCACCTCTTTGGCAGTCTCGGGTGAACTACCATCTGTGGTGTTCAGGAGAATATGCCTGGCGCGAATGGTGGTTCCGTCGAAAACTTCCTTGTTTGCATCAAACATTTGTTTCATTACGGCAGGAGTGGCTTGCTTTTCGAGGAACTTTTCCCAACGAATTTCCGCGACCAAATTTTGCCTGAGTTCCGCTTCACCAAGTTTCAATTCCTCGAGGATTTTGGCGAACTCTTTACCCTCCTTTTTGGCTTCCTCGGTCATTGCATTAAATCGCTGGGCCAACTCTTGTTGGCTGACATCAATTTTGATTTGGACCAAGTATTGCTCAATGAGAATATTATCGACAAGAAAGTTAAGCACTTCCTGACGCATTTCCCCCCGCTTCTCCTCGGGGAAACGCTCAAGTGCCCGATCGAGTGCCAGCTGGTTAATGCTGGCCCCGTTTGCAATGGCAACTACTTTGGCCGGGTCGGAAACAACCTTGGGCGTCAAAGGAGTTTCCGCAGCCGGAACAGGCGCTGATTGAGCCCTTAATCCAACAGAATTCGCCGTGAATAGCCCTGCAAAAATCATTGCCAATCGAAATCTGCCCATCGCTTCGTCTCCTAAGCCCCTACATGCAGCCTAATCCTTTTTCGGATTAAAAACTGCATATCCTGCATCAATCACGGAGTCGAGGCGATTTTTTCTTGGATTGTTCACGGGATTCATTGAACAAAATCACCCCACGGGGCTGTCCCTGTGGGGTGCACATCATTCAAAAATCAAATTAACGGGTCCTAAGCCTTGAGCATTTCATCGTGGCGCATGCCACTTGGTGGCTGATCCGCTTTGTGGCAATTTGCCAAAGCAATTTTGGCCCCGGCGTGTTGCTCAACATCATTGTCTTCCCATTCAATGGAAACAGCTCCATCGAATCCAACCCGGTTGAGCTCTACAAAAATATCCTCAAGGGAGTTCGCATCCCGCTGAGTTCCGGCTGTCACAAAGTTCCAACCGTTTCGCCAATCTCCCATTGGTTTGTGACCGCCAAGGCGGCCCGCCCGGGTGTGTTCGCGTGCGACCCAAACACCCTTGACATGGGCGCAATGAATTCGATCGCCAAATTCCCGAATGAACTGAACCACGGAAACATTTTGCCATTCCATGTGGGAACCATCCAGATTGAAGCCCGTTACCGAGCTGTAACCTGCCTTATCCATTGCCGCCAGGTAGTCGTGAGCGGATTCGATATCCCCCATGGCCCTTTCACTGGGGTGACATTCCAGGTCAAAGGTGGTCCCGTAATGCTTGCAAGCGTCGAGAACCGGTCCAAATCGCTCAACCAGGAGCTCTAGGCTCACATCACGAACATCGGGGATTTTGTGGCCACCCAATTCTGTTGGCAATGGCGGGAACAGGAACCAATGGCTCCAGCAATGCGCGGGGGAGCCGGTGAATCCGGAAAGGGCAATCTTCCGGTCCTCAAGTTTTCCAATGAAATGGCCCAATCGGACACAAGCAACAAGTGCCTCTAATGCTTGCTTTTGAACCAAAGCCCCAACTTCATCGGGCACAAAATAGGGGTTGGTCCGCGGAGGATTGTTTCCCTTGGAACGCCAGGATTTGTATGCTTCCAGCGCTTCCCCGCCTATAAACTGAAGAGTTTTGGCACTCGGTTCATCACCCAGGGCCTGCCCTTGAAGGTGGGTAGCAAGGGTAAAGATTTCCAGGCCATGACTTTTGGCTAGGTTTACGCGTTCCTTGGCATATGCTTCAGCACCAGCATCGTCCTTGCAACGACCCAAATCCAGTTCCCAGGTTGCTTCTTCCCATCCATCAAAACCGGTGTCCGCAATAAATTTCACCCATTGATCCATGGGCACATTACCAAACTGCCCACGAACCAAACCGATTTGGTGGTAGGACGATTTTCCGAAACGATGTTTCGCGGTCTGTTTGTGGCCCATTGATGGCTCCCTGCAATTGGAAAAGGCTAAGGGGAAGAGGAAGTTAAATACTATTTAGTGGTTTAGGCCGATTCACCTGCACCGGCGAGGGTTAATTTGCAACATATGGTGCACATCCGGATTCGATCATTCCAAATCCGGAATTAAAGACTTTGGCCGCAGTTTCAAACGAAATAAGGCCCCTGGGAAGGGCCTTATTTGAGGTTTCAAATGGATGCAAGGGAATCAGGGATTCCAATCACAGTTATTTTTTCGATGGCAAAACATATGAGCTAGTGCCATGAAGGATCTCAGCAGCCTCCATCAGGGTTTCCGACAAGGTTGGATGCGCATGCATCGTCAAGGCAAGATCGCGACTCGTGGCGCCCATTTCAATTAGTGCCATAACCTCACCGATCATTTCACCAGCACCTACACCGACCATTCCGACCCCCAATAATCGGTCGGTCACAGGGTCAACTATAAGCTTTGTGATCCCCTCGGTGCGCGCCAAAGTCATTGCACGACCAGAACCTGTCCATGGGAAGGAAACCTTCTTGATTGTCCTGCCGGTCTTTTGAGCTTCCGTTTCGGTAAGGCCCGCCCAGGCAACTTCCGGGTCGGTGAATACAACCGCAGGCACGGTTGCCGGGTCATAGGCAACGGCTTCGCCGAGGATAGCCTCGGCTGCCACTTTTCCTTCTACAGTGGCTTTGTGGGCCAAACCCGGATCCCCAGTAACATCACCAATTGCATAAATATTGGGAACCGCTGTACGCCTTTGGGAATCGACCTCAATAAACCCACGAGCGTTGAGGGGTACGCCTGCTTTGTCCAAGCCCAAATTGCCCGTGTTTGGACGACGACCTACGGAAACCAGGACCCGGCCCACATCAAGGGTTTCTGAGGTGCCATCTGGATGCTCAATCGAAACAGTTACACCGTTGCCTGTATCTTTTACAGATGTAACCTTGGTCTTGAGGAGGATTCGTTCAAAGATACCCTCCAACCTCTTTTGCAAAGGTCTCACCAGGTCCCTATCCGCACCAGGAAGCAAACCGTCAGTCATTTCAACCACGGTTACCTTGCTACCCAACGAAGCGTATACAAAGCCCATTTCCAGGCCAATGTATCCGCCCCCGATGATAACCAATTTCTCAGGAATCTCTTCGAGTTTGAGGGCTCCGGTGGAATCCATCACACGGGTTGAACCAATTTTGAATGCGTCGGGAACAAATGGACTGGACCCGGTTGCAACAATCGCGTTCTTGAATGTGACCTGTATCCCATTGTCTACCAGAATAGTATTGGAATCGAGGAACTTTCCAGTGCCCTCGATCGCCGTTATTTTTCTGGCGGATGAAAGTTTACCAAGGCTCTTGCTAAGGGTTTCCACAACACCCTTGGCATGAGCACGAACCTTATCCAAATCAATTTTGGGTTGCCCAAACTGGATGCCAAGGTGGTTATGAGCGTCCCTGGTTTCCTGGATCAATTTGGCGGTGTGCAACAAAGCCTTTGAGGGAATACATCCCACATGAAGGCATGTGCCACCCGGTAGGTTACGGATGTCAATCAAAGCCACCTGAAGGCCATGATCCGCAGCAAGAAACGCCGCCGCATATCCGCCCGGGCCTGCGCCCAGTACCGCCAAATCCACCTCAACGGTCTTCGCCATTTTGCACCAAAAAGAATTTGGAATGTTAGAGTAAAAACCCAAGCGACTATGCGTGAAGCATCATGTTCAAAGGCTCTTCAAGCATCGAAGAAATTCGCCTGAGGAAACGGGCCGCCTGGGCTCCGTCAACCACCCTGTGGTCATAGGAAAGAGACACAGGCAACATGAGCCTAGGCACAGGTTGACCACCCTTGGAAACAAATTCAACACGGCCACGCGAAAGACCAAGGATGGCAACCTCTGGCCAATTGACGATAGGCGTAAAACCAGTTCCGCCTATTCCACCAAGATTGGTAAGGGT
>CAMBMH010000254.1 GCA_945868575.1 Singulisphaera sp. GP187 | reverse complement strand
TCTTTTGCGCAAAAACGATCCGTTTGGTCCGGCAATCATCCGCTCTTCCAGGGATCTGAACACCTTCGACAGCGACGAACACGAAGTGCGGCGGCGTCAGCGTGTTGTGCTATTTGCGGTTTGGAAAAGACTCTTTTTGGCCATGGTCGACCGGACCCTTCTCGAATGGGAAGCCGACCTGGCTTTGGTACAGGCGCCCCTCGCCGGTTCCGCGTCCGGCTTGCCCTCTGTGCCAAGTTTGTCACCAACTTTGTCGGTAGCCAAAGCCCATCTGTCCGGCCCGATGGGTAGGCTGGAATCGCTGTTGCCCGAGGGCACGATCGAATACGAGGAAATTTCCCGAGTGCTTCTTCGGGAGAAGTGCGTCTTGCCCGATTCGTCCCGACCAGTCATCCTGCGGGAATTCGCGCTCCTTTTTCTTGGCCTTCGCTGTTTCAGCCCTCAGGCGTCGGTGTATTGGTTTCCCGCGCTTTCCGCATCAAGACAAGACGCCCTGTTCGCGGCCCTTGATGGCGAAATCCCCGTCGCCAAGCTCCTCTTGCAAAGTCGTCCAGCCCCATGGCTTGAGGCGGCCTCGGACAACGACGACCTCCAGTCCGAAGCCAACCAGTACTTCATTCGCCTGCAACGACTGGCGGATCAATCTCTTGAGAAAAACCGTCTGGTCAATGCGGCGATTCTTAGGGTTATGGCTTCGCGGGTTGCCCCGGCCCACAAAACAGAACCCGCCCGGAAAATGGCCCGGGCCCACCTGCGCCAATTGGTCCTGGCGATTCACCAGCGCCTGGGCCTTCGCGAAGATCAGGTCGACGAAGCGACCGCGGTGTTGGATCCGCTTTTGGAAAAAGCCGACCAGGGACACAAAAACCGCGAGGAAAAACTCTTACACGAGCTGGAGAACATTCACGACGATGTCGTGAGCCCGCCCCAGGCGCTGGACATCATGGGGTGGATCCTATCGGGTGGCGTGAGCAGACTCAGGCGGCCGATGATTCTTGTCGATGTGATCCGGGCGACGCGCTTTTTGCGCATGGCCCAGCAACACCTCACCTTCACCCGTATCGACAATTCCGCTCGCCAAAGTGTCGAATCCTTGTTGCGCACCGCGCGCCAGTCGAACGAGGCCGAGGTGCGCGCCGAGATCGGCCCCGTCCTCTCCGAGGCAATGGTAGACGCCGGATTCAGCCCCACCAGCCATCTGGGCAAGCTTGCCTTGGGGCAGATTGTCGAAACCCTGATCGACCGCATTCTGGAACAGGGTTTTCTCACCTTCCAAAACCTTCGCGACACCTTGGCCGTAAGCCCGGTCAAGATGCCCGACCTGGCCGATTTTGCCCAGTGGGTCCGGGGCGATGAACTTCTCCTCCTTGATCGGAGGCTTTCATCGCTGCTTGAGGGGATCTATCAACCCAGCGAGCTTTATGGCGCGACGCTCGAGCGGGCGACCGCCGCGTTTTTCGGAACAAGGACGGGGCGGTTCATTTCGCTTTATCTGATGTTCCCGTATCTCACCGCTTTTGTGGTGGTTGCTTTTATTTACCACCTGCTCAAAACCCTTGAACACAACAATCTTGGCCCGGCCACACCTGACCGGGACATGTCCGAACTCATGGTCCTTGCCGCCGCGTTTGGCACGGTCCTATTGGTATTGGTTGCCCGTCCCCGTGTCCGGTTGTTGGCTCGGCATGTCCTTGGGAGAACCTACGATGTCCTCTCCTGGACTTTCTGGGAGATGCCGCGCAAACTCTCTTCTTCGGAGTTTGTCCGCAATGTCGTGCTTGAGCCCCTGAGTTGGGTTTTGGCCTATGGCGTGAAACCGATTGTGGCCTGTTGCCTGATGCGACTGGTCCAGCCTCTCTGGTTTGAGGAAGTGGCTGGGTGGGTTTTATGGTTTGCGCTCTTTAATATAGCGCTTAACACCCGGCCGGGTCTTATGGCGGGAGCTTTGGCGGCCCGCTCCGCCCGACGACTGGTTGCAAGTTTGGGCAACGGTCTCATCAGTGGCGCCGTGCTCATCTGGCAAAACATTCTCAAGCGGATGATCACGGGAATCGATACCCTGATCCTTGGGGTCGAGGAGCTGATCTCTGTCCGCCAAAAAGACGAGCGCATATGGACGACGGTCCAGGCCCTATTGCAAACTCTCTGGTTTCCGGTCGGATATGCCCTGCGGTTTATGTTCATGGTCGTGATTGAGCCTTTCCTCAACCCGGTCAAATTGCCTGTGTCATTTGTTGCAATGAAGATCTTTTATCCGGTGATTGGACCCCCTTTGCATCTGGCGCTGGACAACACATTCAACTTTTTCATCGTCGAGGCGTTTGTCTGGTTTATGGATTTCATTATCCCTGGCGCTTTCGGGTTTTTCTTCTGGGAGTTCCGCGAAAATTGGCGCCTTTATGAGGCAAACCGCCCCGCCCGCATGCCCGCCGCGATGTTTGGACCCCACGCCGAAACCATGCGGGACCTTCTTGAGCCGGGGTTCCACGCGGGGACACTTCCCGCCGTCTATCGCAAACTGCGAAAAGCCTGCGACCTGAGGTCCACCAGCAACGACCTGCGCCTCGAGCGTGCCTGTTTGCGCGAGATCGGTGAAATTGGCGAAGATCTTGCCCAACTCGCGAGGCGACAGCTTTTTGATGTGTTGGGACTCTGCGCCGCATGGCGGGATATGATGGCCAAAGACGAAGGTATGCGTCCGGACCATTATGCGGATTCCAACCCCAAAACCGCGATTCCCAATAACAATGGGGCAATCCATCCCACCGGATTCTCGGTGCGCAATCCTATATTGGCAACTAATCGGATAGAAATCATTTTCGATTGGAAACATTCCCGTCTCAATCCTGAGGAAACTCCCCTTGCCATAGACATCGAATTCATGGCGGGCAATCTCTTCGCAAGGGTCGGACGCCCCCCGTGGCTTGGTCGCGTCTCCGCCGAGGCTGCCCGTTCGCTTAACGCCTCGCTTGCCTGGTTTTTTACCCAGACAGGTATCGGCATATCCATTCAACATCTCGAAGCCGGACTTCCATCAGGCTTTGTCCGGGCGGCGTTTGAATCCCGGGCCATCACACTTTTTCCTCCTGAACATACCAACGGGTCGCCTACAGATTCCCTCTCCGAAACAGCGATTCCGGTCCGGTTGCGCATGGATTGGTCGGGCGAGCGCCTTCTTCCCGTGCGCCGCGATCCCCGCATTCCCGGACCCATTCCCGCTGGCATCATGATTTTCGGTTCTGTTCCAGTTGCCTGGTCTGATTTTGTCGGCTGGTTTGATGCAGAAGCCAAAGCGCCCAGCCGAGATCCCCTCTTTGTGGGAAAATTCCCATTACACCTTTTGCCCGCGCTTCGTCAAAGGCTGGTATTGGTGACAGGTGAAACCGGTCCCGCCGAGGCGTCCTGATTCCAATGCTTTAGGTTCCATGGCTCTTGGGTGTCCCTTTGGGAATCCCTTTTTTTGGACATTCAAACTTTCAAAGGGATACCGGCATGACTTCGATTGTTTGCAACAGTTGTGGTCAGACACTCGATCCGGACCAATCGGGTGGCAAGCCCAAGATGCGCTGTCCCGGATGTGGAGCGCTCGTGGATCTGCGGGATTTTTCGGGGTATGAGGCGACAAAAAAATCCAAACCTGCTCCCGAATCGGTTGAAGCGCCGGTTCAAATCCCCGAGGACAATCCGTTTGAATCCCCTGTCGTAACCAACCAACCAAAGAAACAAAAAGCCAAATCGGGAGATCGCCCCGCCCGAAAAAAACCGGTTCCGACGATTGACGGCGAGGAGGCCCCACCCCTGTACATACCCGCTCAGCCCCAATTCGAGACATCCAATGAAGATGATGGCAAAGCCTACGCCATGCCCGGGGGCGTCGATTTTCCCTGTCCGGGTTGTAGTGACCTTCTTCCCCAGGGGACGATCCTTTGCACCCGGTGCGGATTTGACCTGCGCACGGGAAAAAAGAAAAAAACCACGGTCAAACCGGTAAGGCTCCATTATGGACCGAAATTTTCCGGAACCAACCGCATGGTGCTATGGGGACTCATGGGGCTTCCCCTTGTGCTACCCTACATCTTTGGATGGGTTCCGCTTGCGGTGAATACTTTTTTTCTGACGCTTTTCGCGTGGATTTTGATGGCATTTATTTTGGGAACCTGGGGAGAACTCTCCGTGGAGCGCAAGGCGAACGGAAGGACACTTTTGACTCGGGTGATTCGGGTCGGGTTTGTTCCTTTGGTGCCCCAGACATTCACCTCGGACAAATTCATTGGCATGAAAGCCGAACTTCGAGGCGAGGTCACCATGATCGATTACATCGTTATGGTGTCGCTGTTTTTCATGTTCATCATTCCCGGGGTCATCTTTTATTTCACCGTATTTATGCGACCGGAATACGCCATCATTCTCACAGGCGAACACGGTATGTCCCTGGAACAGATCTACCGATCCCGGGACACCAAACGGACATGGGAAATTTTGGGAGAGATCTCCAAGGTTTCCGGCCTGCCGAGTAATGGCTGAGCCCGGGGTTTGACCTCGCTTGGAATTATTCGAATCCGGAATTATCGGGTCGTCCCGCTTAGGGCTGTAGCCGCGAACATTACCGGGGCAACGATTTTCTTCCGGGTTTACCTGAGAATCTAGTTTGCAAAAGCCTTCTTCAGATCATCGTAGGGTGCTTTGATTGCTTCGGTTTTGATCCCCTGTTTTTCCAGGAGGTTTGCCGCCTTGAGGCAACGGATCCCGGATTTGCAGTGGAGGTAGACCTTTTTTCCTTCGGGGAACAAATTGGCTTTGTCGAGTTTCCCTTTGGATTCCTGAATA
>CAMBMH010000253.1 GCA_945868575.1 Singulisphaera sp. GP187 | reverse complement strand
GATCACCATCACCACCATGCGCCCCAAACGGTCTTTGGAAGTTGGCGTCCCAGCGCGGAAGACCGATTGTTGGACAAAAAAAGATATGAGGAAATCCACAAAATCCTCGACCAGATTCCCGAGATCCTCGACGGGCAAACCGGTCCTCTTGTGGAATCGCTCAACACTGTGGCTCCCATCACCCGATCGCTTGTCGAGCAATTGGCCACCATTCTTGTAACGCTGGAAGACTACGCACAAAGAGGCGAGGAACTTGCCAAGGAAAATCGGGAGCTCAAGGCAAGCCTTGTCGACATGCGGCTTAAAGCCGCGGCAAAGCTCCGACGCTAAGCCCCTCAAAGTTTCGAGGGGCATGGGATTACCCCTGTTTTTTCCTGACACAGATCATCCGGTACCGGGCAAATTTTCCCAGTGCCGGAACGACGCGAAAAAGGAAGCGGTCCACGATCGAAATCAGGGGCCAATTGGCTCCTGTTCCTCCAAAACGCCTTAGAGCCGAAAAGAGCTCAAACGATTCGATTTGGTGTTCCGGAAAAGCCTCGCGCCAAAGCCCAAGGTCTTTATTGGTCCAGGGAGCCTCGTCCCTGGTCCGTTCTTTTCCCGGATAGGGGAGCCATTTTCTCGCAAATGCGATCAGGGGATTGCCTCCCCAAGGCTCGCAAAAAACCGCCATGCCGCCTGGCGCAAGGATCCGCGTTACTTCGCAAATGGCTGATTGGGTGTCGAGATGATGGAGAATGGCGTTGCCCCAGATTCGATCAATGGAGCCGTCGCTTAGCGGAAGGTTTTCCCCATCGGCCTGGAAAAAAGGGGTGTCAAAACCCAATCGGATGTGGCGGAGCCGCGCCTCGTTGCAGTAGCCCCATGAAAGATCGGTTCCAAGAACTTTTGCGCCACGGCGGGCAAGCTCAACCGCTGCCCAACCGTGACCTGAACCCAGATCCAGGGCGGTTTTTCCACTTAAAGGTTCAAGAAGATCCAGGCCCGGGCGAATCCAGGGGGCATGGTCGAGATAGGTTTTGGAGGTGTGGGCTTCAGAAGCCTCATCGATTTGTTGTAACCGCTCCCGCGCCTGAGCATCGTGGAACTCACGCTCCTCGTCCAGGCGCCGGATACGGTCCATGCGGGCTACCCCTGTGGATTTGGGGAGACGCGATCAACCCTTAAAACGACCAAGCACCACCGAGCAGTTGTGTCCACCAAAGCCGAAGCTGTTGGAGAGAACATAATCCACTTGGGATTTTCGAGCCTGGTTTGGTACATAGTCGAGATCACATTCAGGATCAGGATTTTCCAGATTTATGGTTGGATGCAGAACCTGTTCGTAAAGAGACAAGGCACAAGCAATGGCTTCCACGCCACCCGATGCACCTAACAGGTGGCCAAGCATGGACTTGGTGCTGCTGATGGCTAGCTTGCGGGCATGTTCCCCAAAGACGGATTTGATGGCTTTTGTCTCTGCGATGTCACCTAACGGGGTGCTTGTCCCGTGGGCGTTGATGTAGTCAATCTGTTCAGGATTGAGGCCCGCATCCCTCATCGCCAGGCGCATTGCGTTTGAGGCGCCTGCACCCTCTGGATGGGGGGCAGTAATGTGATAGGCGTCCGCGGTCGAACCTGTGCCAAGGACTTCGGCATAAATTGTCGCGCCGCGACGCTTGGCGTGTTCGAGTTCCTCCAAAAGGAGTGCTCCCGCACCTTCGCTTAGGACAAATCCATCGCGATCCCGGTCGAAAGGACGACTCGCGCGGACAAAGTCCTCGTTGCGGCTGGAGAGTGCTTTTGCGGCGATAAAACCACCCAATCCCATTGGGGTAATTGCCGACTCGCTACCGCCTGTGATCATCACATCGGCCTGATCATACTGGATCGCGCGAAGGGCATCACCAATGGAGTGGGCGGCCGAGGCACATGCCGTAGAAACACAAGTGTTAGGTCCGGCAAATCCCAATTCGATGGAGATGTTTCCAGCGGCGGCATTGGAGATCATTTTGGGGATGGTAAATGGGCTAATTTTGCCCGGACCATCCTTCATGTAACGGGTGTGCTGTTCTTCAAATTCGTTGAGACCACCGATACCAGAGCCCAAAATAACTCCGCAACGGAAAGGATCCTCTTTGGAAAGGTCCACTCCGGAATTTGCAAAGGCTTCCTGGGATGCCACAACGGCAAATTGGGCAAACCGGTCGAGGCGGCGTAACTGCTTGGCATCCAAAGATTGCCGAAGCGGAAACTCCTTGACCTCCCCGGCGAATCGCACCTTGAACTGAGAGGGATCAAACTGCTCGATTTGGCTGATCCCGCTCTTGCCCGATAGAAGCGCCTGCCACAGGGTTGAGACATCCTGTCCCAGGGAGGTGACAACACCTAACCCCGTGATCACGACTCGACGCTTCATTTCTTGGCCAGCTCCTTCTCGATATGTTCAATCGCCTCACCGACGGTCTTAATCTTCTCGGCCTGGTCTTCGGGGATGGAGATTTCAAACTCCTCCTCAAGTTCCATGACGAGTTCAACAATGTCAAGTGAGTCTGCGCCCAGTTGATCAAAGGCGGTGGTTCGGGTCACTTGGTCGGCGTTGACGCCAAGGTTGTCCACTACAATCTTGATTACCCGTTCTTCTACCGAAGCGTTCGCCACTGCTTTGCCCTCCTGGGGCCGGACCAATTTGAAATGCCGGCTCATCGGGACTACCGTGACCCGATTGAGCGGATTTATCACATCTCCACCAGTACATGCAAGGTGACTTCCTGCACCCGCACTTATTTACCGGGGAAACTTGGGCCGGATCCACACAAGTTGATGAAAAGTAGGATATGGGGAAACTAAGCCATGGAAAGGGAAGAGCCCCATAAAAACCCTTCCTTCCCAATTCTTTGGAGCCGGTTACCCAGCAACCCCGACACAGGGAATTTTTCGATCGATCCGTTTGAGCAAGCCGGCCAAGACCCTGCCAGGCCCAACTTCGTAAAATTTTTCCACTCCGGAAGCCAGCATTTGTCGCACACAGGCCTCCCAGCGGACAGGTTCCACAACTTGACGGGCAAGGAGTCCCGCGAAGGATTCCGTGGCCCCATGAGTCAAACCAGTCACATTGGAAAGGACGGGAATCCGAGGTGAGGCAAAGGCAACTTTTCCGAGCGCTTCACTCAGGGGGGCCACAGCGGGCTCCATTACCGGCGTGTGAAAGGCTCCCGCGACAGAAAGACGAATTGTCTTGGCGCCCGCTGCCTGAGCGAGTTTTTCGACCTCTTCAACAGCAGGAACCACACCACTGATGACGAGGTTTCCGGGACAAAGGTAATTTGCGATCCGGACAAGACCTTTTTCCTGTCCCCTTAGTACCAATTCTTCAAGCGCCGCCTCGTCCAACAGTAATATACTTGCCATGCTTGAGGGGGCTTTTTCAGCCGCCATTTGCATCACCTGGCCGCGCAGACGAACCAGGCGAAGTCCCGTTTCAAAATCCATGGCCCCTGCAAAAGCCAGGGCAGTGTATTCCCCAAGGCTCAGGCCAGCAGTCATTGCGCATGAACTTTCGGCATCCGGTTCGGTTTGCCTGAGATCCTCAAGGGCGGCAAAGCTGGCCACATAGAGAGCGGGTTGGCTTATGTCCGTCGCATTGAGGCGATCTGCAGGACCGGTTTTGCAGGTCTCAAGCAAATCAAAATCAAGGATTTGGGAAGCCCGGTCAAACAGAGTGCGAACGGAGGCGTGCTTTTCCGCCAACGCAACACCCATACCCACATATTGGGCCCCCTGACCGGGGAAAAGGAATGCCGTCTTGGTCATGGGAGAAACCGTAATGAAATGGATCAGGAATTCGCCAACGCAAGATGTTGTTGTTGGCTTTCAATTTCTTTGGTGATCAGCTGGTTGAGGCCAGCCCGGGCATGCCGGGCCGCAACACCCAAAGCATTGCGAATCGCGCGATCGTCAGAGCTACCGTGACAAATGATGCAAATGCCATCGATACCAAGCAAAGGGGCGCCACCAAATTCACTGTAGTGGTACTTTTGGGCGAGATTGGTGAGGGTATTGATCCCTTTGTCACGCTCAACTGTCAGGCTCTCGCTCATTTCACGAGCCACGACTTTGAGCATGAACTCAGTGATGCCTTCGCAAACCTTGAGGATCACATTGCCGGTGAATCCATCACAGATAACGACGTCAATGCCGCCCCGGTGAATATCACGCCCTTCAACATTTCCTCGGTAGGAACCCTTGATGGGTGAATTGGCAAAAAGTTCGGCAGTTTGGCGAGGCAGTTCCGGACCTTTACCATCCTCCGAACCGACATTCATCAAGCCAATGGACGGATTATCTTTCTTGAGGATGTGGCGCGCATAAACAAGGCCCATTACCCCGTACTGGTAGAGGTGGGAGGCCTTGGGGTAAATGTTGGCACCAACATCGAGCAACAAGCATGGACCGCGCATCGTAGGCATAACCGTAGCAATACCAGGTCGCTCTACACCGGGCAAAAATCGCCTCGACATCAAGCCACCAGCTACCATTGCGCCCGTATTGCCAGCGCTTACTATTCCATCAACACGTGATTGGGCAAGAAGTTGCCAGCATCGGCTGATGGAGTTATCAGGCTTCTTACGCAAGCCAATCGTGGGGCTTTCTTCCATACCGATCGATTGGGAGCAGTGAAACACCTCAAGGCGATCACTGCGACCAAATTGATCGAGGAGGGGATGAATTTGTGCTTCATCACCTACCAAAGTCACTCGGAGGTCTGAGTCCTGGGATACTGCCTGGACGGCTCCGGCAACGATGGGTCCTGGGGCGTAATCGCCCCCCATCGCGTCAAGCGCGATATGCCTAAAATCAGCTCTCCGACCCC
>CAMBMH010000252.1 GCA_945868575.1 Singulisphaera sp. GP187 | reverse complement strand
CAAAAATTTGCGTCTATTGGTGGGGAGAAAATTGCCCGGATGGCCAAATTCCTTCCCAGGACCATGGAATTCAAAACCTTTCTGGAGGAGAATCAACCGGCGGCCGTCGAGATGGACGCTGCTGATGTCACCGCGGATATTTGTCGAAGCTTTCATGAAAAGGGCGTCAAGGTGGAGGCCAAGGTCCTTGGCCTCCAATGGGATAATCCGAAGGTTTGGAAGCGGATGGTAGAATGCAAAGTTGATTGGATCCAAACGGATGATCCCCTCGGAGCGCGATTTACAGAGTTCCGCATGCGTCAAGACAGGCTCCCTGTGCGGTTTTCCATGCACCGGGGAGTTGGTCGATATGCTCCGGAAAATACACTCCCGGCGGTTCAAAAGTCTGTTGATATCGGCGCGGATCTTGTGGAAATTGATATTCGCACGACCAAAGATGGGGCGTTTGTTCTGGTGCACGATTCCACGATCAACCGTACCACGACTGCCAAGGGGCCTGTAAAGGAAATGACTCTTGAGGCAATCAGAAAACTGGATGCCGGGACAAAGTTTTCCAAGGGGTTTGCCGGGATCAGGGTCCCAACCCTGGATGAGGGTTTGAAGTCATTGGGGCAATCCTCGTGGGTCTACCTTGATGCCAAGGAGATCGCCGCGGAAAAACTGATTGAGGCTGTGGGTAATCACAACCTTTGGGAAAGGCATGTCGTTTATCAGTCTGCCGATTATTGCAAAAAACTTAAAGCCCTTGATCCTCGGATGCGGACACTACCACCTTTGAAATCGAGGGCGCAGATAAAGGATCTTGCCGGAATAAAACCCTTTGGATTCGATGCTTCATGGAGCATTTTGACAAAGGAGTTGGTGGATGAGTGTCATTCGATGGGTATTCAGGTCTTTTCTGACGCGTTGGGGTTCAATGAAACCGTTTCCCAATATCAGAAAGCGATTCGCATGGGAGTTGATGTGATCCAGACGGACCAACCGATGAGGTTGCTTCGCGCCATAGAGCTTTTGGAAAAATAGAAATAATGATCCCTCGTGTCCCGGCGCGACCTTGCAATTCCATTGGGCGGGTGGGTAATAACCATCAGGAAAAGTCATCCATTAATTGGTATAATTGGAGGATAATTAGAGGAAAAAATCCTTTTATATCGTCTCGTTGTCTATAGAAAGAGCGTGCTATTGGCGATTCAAGGACCGTGAAGTCGTAAACATTGAGTTGGAGTTTTGTTCCCGGGAGAGTCCAATGTTTCTATATAGGACAAGAGTTTTTTTGCAAAACTCTTGTCCAGCAAGGCCACTCGTTCCGCCACCCAACGGATTCCATCATTCTCAACGAAATTGCTAATTCGGGAAAACGCCTGGGCGAAGTCCAAAGGGGTCTGAATGCCACAAACACGGTCCAGAATGACTGTTTCGCCATCAAAGTACTTTCGGGCATAAAGGCGAAATGTCCCATCCTCCTTTCTGACCATGTAGATGGAATCGGTGAATTCCGATCCCCATCGATCGTTGGAGTCCCTTTGGAAAAGCCTCACCCTTTTTCGGCCCTTTTTGGTTTCCGCCCGCCTTTGTTCGCCTCGTTTAGTTCTTGGTGAAGTCATAATTTTTACCCCCAATGAGTGCAAAAGTTTTTTGGGAGTACCGGATTGTGCCCCAGGGGCTTTTGGCCCGCGGTTCTCTTATGTGGCGTGGCGTTCCCATGGATATGCCCTCGCCGGAGGCCAAAATTTCCAAAAAGATTTGAAAATTTTCAGCCAACCAAACTTTTGTCAGGGCTTGATATGGAGATATTTTAGTATAATCAATTAATTATTATGATAAAATATGATATGCTATTATTTCACACTGTGTCCTTTGGAAAAAAATTTGTTTAGGTAAAAATTGCTCAACTTGAGGAGATTCATTTGGAGTTGATCCAGGGGCCTGACTTCAAATTGGTAGAATCCTATACTAAAACTAGGCCAATAACCGATCATCATGGGAAGGTGTTTCAGGTCATTAGGCCCACTGTAAATATTTTTTTCGGACAAGTAAATCAGGGTGGCCTCAATGGGTCTTAGCATTTTCGTTGCGAGAAATAATAAAACGCTTGGTCCCTTTCCGGAAGAACAAGTTCGCGATCTTTACGCAAAGGGGAAAATCCAACCTCAGGACCATTTGTGGGCGGAAGGGTTTGATTCCTGGAAACCTGCTTCGGAGTATTTCGGGGTATCGTCAGGACTTGGGCGCTACGAGCAAGTGGCTGCGGCGATTGTTGAAGAAGTACCACCATTAGTAACGCCAGGAAAACGGAGCGGTAGCGCCTCGACCAGGTCAAAAAAACGGTCGGAAGACATTGATGTTTCCGGAAGTCTATTTGAATCGGAAAAAACACTTACATTAGTAGCTTATATTTTTGCGGGAATATTTTGGGTTATTTTTTCGATGATTTGGATTGTTCCAACTATTTTAATAGTTTTTCGATCCGGTTTGTTTGCCGGGATATTTTATCTTGCGGTAACTTTTCTCCCGGTGGTCTTCTTTGCCATGTTTTTTATTTTTACTATGTTTCTTTCCGAATTGTTCTTTCGGTCCAAGCTTTACGGTGAATCGTTGCTGGTCTCTTCCCGGCAATATCCGAAATTGCACGCTGCCCTGAAAAATGCAAGTGAATCACTTGGATTGAGCGAGCCCCCCCTTATGTTTGTGGTCAATAGTTCAGGCAGCATCAATGCTTTGGCGGTCCGGTTTTTAAAGAACCGATATGTCATTCTTTATGGGTCTTTGGTGGATCTTTACCTTGATGATGATTCCGATGCGGAGGAGTTGCGCTTTATCATTGGTCATGAACTGGGTCACCATGCGGCGGGCCATTGTCACTGGTTCAAGGAAATGTTCCTTGGGCCTGCGAAAATGATTCCGTTTCTTGGGCTTTCGCTGTCCCGAAGCCGGGAGTTCTCCGCGGATCGCTTGGGATACCTGGTTGCGGGAAGCGTTGAAGGTTCAGCAAGGGGATTGGCAAGTTTGGCACACGGTTCCAAAGCTTTAAACGCCGTCACCAATACCGAAGTTTTTGAAAACCAGGAAGCCGAAAGGCCGGCCCTTGTGGCATTTGTCGACCAGCTTTTTGCGACGCACCCCAGGTTGAGTCTGCGTGTGAAAAAGCTGAGGGAATTTGCCGAAAAACAGTAATTGATTCCTAGGACGCATTACAATTTGTGTTCATTTAACAGGCTATTTTTCCCAAACGATCAGCCTGAATCACCCTTGGGGTTTCCTGTGAAACACACTCATCCTCATGCTTTTGGGTTTCTGCGAGCCCGCCAGGCGGAGGGGCTTGTGGTTTCCAGGCGTGGCCTGCTAAAAGCGTCCATGGCGGGAATTGGTTGCCTTGGGCTGCCTAGCCTTTTGCATGCCACCTCGGGTGGTCTTGCGGGAAAACGCTCCTCGGGAAAATCTGTAATCCTCCTTTGGATGGCAGGGGGGCCTAGCCAGATCGATACCATTGACCCGAAACCGGATCGGCCACCAGAGAATCGGGGACCTTTTGGTGTAACAAGGACCAGGTTGCCCGGCGTCCTCTTTTGCGAACACCTTCCCAAACTCGCGAATATCGCCGATCGTTTTTCCATCCTTCGCTCGGTCGATTGTCGGCATAGCAATCACGAACCCAATACAGTCATGCAAACAGCCAATCACAAGGCCGAGGCAAGGACCAATCCCGAATCAGAAAAATATCCCGCAATTGGCGCGCTTGTAAGCAAGTTTCATGGACCAAACCACCCGGCCATGCCAGGCTATGCTGCATTTATGCGTTCACGCAGCCATTTGGCTTTTGGAGGTTATGCGGGCAAGGACCATGATCCTTTCCTTGCAAACGATGCGGCGCGGCTTCCGATTTATGACCTTGTTGGAAAAGACTCCGGAAAAATGTCGGTCCCCGCACGGTTTGGGCTCCCAAGGGAGGTGCCTGTCCAGCGTCTAGACAAACGGCGGTCTCTTTTGGAGAAATTCGACCAGGTCCGGGCCGGGGCGGAGCGAAATGCCGAAAAGGGAAATTCCCCACTTTTGACCGAAACCGGTCAAAAAGCAATGAACCTTCTCCTAGGGGGGCGGGTGCGCGAGGCACTCGACATGGAACGTGAACCCGCCTCCATTCGGGAGCGTTATGGCCCGCACCTTTGGTGTAGTCAGGCTTTACTTGCCCGGAGGATGGTCGAGGCCGGGTGCCCCTTCGTGACCATTGATCTGAGTTATCACACCGCATCGGGGACATGGGATACCCATGGGGATAACATTCCCCCCTATGGCGGAATTTCCAAAGGATTAAAACCCCTCCTTCCCCTGTTTGATCACTTGATTACAACTCTGGTTGACGATTTGGCGCAGAGGGGATTGTTGGAAACCACAATGATAGTCGCCATGGGGGAATTTGGCCGTACCCCCCAACTTGGGACCCAGGGGAGCACGGATGGGCGCAATCACTGGCCTTATGTGATGTCCATGCTGATGGCGGGTGGAGGACTCCATCATGGCCAGGTCATTGGATCAAGCACCCGGGACGGTGGGAATATCAACGATCGCCCAATCCTTCCCGGGGATATTGCGGCCACCATATATCACCATTTTGGCATTCCCCTTGATAGCACCTATTCCGATGCCACCAATCGGCCCCTTCACCTATTGCCAGATGGGGGAACCCCACTCCGCGAGATTTGTGGTTAAAAATAAGGCGTCTTAGCCGATTTCGTATACCATGATGAATGCCTTTCCACTCTCCGGAAGGATAAAATCCTATGGAAGTTATCGCCTTTCTATTTTTCGCGGTCCTTTTCTTTTGGCTGGTAATTCTACCAATTGTTGTTTTTATAAAGCTTTCATCCATTCAGAAGGAAATTAAGAATCAAAATAAAATTATGCAAAATTTTATCAGTGCAAAAAGTGCAGATAAAATACCGGAGTACTCA
>CAMBMH010000251.1 GCA_945868575.1 Singulisphaera sp. GP187 | reverse complement strand
ATCCCAAGCCTTGTGGTTATTCCACAAGGCTTTAAACACCCCCCATCCAAAGCACAAAGACAAATTCATGAGCCAGAATTTCCAAACTGTTCACCCGATTGATGCCACCTTCGCGGCGCTTCGTGCCTCAGGCAAGAAGGCCTTCATTCCGTTTGTCACCGCTGGTGACCCCGACACGGAAATCAGCCTTCGCGTTTGCGAAGTCCTCATCAAAAATGGGGCAGACATTATTGAGATCGGTTTTCCCTATAGCGACCCGATCGCGGACGGTCCGGTAATTCAGGCATCCTACACCAGAGCACTTTCCAAAAAACTTAAATCGGCCCAAATCTGGGCCATGGCCAAATCCATTTGTCAAAGCGAAGCCTATCAATCGCGACCAATTCCCTTGGTAGCGATGGTGAGCTTCAGCCTTATTCTCAAACAGGGAGTTGAAAGGTTCCTGGATCATGCCAAAGATTCGGGCTTTTCGGGGTTTATCGTTCCGGATCTACCTTGGGATGAATCCACAGAGTTGGGCAAGGCCATTGCCGCAAAGGGACTCAAACTTATCCAGTTGGTCACTCCAACCACACCGCCCGACCGTTCAGCCAGCATCGCCAATGACAGTGGTGGATTCCTTTATTGTGTTTCCGTTTCGGGAATTACAGGCGAACGCCGGGAACTCCCCCTTTCGCTATTGGAACGATTGAACACCCTGAGAAGCCAATCCTCCACGCCCCTATGTGTCGGTTTTGGAATCAGCTCACCCGACCAGGCACAAATGCTCAAATCCCACTGTGATGGTGTGATTGTGGGAAGCGCCCTGGTCAGGCAATTTGTCCGTTTTGCAAATGAACCGTCCGACCGGGTCCTTGCCGATATTGGCTCTTTTTGCACCAATATGCGTTTCGCACTCGATTCCTAAGGAAGCAACTCCCATCCATGGGTCATCCATCCCCTTTCCCTGAACATCCAAAAGACGGCCCAAAGCGCCAGATTGAAAGGGAGTTTGGCGTACCCATTCCAGGGGAAATCCTCACCCCCGATAAATGGGCCCAAACCGCCCTGAAAGACCTCCCACAGCAGGGGCCAATTTCCTTCCCCACCGTATTTGGCCGTATTGCCCCCGTCATTGTCGATATTGGATGTGGCAACGGGCGGTACCTCCTTGGAAGTGCCTATACACGCGCCAATTTCGATCATATTGGATTTGATGTTTTGCCCATGGTCATTCGCTATGCCACAAGGCGCGGAAACCAGAGAGGCCTTTCGAATCTCAGATTTGGAGTGGCTGATGGGCTAAAAGTGGTTCGACAATTACTCGGCCCGGCAAGTGTCGATGAAATTCATATTTACCACCCCCAACCTTATCACGATGTTCGCGAAGCGGGCAGGCGCCTTTTGACTCCCAGTTTTATTTCCTCAGTGCACGACTGCCTGAAACCGGGGGGAGAACTTTACCTGCAAACGGACCACCCTGGCTACTGGAAATCCATGCGGGAAAACGCATCACATTTCTTTGATTTTCATGAACGAATCGGTCGCTGGCCCGATTCCCCAAGAGGCAGAACCAGGCGGGAAATCCTTTCGATGAAGCGGGGATTACCGATATTTCGCGGGACGGGGATCCGCAGGGACAACCTTGATGGAGCCACAAAGGAACAACTTGTTCGGGAACTCCCATTGCCTCTATTTGGGATTCATGCCGAAAGTATGCGCTTGGACCGGGAAGAAGCCACGATTAGGGAATAAATTCGTAAAAATCTTCACCTTTTCAAGCACTTTTAAAAGGTTAAAATATATTCATTAAAAATTTACAAAATTCATATGTGCTCGTTTTATTCAAAATATCTCCACCATTTCTTAACCAAAAACCCTCACATTCGTTTTAAAATAACCGTCTCATGTATTGTTCATGATTTAGGGAGACCCCAATGCCAATCACTTCGCGTCGTTTGTTTCTCGGATCTACACTTTGCACTTTCGGAACTGGAAGTTACCTTTTGGCCCAGGAATCAAGAGATAGTATTCCGGAAACCTTTGCCAGGCGCCTTGTTCCCGAGAGCCCCGCTTTTGAACCAAGCACGCTGTTCCTGACATGGCACAAAGATCCAACAACGACCATGGTGATTCAGTGGATCGGTGTTCGTGGCGAAACATCAGACACAACAATTCATTACACCAATAACCCAACTTCATGGGCCCCTAAAATCACGACTACACGGTCCAACACACCAGCAATTGAATGGAAATCTATCAAAACTGGCATCAGGCCATATCCGATGACCGATTTTCAAGTTTTCCGGGCAGAAATTACCGGGCTAACGCCGGGTACGGAATATGCATTCAAAATAGGAAAATCCTCGGGAATATACCGTTTTCGGACAATGCCCGCCAAGGCAACTGACACAATTACATTTGTCTCCGGAGGTGATGTTGGAATCAATTCTGCAGCAGTGGCAAACAACCTTATGGCGGCCCGTCAGAATCCCCACTTCGCAATAGTTGGGGGCGACCTGGGCTATGACAATGGTCGTTCTGTTGATGTAAGCATTGCCTTTATCCGTAACTGGTCAAAAACCATGATCGATAGCGAAGGCCGCCTTATACCTATGGTCACATGCATTGGTAACCATGAGGTCGATGGCGGTTATTCGACAAACCGTGCCAAAGCACCATTTTACTTGGCCTTATTTGATGGGCTATTCACCGAAACCAGCTACAACCAACTCGATTTCGGTGATTATTTAAGCTTGGTACTCCTCGACACAGCGCACCTATCTCCCATTGGAGGCGAACAGACGGCCTGGCTTGAGAAAATTCTCAAGGATCGCGAAGACTTGGCTCACACCATCTGTGTAAACCATGTCCCGGCATATCCTTCCCATCGCAACCCAAAAGGAACCCCGGCAACCGATGCCCGGAAAGCAACTTTGGGAACAGGCGAAGAAAACAGGAAATTTTGGGTTCCACTTTTCGATAAATATCGGGTCCCTCTCGTCCTTGAACACCACGACCACACTTTTAAACGAACAAAGCCCCTGATTGGTGGCCTGCCGAACGATAATGGGGTACTGTATTTGGGTGATGGCTCCTGGGGCCGATTGAGGATTCCTCGGCCAAATGATGATTTGAATGTTATGGTCAAAACAAGTTCCGATTACCACATAACTCTTCACAAAATTCAAGGTCAGGAAAGATTCCATATGGCAATGGATGAAAAAGCCCGAGTCATGGATGTAAGCCGAACCGGCCAGCGCAAAAAGGGAATCGTGGCTGCACGCGGATAAACGATAGGAAAAAACTACTCAGCTGGGTTTAATAAAACAGGCGGGGGTATTCGCAAGAATCCTTCGCCTTTGTTTATTCACTCGTTCCTGCAATTCAGCCGATCCTTTTTCGGCTTGAGTTAAATAGTCCAAGGCAAGGTTGAAGCGACCACGGGAAGCCTCTGCCATGGCCTGATTGAAACGAATTATGGCAATTTTGTCGGGAAACTCAACAAGGGCTTGCTCCCAAAGGGATGATAACTCCCTGAATCTGCCAAGGGATTGAAAACACTCCGCCTGCCCTTCAAACAAAGCAAATCGATCATCACTTTGAAATGTACCCAAGGGTAAATTCAGTAATTTGGCGTAGCACCTCTCCGCCTCCACCCAATTACCATCGAATCGATCCAATGAAGCGGCGAAGAGAATTGCCAATGGATCGGTTTTCCCAATTTCATAAAGCAATTCACGGTTTTTACGGGATTGCCCAAGTCTTAGCCATGTGATTGCAATACTCCATTTATCTTGAGATCCTGATTTTTGAAATGCATATTTTTCAATATTTAAAATTAATTGTTTTTTTATTAAATTCATATTATTTTGATCTACTAATCTTTTTTTGCCTGAAATACCATCCCACCCATCCAATTGGCCAATAAGATAAATAGAATCCAAAGCTGGACATGTAAGATCCTTATCAATTTGGTTTTTTAATTTTTCCTTTTGAATTTGGGCCAATTGGTATGAAAAAAAACCACATGGAATCGTTGCAACAAGAAATAACCCAAGTCCATTGGACCATGAAAGAGAAGAATTCGCAATCCTCACGGGAAGCAAATAGACCCAGGGAAAAAGGACCAACAATGCAAACAAGGGACGTGCTACCCATCGAATGAATGGATCAAAGCCGGTAAAACAAATCAACGGCTCAGAAACCTCCCAAACCAACAAAAGCCCCAATGGTGCAACTAATCCCAACACAAGGGCGACAATTCTGCTGACCAACGATCCATTTTTTTGAATGGAACTCAAAAACAACGCTAGAGGTAGCACAAGCAAAAGAGAAGTCAGACACAACCGCAAATCACAAAAAAGGGGAATGAGCAAGTTGTCGGTAAGGGGGTCCCTTAAAGTAGCAAAAGCAAAAAGGTAACAAATTGCCAGGTAAGCTGGCCCGGCGATCCAGAGAATCATTTCAAAGGCTCCAGTCCAAATGTTCGCGCGGTTTGTGGCCTTCGTAATTTCCAGATCATTCCATCCACAGAATAATGCACCAAAGCCATCCACAAATTCAACCCAATCCACAGTGTGTGCGCAGGTTCTGCGGGCCCATCAAAAATGATTCCTAAACTGGCCAATCCAATTACAAAAAAAGACAAAACCAATAACCATCGAATGGAAACCTGTCGAAAAATCCCATCTGTACCAGCTTTATTGCGGCGAATCGCATAATGGGAAACAATTGAAAGATATTCGACAGCATGAAACATGGCAACTGCAGTCGCAAAGGTTATAGAAAGGCGATAAAAATGAAACATCAAAGACAATAAAAGAAAGCCATACAAACATAGTGCACTGATAAGGTAAATTATTTTTGCAATATTTTTAGAAAAACCTGTAAAAATATTGAGATAAATGATAAAAAAAACAGTACACAAAGTACCAATATCGATTCCTTGAACAATCCCGCTGAAAACCGAATCAGACTGGATCCAGTCA
>CAMBMH010000250.1 GCA_945868575.1 Singulisphaera sp. GP187 | reverse complement strand
CAGCAAGATCACTCTGTTTTCCCTCGGTAAAATCTCCTGAAAGTGTCGCGAATCGAAGTTGCCAGGCGTCGGCGGCAGGGGCTTGGGAGAGTGCTTCGATTACCAAATCCTTCAGGATTGCTTCGCTCAGCCCTTCATGAACAAAGGCTAACGGCTTTCCATTTTTCATGGCGTCCCAGGCTGCTCCGGCATATCCACTATCGCCTGTCAGGCGCGACCATTGTCGGGAGGCCGGTTCCACCATTGGATTGCCTGTAATCACAGGATTTGGCAAGGGCCTTGCTGGACCATGCCACGAATCCATCCAGGCAAATTCGCGCAAAAGGGAAGCAGGATGAACGGATGCCGCCTCGGCGTGATCGAGGAAGAGGAGGTGTGCAATGTGGTTTCGTCTACCGGAATAGTCGTTGGGAGCGGATCCGATTCTGCCAAGCACGAAAAAAGTCTTTGTGCCGGCGTCCAATTTCAGCCCTAACCAATTGACGGGAGCCATTACTCGTGTGGCAAAGTTTTGACTCTGGAGACCTTCATACGAAACCAGTCCCATGGAGCGGGTTCGCAATGCTTCGGGAAAGCCGGGGCTAACCCCAACAATTCCAAAACCAGGACCTCCCCCGAGTGTTTTTTCGAGTGAAGTAAAGACAAATTGGTGGGCCATGATAGATCCGGAAAAGGTCCCCGGTTTAATCCTCCTGATCGGTGTCGGAAAATCCCTGATCGTCAGATTCCCTTTTGGATCGCAATCGTGTTAAATACCAAATCAGGGGAAGCTCGACCTGAAATGGATCAATATCCATTGGCCTTATTAGACCGGTTTTTCCGGATTCCCCCGCTTGCCCGCCACAGGCAAAGCCCAAGGCGCTGACCGGGATAAAGATCACTTGTTCGGAGAAAAATTCAGCGGTTCCAACGATTTCCGGACAAAGCGAGGCAAGTAGGTCGCGAAGTTGGGATGACATCCTGTTAATTGCGTTGGGGCTGATTCCTGGTTCGCCTTGCTCGGGTGTGCCGGGTTGCTTTCCCCCTTTGGAATTTTTGAGCCATTGGATGGAACGGGCTTCGGGTAAAAGTTTCCACCAGGCATCGTATTTGCCTACAACCACCACCAGAGGGCTTTTGTGTTTGTTATCACTTTTCAGGCCCAAAAAGCGGCGAATGCGCGAGGATGCCTCGCGGAGGATGGTTTCCTGGCGATGAAGGACGGCGTTTGGAAGTCCGCGTCTTGCCGCTCCAGGGTCGACCTTTTCCAGGGCGTCGGTAAATCGCGGATCCTGCAACGGGTCAAAAACAAAAAAGAGCGCAGAAGAGTTGGAAAGGTGCCTGGTTGTCTCCAATGCGCTCGTGTCCTCGCTGTCGGCAAGAAAGGATTCGCCAGCGTTGTCATAAAGGCACATGAGCCTTGCCCGGGTTAGTTTCGAGTGCTCTGGAACCCGGTATTCAAAAAGGAAAGGCTGGGGCAATCTTGTTTGCTTTCCATCCAGACTTACTTCGTTAAAAAGCAGGTTGCCGGTAAATTGGGTTTTTGGGATTAATTCCCCGGCGGGTAGCCATTTTTCGCGTTTTGGGTTGAGGAAAAGCGCTTCCTCATAAGAATTAACCACCTTGTTGAACTGGGGGTGGGCATCGCCGAAGGAGTAGCCAAAATCTCGCAGGAGGACTTTGCGGGTTTGCCAAATCATGGACCCCAAAAAGTACGATTTTCCGCTCGCTGGTGCCCCCAAAATGGACAAAAACCTACATTTGTGTTCAAGCATCAGCCGGGGAATAAAAAGATGGCAGCGTGGACAGGCCATGTCGTGGCAAACTTGTCCCGCAGGATCAAGCGGTTGACATCGGCGATTGAACCGGGTGGGACGAAAGCGAAGTCGTGCATCGGAACCCAGACTGGCATCCCCAACAAGGCGATCGTGATCGGCAATAAACAAGATATCCTGAGGGGCGAAAGCCTCCCAACAATGTGGGCAAATCACCTCGGACAACAAGGGAATATCCAGTTCCTCGTTTTTAATCCGTGACATAAGTTTCCTGAGAGAATTGTGGCTCCGACTTGATCCAGCTGAAGCATTAAAAATGCCCCTAACGGGCCTCTACTCATTCTATGGGGATGGGGGGCTTTTCTAGCCAAACATTAAACAACACCCCTTTTGCCTGGAGTCAGGGTTCCTGGTTATCGTTTCCCCTAAAAAAGCACCTGGACAGTTTCCGGGAGGCGAGGATTTGGGGGCTTGACCATGGTTGATGCGCGATGGCTTCGGTTTTTTTGCATAAATCTGGCTTTTGGGGCATCGCTGCTTCTGTGCTTGCCCTCTTCGGCCCCGGCCCAGGACCGGCTCAAATCGATGCCCGGGAGTGTGCAATTTGACAAAATTTCCAAGGAAATCCCAAAATCGGTCAAAATGGGATCCCTCTCCACAACATGGAAAGAGGGGGGCAAATCTCTCGAATATTCACGCGAGGAGAAAAAGTTCACTTTTGACATTGCGTCCCTGAAGGAATCCGAAATGGTCCCCCCCAAGGATGGGGAAGGCAAAAAAGAGGCCTCGAAAAAACGCCCGGTGTCCAAAGGGCCGGCCCGGGGCAGGCAAGCCTCCACTACGCTTTCACCCGATGGCAAAATCCTTGCCACCTACAAAGATCGCAATATTCACCTTTCTGGTCCCTTGGGCGAAGATTCCAAACCCCTCACCACCGAAGGATCCGAAAAAGCGCGGATCAAGTGTGGTGTGGCAAGCTGGGTTTATGGGGAAGAGCTGGAACAGAAGTCGGCCATGTGGTGGTCGCCCGATTCCAAAAAGCTCGCCTATTACAAGTTTGATGAATCGAAGGTCAAGGATTTTTATCTTGCCCTCGACCAGACCAAACTGCAAACCAAGCTCGACACCGAGGCGTATCCCAAAGTCGGAAGCGACAACCCAATTGTCGACCTTGTTGTCTACGACACGGTTTCAAAGAAATCGACAAGGATTGATGTCCGTGATGGCAAGCCCTTCACCAACGATGTTGTGGGACACTATGTCTACAACATCTCCTGGTCTACCGATGGGAAGGAGCTCTATTTCTTTCGCACCAACCGGTTGCAAAAGATAATGGAATTCGCTGCCGCTGATCCGGAGACAGGAAAGGTTCGTGTCATCGTTCGGGAAGAATGGCCCGCAAGCTGGGTTGAAAACCTTCCGGAAAGACGATTTTTCAAGGATGGCAAGCGTTTTGTCTGGGCATCCCAGCGCAGCGGGTATTTGAATTATTACCTCTATAGCGTTGAGGGAAAGCCCCTTGCGCAGTTGACTCGCCACGACAGCGAAGTCTCCAATATTGTGGATATCGACGAGGAAAAAGGTGTGCTTTATTATATGGCTCGCACGGGCGACAACCCGATGAAGTTTCAGCTTCACCGAGTGGGGCTGGATGGGATGGGGGATACCCGTTTGACGGATCCCGCCAAGCATCACCAAGTCTCGCTGGCGCCTGATTTCGGCCATTTTGTGGATGTTGTCCAAACCCATCAGGAACCGCCTTCCACCCGACTGATGGACGCATCCGGAAAGCAATTGGCGGAGTTGGCCAAAAGCGACATGACCAAGTTTGAAAGCCTGGGTCTGAAAAAGGTAGAGCTTTTTACCTTCAAGGCGGGCGACAAAAAGACGGAGCTTTATGGCATGCTCCACAAACCCTCCAACTTTGATCCCAACAAAAAGTACCCTGTCCTGGTGGGTGTTTATGCTGGTCCTGAAACCAACGGGGCCAGGGAAACCTTCACCCTGCCGAGTTCCCTGGCCGAGTATGGCTTTTTGGTTGTTTCACTCGACTCCCGAAGCGCCAAGGGTCGTGGCAAGAAGTTCCTCGATTCCATCTATCAGAATTTTGGCATCGCCGAGATTGATGATCAGGCGGAAGGTGTCAAGGAATTGGCCAAGAGACCCTATGTCGATGGCAAAAAAGTGGGAATTCATGGGACATCTTACGGGGGCTTCGCTTCGGCCATGTGCCTCATGCGCTATCCGGATGTGTTCCAGGCGGCGGTGGCAAGTTCTGCGGTCACCGATTTCCGCAACTATGACACGATTTACACCGAGCGCTACCTTGGTTTGCCTGATGACGGGAAGAAAAGTTATGAAAAGACCAACCTCATGGCTTGGGCTCCCAAGCTCAAGGGGCGGTTGATGATTTTTTTTGGCACCGCGGATGACAATGTCCATCCCAACAACGCGCTTCAACTTATTGGGGCCCTTCAAAAAGCGGGCAAGAGTTTCGAGGTTCAGGTCGGCCCGGATGTCGGTCACGCCGCGGTTTCGACCCCGCGCATGATGGAGTTTTTCATCGAGACGCTGGTGTTGGGCCGATAAGCCGGGATGGCGATAAGCCCCTATGGAAAATTAGCCTCGCCGAGGGCTATGGTCAGGGTGGTCCAGGTTGAGCCTGGACCATTTCCCAGGTCAGATCAAAACGGGTGAGATATTTGCGAAGCCGGTCGGCGTCATTGGGTTTCGCTTTGGTTTGCCTGGAAGCGGAAAAGAGTTTGCGGCCCGAATCACTTAAGGATTTGGACTGGCGACATATCCGAATAACTTCCGCGAGCTGTATCGAATCAAAATGATCAAGGCTTTGGATTTGGGTCTGGGTTAGGCATTTCTCTAGCAGGCCTTCTGTCAGGGAATTGGGATTTTCGGTTTTGGAGCTATCCCGTCCCCAGGCAAATCGGAGTCTTTCGATTTCCGAGTCGACATCCGCAAGGGTAATTCGCCCATCATGACAAAGTGTGGCCATCCGGGTGACCGATGCGTTCAGGTCACGAAAATTGGCTGACCAGGTGGATTCTGGTTTATTGGCGAAGTCGAGGTATCGCTGGGTGGCCTCATGGTTCATGTTCAACTTGCGACCGGTTCGGACGGCAAATTGGTCGATTTCATAGCGAAGATTAGGCGCAATGTCTTCCTTGCGGTCCTTGAGACCGGGGAGACGAAAGGTCCACAAATTGATCCTTGCCAGGAGGTCTT
>CAMBMH010000249.1 GCA_945868575.1 Singulisphaera sp. GP187 | reverse complement strand
ATCGCCCAAAACTTTGTGGCCACTTTATCCGGCCAGTTGGTCACGCCGCCTCCCGTGACGCCGCCCCCGGTGATTAATCCGGTGGCAAAATCCTTCGGAGTGACTGTCTCACAAAATGGCGTTGTCGCTGGAACATCGTTTCAGATCACGATCAGCGCCCTGGATTCAACGGGAGCGGTTGTCCCGGGATATGCGTGAACGATCGCGTTTGCATCGTCGGACATTTCCGGGGTTCTGCCCGCGCGTTATACATTCACGCCCGCCGACAACGGTGTTCATACTTTTACCGTGACCCTGAAAACAGCCGGAAGTCAAAGGGTGTTTGTCACCGATGTTGGCAACGGGATCCAGGGATTCGTTGGCGCGACGGTTAATGCCTCGGTGCCAGCCTCGATTATTATTGAGCAACAACCCCAATCGGTAATATTGGGATCCCCGATTCGTCCGGGAGTCCGGATCCGGATCGTGGACACTTATGGAAATCTTGTGCGATCTGACAACTCGGATGTCATTACTGTGGCCCTTGGAGCCAATCCTGGATCGGCAATCCTGACAGGCACCACCTCGGTCACCGTTTCGCAGGGTATTGCCTCCTTTGATGATATTTTACTCGATAAAATCGGGACAGGATACACCCTGGTAGTTTCATCGGGTGCCCTGGTGGGAGCGACTTCCGCCCAATTCAGCATTCTTGCAAAACCAACAGCCAAAACCCTGATCGACTTTGAAAACGCCGCGACCTGGAATATTGTTGGCGCCCGGAATCCGACCGCCAAACGCGATCCCTCCGCCGCGCATGATGGTGCCAATGGTTTGGTCGATTCGAATGGCACGGATTGGATTTATCGCAACGATTCGGGAACAGGCGTCAAAGCGGGAGATACCATCTCCACCTGGCTGCGGTTTTCCGGAACCGCCGATGGCAGGGCCTATTTTGGGTTTGGCGCCGGATCCTACGGGACCTATTCCGTTGTGGCCGCAGCCAACAGCGGGGAATTTCAGATTCAGCTTAACGCCAACTATGGCAACCGTGTGCTCGCCACAGTCCCGCAGGATTTTCAGGCCGATCATTGGTACCGGCTGGAAGTGGTCTGGGGAACCGATGGAAAGATTGTGGGTAAGCTTTATGACAGAGATGGCGTAACATTGATCCAAAGCGTTTCGGCGGTCAACCGCTGGATTACCTCCGGCGGGATCGCGTTCCGGGCCACAGGTGCGGACAAACATTGGGACACGGTGACCGATCTGCCGACAAGTCCATCAACTCTACCCGGCGCAATGAGTCGGAGCGGATCGCGAGGAGTGCGCCATCACGATATTCAGGTGGCTGGCCTGCTTGTTGCCGACGAGTCGTCGAAGAAATCGAAAGTTCAGCAACAATTATGGACATCAACCCGGGACCAGATCTTTATGGCAGGATTTCCTCGCAGGGGATTTTGAGCCTTATACATCCGGGATGGATAAATTTCGCGAGCTATACTTTCCCTTCCGGAATTCCCAGAAGTTGAAGAAACTCCGACTTGTCCAGGACCTGGACACCCAGTTCGCGGGCCTTTTCTAGTTTGCTGCCGGCGGCTTCGCCCGCGACGACATAGTTTGTTTTTTTGGAAACCGAACCGGTCGCTTTGCCTCCCCGTTCGCGGATCATTCGTTCAGCATCCTCACGATCAAGTCCCTCGAGAGTTCCCGTCAGGACAAAGGTTTTCCCGGTCAGATCCACTCCGCCTGCGGGCTGTGCCGACGCGGCGGCCTCCATCGACACATGGAGTTCGGCGAGTCTTGAAATGGTCTTTTTTCCTTCGGCGCTGTGCAGCCATTCGAAAAGGCTCTGTGCCCGTTCGGGACCCATACCCGGAAAGTTGGCGATTTCTTCTTCTGCAAGTGCAAGCAATTTGTCGATGTTGCCGACACGCCTGGCCAAATCATCGGCGATGGTTTCGCCTATGTGACGGATACCAAGACCGCCCAGAAGCCGCCCCAGGCCGCGGGATTTGCTCTGTTCGATCCCCTCGATAAGGCTTGCGGCGGATTTTTTTCCCATTCGGGGCAAGGGTTCAACGACCTCTTTTGTCAAAGTAAAAAGATCGGGAATAGATTTGACAAGACCCTGGTCCACCAGCAATTCCACCGTTTCAGCCCCGAGCCCTTCGATATCCATTGCGTTGCGCATGGCGAAAGAGCGGAGGCGGCGTTTGAGTTTGGCGGCGCATTCGGTTCCGGTGCAGCGATAAAACGCGCCCGCGGCGTCACGGGTTACCGGGGCTCCACAGACCGGGCATTCCGTTGGAAATACAAAAGGCGTCTCCGAGCCATCCCGTTTCCCCGGTTCGGAGCGAATCACATACGGGATGATCTCCCCCGCTTTTTCCACAACCACCATGTCCCCGATGCGGATGTCTTTCGTGGAGATGAAATCGGCGTTGTGAAGGGATGCGTTGCAAACCGTCGTTCCCGCGAGACGAACAGGTTCGAGTCGGGCCACCGGGGTGAGCGTTCCCGTTTTTCCCACCTGAAGGTCGATCGCCACCAGACGGGTTGTCGCCTGCTCCGCCGCGAATTTGTAGGCAATGACCCACCGTGGCGCTTTGGTCGTGCTACCCATGGCCTCGCGCTGTGCGAGGCTATCGACTTTGACCACCACGCCATCGGTTTCGTAGGAGAGTTCGGTCCGGAGCTTGTCCCAGCGGGCGATCTCCTCCAGAACGCCTTCGATCGAATCATGGACATGTATATGTTCGTTTACCGGAATTCCCCACGAGGAAAAAGCTTTGAGGAGTTCGTGGTGAGTTTTGGGCGCGGGGCCATCGAATGCACCCACGCCATGGGCAAACAAGCGGAGTTTTCTTGAGGCGCAGATTTTCGAATCCAGCAATTTGAGAGAACCTGCGGTGAAATTGCGGGGATTGGCGTAAACTTCCTCGCCTTTTTCGGCCCGGGCGGCGTTGATGGCGTCAAAGTCACCCCGCTCCATGTAGACTTCGCCCCGGACCTCCACCATGGTCGGAATTCCGGTTCCTTTCAGCCGAAGGGGAATGCCCCGGACGGTTTTGAGGTTTGTTGTGATGTCGTCGCCTTTTTCTCCGTCGCCGCGTGTGGCACCAAGGACCAGAAGTCCATTCTCATAGGTCGCTGACATGGCAACACCATCGATTTTGGGCTCGACGACATAGCGGATTTTTTGTCCGGGGAGAAGCTTGCGGACGCGGGTGTCGAATTCGCGGACCATCTGTTCGTCATAGCTGTTGTCGATTGAAAGCATGGGGACGCGGTGGGCGACCTGATTGAAGCCTTCGACGGGACGGCCTCCCACGCGCTGGGTGGGGCTGTCTGGTGTGCGCAGGTCAGGAAAGCGATTTTCCAGATCGGTTAGTTCCGCCATCATGCGGTCGAAATCGCGGTCGGATATTTCGGGGTTGGCTTTGGTGTAATAAAGCTCGTTATGGCGTTCGATTTCCGCCTGGAGGTGGCGGGCTTTTTTGAGGAACTTTTCGTCGGGAAGTTCGGGGTTTCCAAACAGATCGGCCATGACTCTGGTTTTCCCTGGTTCGGATTGTTGCGGTCGGATCCCGAAAAAAGAGCCCATGGCTTTCGCCTGGGCTCAATTGTGATTTTTCGTTGGTGGAAAGAATTCCGATTTGAGGGGCCCGATGGATCGTTTTCCCTGAAAGGGCCCCTCTCTTATTACGGGAGGATCCCGGCTTGGGATTAACCGATCCAGGTCTGATCGATTGGTGCCCAGTTGACCAATTCGTTTTCGCCAAACCAGAGTGCGAGTTCGGTTTTCGCGTTGTCAACGCTATCCGAGCCGTGGATAAGGTTGTTTTGGATGCTCAAACCATGATCACCACGGATGGTGCCGGGGGCGGCTTTGGTGCCATCGGTTGCGCCAATCATGCCACGAACGGTGGCAACAGCTTCGCGACCTTCGAGTGCAAGGGCCACGGTTGGGCCGCCGGTGAGGAAGCTGACCAGGCTGCCGAAGAAGGGGCGCTCCTTGTGCACATCGTAGTGCTTGGCGGCAAGCTCAGGGCTTGCATGAACCAGTTTCAAGCCAACGATTTTGAGCCCCTTCTGCTCGAAGCGGGTCAGGATGGATCCCGCAAGGCGCCTTTGTACAGCGTCGGGTTTGAGCAGCACCAATGTCCGTTCCATGTCAATCCTCAAAATTCTTTGAATGCGGCAATTGCCGGAGTGTTTCCGGCTCAACAAGGTCATTTTAGCAACAAATGAAGGGGTTTTTGAGGGTTGGCGCCCAGATGGGGTCAAAAAAACCCCGTCGAGGGAATATCCCTCGCCGGGGCCGGAACAAAGAGGCATAATCCTTGTACCCCGGGTGGAAAAGCCGGGTCAAACAAAAAATGGATTATTTTCTTTTGGATTGCGGCCGATTCTGCTTTCTTGGTGTTGTAAACCCTTTTAAATAAGTAGGTTGCGCTGATTGAAAGGGTTTTTGGCGGGATTGGCCGGTTATGTGGTCAGGAATTGCCAATCTTTGGACAGATTTGAGCCCCTTGGGCTGTGTCCGGATTCATAGAATAAAAAGTTCGATCCAGCCGAATAGCATTTGGGGCTGATTACCCCCCGAATGAAGGTTTGGATACCTTGTTTAATGGGAAGAAACAGATGAGTCAGGCGGAAGGCAACCAACCGGCTCCCTCGCCCGTCGAGGGATTCAAGGCCGCGAGCAACGGACTTCGTGGGACAATCATTCAAACCCTTGTTTCCGGCAACGACCACTTTGAGGAAGCCGACAAGCAACTCCTCAAATTTCATGGTACCTACCAGCAGGAAAACCGTGATGCGCGCAAAAGCCGCTCTACCGAGGGTGTGGGTGGCAAAGCCTATTCCTTTATGATTCGGGCCCGAATTCCCGCTGGCATTCTTACCGCCGACCAGTGGATTGCCCTTGATGATCTGGCGACCAAATATGCCGGGAACACGGTTCGCCTGACCAGTCGCCAAAGTATTCAGTACCACGGCGTGGTGATGGGCGACCTCCGCGAGACCATCGCCGGTATGAATGGGTGCCTTTTGAGCACGCTTTCGGCCTGTGGGGATGTCA
>CAMBMH010000248.1 GCA_945868575.1 Singulisphaera sp. GP187 | reverse complement strand
GAAACTGGGTAGCCAATTCGTTTTGATTAACCGACGGCTTTGGCGTTGTCCCAATAGGCAACCCAGGAACTCCACTCCGGGGTCTGTTCCCTGGCGTCAATGACATCCAGATCGACCACAAACGGAGCCGGTTCCTTGCCTTCGACCTGGGGTAATGGCTGGTCCGGGGAATCGAGCAGGAATCGGGGTTCCAAAACTTCGCCCGCTTCCACCATCAGGGTGTGACCATCCGTTTGCCATTTGGCTGCAGGAGCCAGCTGAGGCAAATCTGACGACCGGACCTGGACACCAAAAGCCGCGTCCAATCCCGCAAGATTTTTCGCAATCAGGGCTTCCAAATGTGGCAAATTGTGGCCAGAGGACTCTTTTCGAAGGAGCCAACAGCGATGGCCAATTGCCTCATAGGCAAATTCCAGTGGAGGCCTCCCGTCGAATGAGGCTTGAACGCAAATGCCCCGAAGCCCCAGACGATGAAGCCGCAAAACGGGCCTGCTTTGCGATGAGAAACCGCCATCGGGTGAAGACGCGGTGGCCAGGCGAAAGAGGGCCTCTCCATATCGTCCAAGGGACCGGGCAAGAGTTTCCCTTTGGTGGGTCAATTCGGAGAAAATCCGCAACCTTTTGATTCCCTGCGAGTGCCGCAATCGACGAAACATTTTGGCAATGGTGCCCGAATGAAAACCGGGACGGAACAGGGACAGGAAGGATTCCCCGTGGGAACCAATTCGCAAGCGAGGCAATCTTTCGGGACGATTGGCCGCATACAATCGCCAATTTTCCTTGAGTTCCCAAACCATGAAACCAAAAAAGCCCGGGACACCAAAAATGAAAAGGAAAGCGCTGGTAATTGCCATCGCCTTTTCCAATCCCAATTGCTCAAGTTGACCAGCCAAAGGCACCAAAAGTACGAGCATGAATTTATGGCCAATAGTCACGGTTGGGAAGTGCTTGATCGGGTTGATCTGGGGCTCAAGGAGAACAATCACGGCGAACCGCAAAAAAGCCAGAACCGGCATGAACACTGCCGCAAGGATACCCTTAAGCACCAAGGCGAACCCTTTGGTCTCGGGTTTTGGACGCAGCCACTCGGTGATTCCGAGGATTATGAGGGAAATCCAGTCGAGAACCTGTTTGCCCAGCCAGGCAAGCCAAGTTCCCAAACGATACAACGATTGGATTCCGAAATCGTGCATCCACTCCCCAAAAACATCCCACAACCAAGCCTCAGCGCGAATGAAAGGACGACTGGCGAAAACAGCCATCATGATGATAAAGCAAATTCCCCTAACAAAAGGCCCCATGTGGAGTTCGGCAAGACGGGGTGACAGGAACCAGAAAATCAAAGTGGTAAGAAGAGCCGGCTTAAGGCCCAATGTCCATAACCACCGAACCGGGGGAAGCTCCAAAACGCCCCGGACAACCGGACTCTGGATGATCTGCCTGGGGAGGACCCAAAACAACCACCGTAATCCCCTTCCGAGCAGGGAAAAACCTTCGTTTGTCAGCCTCCGCACCGCCGCGAAGTGCAATAAGCAGACAAAATAGACAAAGGTTATCGCCATTATTGGCGGACTTCCCAGGACCAGTCTCTTCTCCTCAAACCCCTGGGGTCCGATGAAGTCCTCCACCGAGGCAAGAACGGGAGTCGTCCAGGTTGTGTTTTCATAAATGGGGAGCCTGCGGGCTTCAGACTCCAATACAGACTCGTAAAGCCCAGGATCTCGTCCTAGAAAACCCGAGAATTTGAGGAGCTCCTCGTGCATGTATTGGGGAAACTTCCACAAAACAATCGTCATCAGCAATGGAAGAATTGCCCAAAGAAGCACCACGCGTCCCGATGCGGTCGCGTAAAACAGCGAGCTTAGCGCCTGCAAGCCGGTCGTGTAGAATTCCCCCGGACGATAAGCCCCGGGAATCCTCCGCGCCATCGCCTTGTCAAGCCTTCGCAAGGGATCGCCATTCAGCCATCCGGGAATCCCGTTCAGGTCGGGCAATTTCATTTCATTGCGAGCAAGTATATCCCTCAAGTCCCCAAAAGAAAGTTGGCGGGCCTGCAAAAGGCGATCCAACATATCCTCGACGATGGCATTTCTTGCGGCCTTTTCGACCATGTTAGCCGGGGCGAAGGAGGCCTCGTCCATTGCCTCGAAAAATCGGGGAGCAAACGCTTCGCGAACCTGATGCTCCAACTGGTGGACCGATTTTTCAATTCGCGAGACAATCGCACCAACAACGGTTTCGTTCATCTCGCTGCGAAGAACCAAAAGCCTTGCCTTGATGAGCGCGTTCCTGGCGGAAAGCAACTCCACACCCGGTAAACCCCTCCGAATTGGCGTTTTGCCGAAGGAAACTACGAATGACCAGGGACAAAGCTCGCTGGGAACCCGTTTCAGCAACAATTTGGCGTTCCCTACCGCTTGTAGTGCTAAATATTCCGATTCAGGCCTTGCCTTTTGCCCGACGGCCTCATCCAGCCAGTGGAGGGCCCAATCCGGAACCGGTGCGGCGACATCAAAAGGCCCGCTATCCCCTAGGGCATCGCAGAGCAGCTTCCAGGCCGATTTGTGCATCTTTCCACGCGAGCGGGTGGGTTCCACAACAGAGGCGTCCCAATATGCGACCGCGGCATCAAATGAATTTCCCTCGGCCTCACACTGCTTGGCAACACGGACACGAAGGTCGTATTCACGACCATCGTATTCACGATCCGCGGCAACAAAACTAACGGCCTTTTCGCTTGCGCGAAGTGTTGCGGGATGAATCGCGCCTTCTGGTCGACAAGCGGCAAGATGATCACGGGGATTACCCACCATCGACAAAAGTTCCCGAAAACTCCCAGGCTCAAGCAACGGGAACCATTCACCCACTCGCTCCGTGTCAAATACCAGAAGTTCAAGCACAACTGCCAAAAACTCTTCAAGGACTTCCCCGGCGGGGGCATCACGGGCGATCAGATTTTCTTCTATCAAAACGGTTCGAATTTCCCGGTATTCCATCCAGCCTAGACGGTCAATCCAATCAAGTGCGAAAGCATCATCCCAGACCCCGGCGGTTCGGGCGCGATGAAGCGCCGCGTGGATCCGACCGTGATAAAGTTTTCGCCACAACCAAGTCAGTGCCTGGTTTCGGTCCCAGGAACGGGATTGTGCCACGGAGGGTTGGGCGATAAGTAATACAGTCTGATCCGGTCCGCCTTGAGCGGGTAGTTCCTCTGGAGCGAAAACACCTAAACCCCATAATTTTGCATCCGAAATCAATAAAATAGACGAATGGGGAAGGCCCCAGGTCCAACCGGGATAGCCCAAATGCGCCTGGAGGATGTTACGCAAAAGTTGGCGGGAAACGATTCGGGCCGAGGGGTCGGCGGTCGCTGCTAGTGTTCCCAATTCTTCGACCGACCAAGTCATCCTGAATTCCCCATTTCCCGAATATTGGATCAAGGGGTCATCCTAGGGTTTTCCATTGATCACGGCTTATTCCTCATCATCCTCGATCGGCCCCGAGTGGTTTCCCCCGAGTGCTTCGCGCAGTTTTTCGGCATGACTGCCGTTTATCCAGCGCCCCAAATCCACAAGCTGGCACTTTTTTGAACAAAATGGGAAAAAAGGCCACTCCGCCCCCAATGTTGAGGATCCCGGCATTGGCTTTTCACAAACCGGACAGGAGTTTTTGGTGGTCATGGAATCCCGATCCATTCATCGGTTGTTTCGTAAAAAAGGAATCCAGTCCTGCGTGGTTTGCTATGTCCGGTGATTCAATCTTTGGCTTTTTTGGAATCCGATGCCGGAGCAGGCGCGGGAGCAGGCGCCGTGGAATCGGATTTGGCAGCCGATTTATAGGAATCGCTGCGGTAATCGGTTTCATAAAATCCCGATCCCTTGAACAGGATCGCTGTTCCCGTCCCAATCAGTCTTTCCAGCTTGTTCTTCTTGCATTGAGGGCACTTGGTAAGGGTGGCCTCGCTGAAGGACTGGAACTCCTCAAAATGATGCCCGCATGCGGAACACTGGTACTCGTAAGTTGGCATGGGTTCGAATCCTTTTCAAATTGAGTTTTCATCAGGTTTTGCAAAATTTCAGCGGAAGGAATCACCCGCTGATGGCGACCTTTGCGGGGCGCAGTACCCTGTCGTGAAGCACCCAGCCCTGTTCAAATGCCTGAAGTACTGTTTGGGGGGCATGGTCCGCGCTTGGAATCTGTGTTACGGCTTCGTGATGATTAGGGTCAAAAGGCTTGTCCACACATTCCATCCGGCTGATGCCATGGCGCTTGAGGATTTCGATAAATTGCCCCATCACCAGACGAACGCCCTGGGTTAGGGCGCTGTTGTCGCCTGCTTTTGCCGCCGCTTCAAGGGCACGGTCCAAATTGTCTAAAACCGGGAGCAAATCCCCTGCAAAAGGAGCCTGGGCATAACGGCGCTCCTGTTGGAGGTCGCGTTGTTGACGCTTTTGATAGTTCTCAAATTCGGCTCGAACACTCTTGGCCATTGCCAGATATTCGTCACGGAGTTTTTCCGTTTCGGCCAATTTGTGTTTTAATCCCTCGACCTCGACGGCTCCGGTAAAAACCGCATCGGCGGCTTGGCCCTGGTCCTGGTTTTCCTGATCGTTCATGGCACTAATTCCCTCCGATTACTATGGTTTTTCGGCTTTGGATTCTTCATTGGATCCGGAAAAAAACTCACGAATCCTGTCAAAAAAACCCTTGGATTGGGACTGTGGATGTTTATCCTCAATCTCCTTGAGCTCCCTGAATAGTTCTTTTTGCCTTGCAGTCAATTTTTTGGGGGTTTCCAGGCGCATCTGGACCAAAAGGTCACCAGTCCTTGCGCCCCTAAGATGGGGCATTCCCCGCCCGGGAACCCGCAAAACTTCCATTGATTGCAACCCGGCAGGGATTTCCAGCTTCACCGGATCCCCGGTGATGCACGGGAGCTCAAGCGTATCTCCAAGGGCTGCCTGCGCAAAAGTAAATGGAACCTCGCAAACCAGATCCGCTCCATCCCTCTGAAAAAACGGGTGCTTGCGGACCCGTATCAAGACATACAAATCTCCCGGAGGCGCAC
>CAMBMH010000247.1 GCA_945868575.1 Singulisphaera sp. GP187 | reverse complement strand
GTGAACTGGAAACCAGTCTTTACCTATATCTTGATGGCGATAATGTCCGCAAGGATTTGATCAAGAGCGGGACCATCAGTTTTAACGCGGAGGAGAGTCCCTTCAACTGGGTCGACCTTTTCGCTGCGGGACCAGCGACCACGGTTTCCTGGACCAGCAGCTATTCGGATACCGGGGTTTTGGGTGACGCGGAGCTTGCCACTCCGGAAAAGGGGAAACAAGCTTACGAGGAAGCGGTAAAGCAGCTTGTCCGGTTTGTCACCTGGTTCAAGGATCGCCCCAAGGATGTCCGCCGGGATTTGCACCGGCATCCACCGACGATGCCCCTCCCCTGGGGGCAAAGGCCTTTTGGCCAAAGTTAGGCAATGACAAAGCGTTTCAATCGAATTCAATCGGGCCTTTTTGATTTGGGAGTTATTGGAAAATGAAAATTGCAGACCTCCGTTTTACAGGTCTTTCGGGCGGAACGGTGGAGGGTGGATGGGCCGAGGAGCTGAACCCTGAGGACAATGTCCACACGGTCGTTGAAGTGATCACCGATGATGGGCTTGTTGGTCTGGGAAGCACATTCACCAGCAGCCACCTGGTCAAGGCGGCCGCCAAGCTGCTTAGGCCTTTCCTGATTGGTGAGCGCGCGGATGAACCGGCCCGGGTCAGCGAAAAACTGCGCCAGAACACCTTCTGGCAGGGTAGGGGCGGCTCAGTGGAACATGCCATCAGCGGCATCGATATCGCCCTTTGGGATCTCTTTGGCAAAACCACCAATCAGCCTGTAGCCCGTCTCCTGGGCGGGATTTACCGAAATCGGATCAAGCCTTATGGATCGCTCCTTTTTGCGGAGCCTGATGCGCTTCGGGAAAAACTGAAGATGGCCGTAGGGCGGGGCTTCAAGGCCATTAAGCTCGGCTGGAAACCCTTCGGGCGCGTCAGCCACAAAATGGATGAGTTACTCATCCAGACCGCGCGGGAAACGGTCGGCCCTGATGTGGAAATCATGGTCGATGCGGGTGGAAGTGATGCCTTCTGGCCTCATGGGTACAAATGGGCGCTTCGGACGGCCCAGATGTTGGCCAAATACGATATCGCCTGGTTTGAGGAAGCCTTGGCGCCGGACGATTTTGCCGGTTTCGCGGAGTTGCGCCGGCTTTCGCCTGTGCCCATTGCCACAGGCGAGGTTCTCACGCGCCGCCAAAGTTTCCTACCCCTGTTTCACCAGAGAGCTGTGGATATTGTCCAGCCGGATTGTACCAAATGTGGCGGATTGACCGAAGCCTGGCGGATCGCCTGGGCTGCCCACGAACACAATATCCAGTGGGTCCCCCACGGTTGGAACACGGCCATTGGCCTCGCTGCGGACATTCATCTTTCGTGCGCGATGCCCGTTGCCAAATATGTCGAGTTTTTGACGCCATCGCCTTATATGGACGACCTGATTCGGGTGCCTTTCAAGCCTGATGCAGAAGGGTTTCTGACGCTTCCTGAAGGGCCCGGCTTGGGCATCGAGGTCAATCAGGACGCGCTGAAGCGTTTTGCCGCCGCGGATTAGGGCACTTCCCAATTATTATGAAGTGATAAAAACCGCAATGTGGGATGTAGGTTGGGCATTCCGATTTGCCCAAAGCGTGAAGCACTGGTGCAAAACATCCCATGGGGTCGACTAAATCAAGTCTAATATGGAATTGTGATAGGGCTAACAGATTTTGGAAAGGTGAAAACACAAAATCCTTCTCACGAGGAAGCGCCGAGCCACGAAGAGAAATGGCCGAGAAAGTCAGACCCGGTGGTGAAGCCAAACCCCTCTTGCGAGGCCTTGGATTTATGCCCGCCCCCTTGGATTCGAAGGAGGGGGTTAACGGACAGATGGTGTGTAAAATATTTGCTCCAAAGGACCATGGCCAGGATCGATGGCCATTATCAATCATACCCTTTCCGGGCACACTTCTTGCGGTAATTTTTCTCTTAAGGCCAAAAATTTCGTCAATATTGGCAAAGCTGGCCTTGCAAATTCGTTTCTTTCCGATTTCAATAACTCGTGTCCAGTCTTTTTCTCGTTTGCACTTTGCTTTATCGGTTACCTACACGATCGGAGTGCGCCCATGCCCCTGTCCAGGTTCCTTGCTGTGTTGCGTTCTTGGCTCCCGGCTCAAACCTATCGCAACCCCTCTCCAAAATCTCATTTCTCCCAAACTTGATCCTCGCGAAGATCGTTGCCTGATTGCCTCAAATATATTGGCGATTGGCTCCTCTGCTGGTGTTCCACCTCTGGTCAAACTGCTTGACATTGATTAACAAAGGATATTCACATTTACTTGGTCCCGGAAAATATTCTACACTACCAAAAACCTAACCCCCGGCTGATAAGTTCATGTCCAGAACCGCAAGCCAATGTCGAACCAACCGAACCGGAAGGATTGCGTCCTGGGCTACGAAGCCTTGGCGCGCCTCCCCGAGGTTTTATGCAGTTTTTTCTTCAAATGGGGCACCCAAATTTCCTAATTCCACCAATTCCCAAAAATGGGACTATGATGCGGTGGGTAACTGGGATTCGGTGACGACCAACAGCACGACCCAGACAAGAGGGGCGAACAGGCAAAACGAGATTACGAGTGTCAGCGGCGCGACAACGCCGACTTATGACAACAATGGCAACCTGACCAAGGATGAGAACGATTATCGGTTCGTGTGGGACGCCTGGAACATGATGGTCCAGGTCAAGAACTCATCGAATGTGGTCATTGTTACGATGGGTCGCGATGCTCTACACCGCCATGTGACCGATACAGAAGGCACTTCCCTGAAAGATCGGTTCTTTGGGCTGAAATGGCAGCTATTTGAAACCAAAGCGGGATCGAACACGGTCACCCGAAATGTCTGGAGCCCGGCATATGTCGATGCGATGGTCCTGAGGGATCGGGACACGGACAACAACGGGACGCTTGATGAGCGGTTGTATTCACTTCAGGATGCCAACTGGAACACCACAGGGTTGGTGAACACAAGTGGCATTGTTGTAGAACGGTACACATACTCACCCTTTGGGGTGGTAACTTTCCGGGATGCTTCCGGGTCGGCAACATCAGGATCCTCCAAGGATTGGGTATTTTTGCACCAGGGAGGCGAGAAGATTGCGGCCGGGGATTATGAATTCAGAAATCGGATTTATAGTCCGACATTGGGAAGATGGTTGTCGAATGATCCGATAGGTTTTAGCGCGGGGGATGTGAATACTTTCAGGTATGTGGGGAATGGACCGGGGAATGGGCTGGATCCAAGTGGATTGGAAACAATTTTCTTCCATGGAAAAACAGGAGAAAAGGAAACACCTAAAAAAAACTCTGCTCGTGGCCAGTATAGATGGACTGGGAAATTTGGGAGCGTTAATCATTATGCATATAACGATATTAAAAATGCAGTTTATGAAGCAAAAAAACGATTTAAGTTTTCAAAATTTGAAGATGAGCCTATTATTGTTATTGGACATAGTTGGGGAGGTTATTCAGCAATAAAAGCGGCAGATAATTTAATAAAAAGCGGGTATCAAGTTGATCTCCTTATTGCAATTGACCAAGTTACTACATTTATTACATCATTTGGGGATCCGGATGAAGCACATGTAAATCATAATATCAAAAAGGTTTACAATTTTAGACAAGATGTAAGTGGACCAAGAGGGGCAATTCTTAAAGGAAATGAAAATATAATCGATATTTTAAATCAGCCAGGGGAAATAAACCAAAAAACAGGAATGCCTAATCAAGTTAGTCATACAGAAATAGATGATGCAAAATCAGTAGTTGATAAAATAAAAGATCTTGTTAAAGATACAGAAGCTGGAAAAATAAAACCAAGATAGATTTATTTAAACAATATTAAAAGGAAAACAAAAATGATTAATTTAAAAATAAAACTAAAAAAAATATTTTTATTTTCAGCATTTTTTTTATTATTGGTTATTATTGTTTTTGATATTTTGTATAATTTTGTTATTACAAGCACAGAAGAAATATTTGTCAGTGATGTTGTTGACGCTATAACGACGGAAGATTTTAAAATTACACACAAGGTTTACATTAATTATACTATTTTACATTTCAAAAATGCAACACTTGATAGCAGTTATATCAAATATGAAAATATTTTTTTAGGGGTAGCGAAATATAGTATTGAACAACCAGATATAGATCGATATGGATTGCTCATGGCTGCCAGAAATTTAAAATTTAAGAATAGCTCAAAAATATTAACTACAAGTGGCATAAAAACAAGAAGTAACTGGGACGTATTTAAACCTGGAGAATTTATTTTCCCTTCTGGAAGGTTATTTTTGTCGGGAAAAGATTTATATTTGGTATTATTTGTAAATGGAAAATGCAATCTCTACATTAAATCAATTGAAGGATATGAGTTTAAAATTGAAAATCCAATTGCCAAAAGGAGAGATTTATTTAAATTGTGGAGTACATCTTTTTCTCCAGATGATATTTTTTGGAATTATTGCCTGGTAACAAATTGTGAATTTTTTGGAGTTGATTACAAAAAGCAATTTGATGAAAATATATATTATTGGAATATTGATCTTTATAATGAATATATGAAAATAAAAAATGGAAATTTAAAAAATAATTTTTGACACATTTTTGTATTTAACCCAAGTTACGCATCTGAAGTGATTTTTAGAGAATTTTTGGCCCATTTTGGAACCCGGATTTGGGCTTTTCCCGGGTTTTTAAACTATGGCGATGGCAAAATGGCGTGTAGTCCCGACCAAGTTACTTGATATTGACCGCGATTTCTGCGAATTTACCAATGGAGTTTGGTGGCTTCCCAGGGCTCAAGGCATGTTCCTCAAACGGTAACTTCGAAGAAAGAATGGCAAGTTCCAACCATATTGGGCGCTTCTGGATTTGGTACGAACTCCGAAAGGATCTTGGCTTTGGGTGGTTTCAAATCCGTTTTGAAGAAATGAAAGTCCTTGGGCAAAAGGAGGCCAAGGCTTTGGCTCAGTTCCGGAAAAAAAGGAAATGGAGTCCCGATATTTGCAGCCTGTTTTGAATAACCCCCGGGAAAAAACGGGATGCCTCGGTTTCAAAGGCGTGAATGGGTTAACCCAGCGTGGAAGTATCGAGTACATCATCGGCGGATTCCGGTCCCGCAGGTGATCCTTTGGTTGGGCCATTGGGTCCGGCATGGTGGGGATCGTTGAGGGGAGTGTAACGATAACTCCACCAGGCGATGGCGCCCAG
>CAMBMH010000246.1 GCA_945868575.1 Singulisphaera sp. GP187 | reverse complement strand
CACTATTCGGCGGAGCGTTCGGTTGGAATTATCCTTGAGGAATACGAGGGAATCCTGAAAAGGCTTCCGGAAGGAAATCATTCTGATCGGGTTGTAGATTTAAGGGATGTTTTAGGCAGGGTTTTGGGGCATTTACGGGGCCGCCCCGCCGATGCATTGCCTTCTGAGAGTGAACCGGTTGTTCTGGTGGCGCCTGAATTCCTACCATCGTTTGCGCACCTGCTTGATAAAGCAAATGTTGTTGGCCTGATAACCGAGACAGGTGGGGCGACCAGCCACGGAGCAATTCTTGCTCGTGCTCTTGGGATCCCTGCCGTTTCGGGTGTGAGGGGTATCCTCGAGCATATAACCGAAGGGGACCTTGTGGCCGTGGATGGCCGCGAAGGGCGGGTTCACCTTCGACCGGGACCTGAACGTGAGGCGGCATTCCGAAAGTTAAATCGTGAATACTATGACATTAAAAATCGTCTGATAGAGAACAGGGACCTTGAACCCTTAAACCCTGAAGGGGTTCGATGTGAGCTTTTGGCCAACATTAACAGCCTTGCAGATGCCCGAATGGCGTGTCAGGTCGGGGCAGATGGGGTTGGCCTATATCGCACGGAATATTTGTTTCTTAATCTGGGACATCTACCCGATGAAGAGGAACAATTTCAACACTACCGCGAAATTATTGAGGCGTCTCCCAACAAGAAAGTAACCATCCGAACCATTGATGTTGGCGGTGACAAGCAGCTCACAAACCTGGCCATTCCGGTGGAGGCCAACCCATTCATGGGATTTCGCAGTATCCGTATGATTCGAGAACATCCGGAGTTTTTTAAAACACAAATACGCGCCATACTTCGGGCTGCGATTTTTGGAGAGGTTAGCCTTCTTTTTCCCATGATCAGCCGTGTGGAGGAAGTTAAATATCTCAGGCGATTTATGGATGACATACTAGGGGAACTTTCCAGCCAGGGAATTTCCCACCAGGCCGAGGTGCCCATGGGTATCATGGTCGAAGTTCCGTCGGTTGCCTTGGGGCTGGATCGATATTTGGACATGGTTGATTTCGTTTCAATAGGCTCAAACGATTTGATTCAATATTTAATGGCGGCCGACCGTGATAATCCACGGGTTGCCCATCTTTGCGAACCATTTAATCCCACGGTTTTTCAACTTATCGGAAAGATTATTTCCAAATGTCATGCTCGAAATAAACGAGTTACCATTTGCGGCGAAATGGCTGGCCTTCCCAGATGTTTTCTTCCCCTGTTTGGGTTTGGAATGAGAAGTTTTAGCATGAGCCCTGCGCTTTTGCCAACCATAAAAGAAACCCTCCGCAAGCTTCCCCTGAAAAGGGCAAGAATGATTTCAAGGAAAGTAGTTCGCTTGAGCTCCATCAACGCCACCCGCGAATATCTGACCCGGCAGGCTCGTGCCATTTGGCCGGATGTAAAATTGGTTGATGTGCGCCGCTAAGGCCATCCGCAATTTTAATTTTGTTTATTTAGGTGGTTTGGTCGGTCTGCACCTTCCGCCTACTGGTGAGCCGCCCCCGAACCATTGGAGCCAAATACTTTTCATGTTTTTCATCAACGAGAAAATCCAGATCCCTGAGGAGGAACTCGAGTTCTCGTATGCCCGTTCGGGGGGTCCAGGGGGGCAGAATGTCAACAAAGTCGCCTCAAAAACTTTTGTTCGCTGGCGACTGTCCAAAAGCCTGATCGTCCTTCCCCCATGGGCACTTTCGCAAATGAAGGCGAGTTTTCCAAGCCGTTTTACAACTGAGGGCGATATCCTTATTCAATCCCAGGTGCATCGGGATCAGGAACGCAACCGTGGTGATTGTCTGGAAAAACTTACCCAAATGATTTTGGAATCCCTTGAGCGCCCAAAATTTCGGGTTAAGACTAAACCAACTAAAGGCTCACAAAGAAGGCGCCTTGAGGATAAAAAACGCCAATCCGACAGAAAAGATAATCGACGAACGGACCACCACGATTAGACCTCAAATGTGTTATTCTGGAGCGTGGAACCTTGTTTAGGTGCCCTAACACCAATGCTTGATAGTCAATCACACTAAAACACCCCTAATGCCCTTGGCATCGATAAGATAGTCCAAGAAAACCATAACCCTCCAACCCACAAAGCATGGCCATGAAAAACGATTGGTGGAATTTGGAATACCTCCTCAAGGGGGTGTATCTCGGCCTACTGCTTTATGGGGCATCCGCAATTGGCCTTTCAGAGGGAACGAATTGGCTGGGCTTGGCTTATGTCAGTGTTTTTCCCTGGCTGGGATTGATCGCCTCGATGGTTGTTGGGGCGATTACCCAGCGTGCGGCTTTGCTTCGTCCTGGTCCTTCAATTGCAAAACTTGGGTATCTTTTACTGGAACAGCCACAACTGATGCAAGCAGGTTTGTTTGGGGGAATGGTTCTGGGCAGTTTTTCTGTCGCCGGATCTCTTGGAGAGGAACGGAACGCCTGGCTACTTTTGTTTTTGGGCGGAACAACCATATTGGGAGTTACAATTGCAGCAGCCAAACTGATCCCTGACCGGTTGGTTCGCGTAATTCTTTTGACCCTGATTGGTTTTGTTGTTTCCGGAGCCTTGGTTTGGCTTTTTTTGAAAGGTATTCCCGAGGGAATTGTTGCGGTATCCTTCAAATCGCTTGCGCACCCGGGTGTGGCTGGATTAACAATAATATTGGGCCTACCGGGTTATTACCTACTCGGATTTGTCGGAATTGTGGATGAAACCGAAGGGGAATGGGCTCTTTTATCCATGTTACTGGGCGTTGGACTTTGGTTGATGCCCTTGGATCATCCAGCATTTCGTTCGCTGGTAACTCTTGGACCTGCCATTTTATATCTGCTTTATACCGTTCGAGTTTTGCCCGGTGTGCGTTCTTTCAAACAGGCCCTGAGGGGGCATAATTTACAAAGTCTTGGTCGAAAAAAGGGAGCCATCCTTGCGTATCGCCAAGCCCTATCCTCCAATCCAACACACAAATGGGCAGGAAAATCCTACTGGGATCTCCATCAAAACCTTTCAGTGGATGAAATACGCTCCGATTCCGATTGGCAAAAGTTGGTAGATGGTCGTTTGTGTGTTCAAAGGGCAGGGGAGATTTTGGGTGGAGCCAAACCGACTCCGGATAAGCTCCAGGAGGCAATGGGTTTATTGTCGCTGGTGCGCGAATTAAAGCCAACCTGGGAGCCTGCAATAATTTATTGGAGTGCTGTAGGAGAAATTCATCGAGGCAATTTTGATTCTGCGTCAACTCTCATAGCGGAAGTTTTGGATCCTTACCGTTTCGATTCTGGAAATCCCGCACGAAGCGAAGTTTTGGTTCGTGCCTGGTTATTGGCGCTCCTTTGGCACAAAAAAATGAGGGAAACCATTGGGGTAAACCAATTGGAACTTCCTGGTCGAAGGATAGAGGCGATCCGCGCGGTAGAAAATCATCTAAAACAGGTTGATGACCAGGACGTCTGGGCATTGAAACGATTGATTTACAGTGGGCTAAACGAATCTCAATACAACTTGGCCATAGATGGCGGAATGGCCGCTGGAACCATTGCAGATCCGGAATATCTACAGGAAATTGGCAAGGCAAAGCTTGATTCCCCTGAAAATTGGAAACAAGGGGCGGCTTGGCTTCGTATTGCGGCCTCGGAAGCACCAACCGAAGCGCCAAGATTTTTGGTGGATATTGCCAAGGCAGCTGACAGGCACGGAGATTTGATTGAGTCTATGACCCATTTCCGACTTGCGCGTGATACTGCACTTAAACTGGGAGTGGAAAAGATATCGGTCGCCTCACGGGCCACATTCTTTCGGGTTGTAAAGTTTTTGGCTGAATCGGCGGTTCATGAAAAAAACTGGCCGGAGGCGCTTAAAAATTGGCAGATTTATGCCGAATCCCCTGATGCTGGTTTGGAAACCCAAAGGCAAATTGCCCAAGCTCAAGAAGAGCTTGGGGAGCCCTTGGCGGCTATGGTTGCGGTTGAAAAAGGTTTGGTGTATTCACCCAAGGATAACGATCTTTTGGAAAGGAAAGACCGTTATTATTTCTCAGTCATGCCTCACCAACTTTTGCCCCATTTGGAAACAGTGCGGGGCTTTTTTGACATGAACCATTGTTTGAAAACCGCGAAAAAAGTAATGGATGGCCAGCTTCCCGGCGATGACTGGCTAGAGGTCGCAGGACATCTCATTGACCTAGCCTTGTTGGTTGAACCGAAAAACCTCCCACTTAGGGTTTTGGCAGGGCGTTATGCTCTGCGAATGGGAGACCGTGACAAGGCACTTGGTTTGTTGGAAGGGGTTAGGGAAGATAAACCCACTGCATGGATATCCGGAGTTGATGAGGAGGCCTGGGATCAATGTAACCAGATTTTGGGAGACCTCTTCCTAGAGGTTGGTAGACCAAAAGACGCAATTGAAACCCTTGTGGATTTCCGCAAAACCTCGAAAAGTGGGACCAAGACTCTTTGGAAAATGGGTCAGGCGTTTGAAGCACTTGGCGAGCTAAAAAAAGCCCTTGGCTGTTATGAGCAAATTACCGCCTACGATGGAAATCCCCTGATTTGGGACGCAACCGAAGCTGTATCCCGGATCAAAGCTGAACTCGCCTCACAAGGTAAAAAGTAACCAAATTTCTTCACCATTATTTGATGAATAAAGGGTTAGGGAAGTTTTGGAAATAGATGAAAACAGACCTTTATTTTGCTAAATCGTCTATTTCGGCAGCCATTTCTATCGCCGTGGATTGGCGTTTTTCGGACATAGGCGATATGGCCCGGCTTAATACCTTGGCGTGGCTAGGTGAAAAGCCTCTTTCAAGCAATGGATCTGCCCAACCCAAATTTCCTGGAGGTGGAGCCTGGAAGTTCCCTTGGAGAATGTGGTACCATAATATTCCCAAAGCGTGTACATCGTCCGTTGGGCCAGGAACAAAGCCTTTTCGATATTGCGGTGATGCGTAATACCAGGGGTGTCCTGGCGGAAGGCTAGAAATCCTAACCCTTTTTCCTTCCGAAAGTATCGTTTCCCAAGCAATGCGTCCTACCCCCAAATCCACAAGGGCGGCTGTTGTGACATTCCTTTTACTGTCTTTTATAATCTGAAAACTCTTGGGATTTATCGCAGCATGAACTGCATTCGCGGAATGACATTTTCCAATCAGTATCGCAAACCTTTTTACCCAGCGAGCTGCCCTCTTGAAGCTTTGAGCGGAAGGATATCGGTGAATTTCGTGAACCAA
>CAMBMH010000245.1 GCA_945868575.1 Singulisphaera sp. GP187 | reverse complement strand
TAAAATCACCATTTTAAACTAATTTTTAATCTTATTTATATTTATCGTTTTTTTTACTTGTATCTAATTTCAAAAAAAAACTTCCCAATTCCTAGACAACAATGTATTATCCACAACATCTATTTTTAAGATTGCTTTTAAAAAACCACTGTCTACAAAAAAGCCTTCCCCGTCCGAAATAGGACAGGAAAGGCTTTTGATTTACCAAGCTCCGGGTCTTTAATATAAGAAGATGTTTATACAAGACCCTTGAGACTCTTGCCTTCCGCGATTGGCATCGGACGACCAATGTTGTCCCGAATCTGGGTGGCGGGGTCGAGGCCCAATCCCTTGTAAACCGTCGCGAAAAGATCGCCGATGGTGCAGGCATTATCCTTGATGTCCATCCCGTCATCGCTGGTTGAGCCATAGGTTTGGCCGCCTTTAAGGGCTCCGCCACCAACAACGACGGACCAACAACGGGCCCAGTGATCGCGGCCTGTGTTTTGATTTATGCGCGGGGTGCGTCCAAATTCCCCCATCCACATCACAACCGTGTTCTTCCAAAGGCCACGCTCGCGCAGGTCGCTAACCAAAGCACTAAAGCCTTTGTCCAATCGAGGACCATTCCCGGTCTTGATGGTGTTGAAGATGTTGTTGTGGTTGTCCCAGCCACCCAGGTCAACCTCAACACAAGACACACCCTGCTCCACAAGTTTTCGGGCCAGGAGACAGCCCATTCCAAACTGGTTTTGGGTGCCACCATAAGCATCAATAACATTGCGAGGCTCTTTGGCCACTTCGAATACCGTACGAAGCGGTGAGACGGTCAGGTCGAATGCCTTTTTGTAAATCGATGCATGCGCCTGGGCGGCCGAGCCCGCCGCCTCGCGATCTTCGGATTTTTTCAGGTGAGGAAAAGTCCCTTCGGCAAATTGGTCCTCTACAGCGTAAAAGAGTCGTTGGCGACGGCGGATACGGTCCTCGGTTTCCGAAGCACTTCCACCCAGGCCACCAGGGCTTCGGATGTTTTCAGGGGGTTGGCCGGCGTTTTGGACGGTGAATGGCGCATTGATCATCCCGAGAAATCCGGGACCAACTCTTTGGGCCGTACCACCCACACCAATGAATCCCGGCAGAGGCAAATCCTTGGGAGTCAAAAGGGACGATACCATGGCACCAGCGGCAGGGTAGGTGACAACCGGGTTCGGCGGACGCCCGGTGTTCATCAATGTGGTACCCCGTTCGTGGCTACCTTCATTGGTAACCAGAGACCGAACGATCGAAAGGTCCTTGAATTCCTTGGCCAAGCTAGGCAAAACTTCCGAGATCTGCACACCCGATGCAGTGGTGTTGATCGGCTTGAATTCCCCGCCCGTGCTTGCGCCAGGCTTCAGGTCCCAAAGGTCCATGTGGGAAGGTCCGCCGCCCATCCACAGGATGATGAGACTCTTGCGTTCCTTCTTGAGGGTCGTTTCCGCAGCCCGCAAACCGTTCCAAAACTGGGTACCTACCCCGGAGAGGGCTCCCAAGGCCGCAGCGTGCTCCAGGAAATGGCGACGATCCATTCGGCTCATGGCTAGCTCCCCATATCTTTATCTTGGTCAACCAAAGTGCGGCATCGATTTGCGTTATCAAGAGACGAATCCCAAGCCCAAATTATGGGCCATCAGATTTGCAACTTGATTCTAACCGACCTTAGGGTGGTTATCTATGTTTTAGACGAAAATCCTTTAACCCGGTTCCGGGAAAACGAAACAAATTCTAAAAATTACCAAATGACCTGGGGGCATGAGGGGCCGGAGAACGATCACCCCCATGGATTTGGATGCAAAAAGGGATGGGCATGGCTGAAATTATCAAACCGATCCATTTCAACGACCCATTTTGGCTGTCCTACCGTTCCCTCATTATGCTTGACCCGGGTTCGATCAACCTCAACACCGGTTCCTTTGGCCCAACACCTCAATTGGTTTTCAACGAAGCCCAGGAAAACCGAAGGCAGCTGGCCGCACAGCCGATGGATTTCCTTTTGCGGCTTTTGCCTCCCCAACTGCACCAGGCCAGACTTCGCCTGTCACATTTTCTTCATTCACCTTTCGCTTCCACTGTCTTTTTCCCCAATGTCACCCTGGCACTCAATGGAGTGATCAACTCCGTCCCTCTGTTTTTTGGACAATCAGACAGGAAATTGGACCTTTCCCAAGTCGAAGTGCTAATGGGTGACCTCGAATATGGTTCACTCGTCTGGGCATGGCAAAAGCTGGCCCGGATTACGGGCCTTCGAATCAAAGTGATTCCCCTACCCAGAACCCCAAAGGATCCGGGCGAAATTCTGGACACATTTCAAAAGGCATGGACCCCAGCCACCAAGGTCCTTTACTTCAGCCATGTCACTTCGCCTACCGGGATGGTGCTTCCCGCGCGGGACCTTTGTCAACTGGCGAAATCCCAAGGCGCACTATCGATCGTCGATGGTGCCCACGCTCCCGCTTTTGTCCCACTCAACCTGGAGTCGGTGGGTGCCGATTTCTACGCCGCAAATTGTCACAAATGGTTGCTGGCACCCATAGGATCCGGCTTCCTCTCTGCTTGTCCTGACCTCCTGGAAAAACTTGATCCCCTCTGGGTAAGCTGGGGATATATTCCCGATTCGCGTTTGGGTCTGCACGAAAAGGATTCCCTTGGTTCCACCCCCGCCATCCGTCGGCTCGAATTTGCAGGGACCATGGATCCCGCTCCTTATCTTGGAGTAGGCGCTGCAATTGAACTTCACCAAAACATTGGCCCCGCCGCCATTCGTCAGCGCCAAGCCGACCTGAACCGGATTGTTCGTGACACCGTGGCCGATGTGGTGGGGTGGAAGCTTCAAACCCCCGAATTAGGCGAGATGTCCGGAGGCATGGTTTCCTACCAACTTCCCAATCCCTTTCCCAAAAACCCCGGCCCGTCACTCCCCTTGCGCAATTTCCTTTGGAAAAATTATCGCCTCGAGGTCAATTTAATCGAACGAGAAAATGAGCCTTTGATGATCCGTTTTTCAACACACTTTTACACCACGCCCTCCGAAATTGCGGTCCTTCGTGAAGCCCTCCCCGCATTGGAATCCTTCATCAAATCGAAAGTTGAAGCATGATGCCCTACATTGAGTCCAATTCTTCCACCCATTCGGATTTCTGGCGCACCAAAGTCGAATCCATCTTTCGGGCTGGAGTCGAGGCTGTCGACCCGGCAAAGCTTGTAGAAAATGCCGTTCAGCGGGATCTAATGGAGGACAAAGACACCAAGGGACTCCTTGTATTGGGTGCTGGCAAAGCGGGCGCGGCAATGGTCCGTGGCCTTGTCCGGGGGTTGGCCGAGGTGCCAAGGCGGTTTCCTTGCCGGGGGTTGGTCCTTGCGCCACAGGGAAGCGAATGCCAACTGGACGATATCGAAGTCCGTGCGGTACGCCCCGCAGCAAGCAATTTGCCCACTCATGAAGCCCATAAAGGGACTCTTGAGCTATTGAAACTGGCAAAATCAAAAAAAACAGGTGAGCGTGTTGTGATGCTCCTTTCCGGAGGCGCCTCGGCCCTGACTCCGGCTCCAGTCGATGGAATCACCCTGGAGGAGAAACTACAAACAACAAAAATATTGGGCCAGGCCGGGGCCACCATCAACCAACTTAATGGGGTCCGAAAGCACCTTAGTCTTTTCAAGGGAGGAGGTCTTCTTAAGGCAATTGGCCCACAACCCGATTTCGCGCCTGTCGTGACTTACATCCTTTCCGATGTTGTGGGAGACCCGCTCGATGTGATCGGCTCAGGCCCCACCGTGGCCGATGAACACCACTTTGCCGATTGTGTCGCGGATTGTCAAAAGTTGGGAGTCTGGGAATCCCTGCCTGAATCGGTTCGCAAACATTTGCTTGCCGGGGAAAAGGACCTTTCACTTGAAACACTCAAAATCACTCCACCCTGGATAAATAACCTTGTTTTGGGAAGCAACCGGATCGCGCTTGAGGCTTGCAAGACCAAAGCAATCGCACTGGGAATGAATGTGCTTTCCCTTGGATCCTTTTTTGAAGGGGATGCGGTTGCCCTGGCGGGGTTTCACACCGACCTCATTCGAGGCTTGTTGGCTGATCCCAACACATTTGTCCCAGGAGATGGCACCACAAGCGGGGTTCAGCCCCTTTGTCTTTTATCAGGGGGCGAGGCCACCATGCGCCTTTGCTCCAACCCCGGTCCGGGGGGACGCAACCAGGCCTTTGCGTTGGAAATGCTTTTGCGCCTTAGGGAAAATGAAGCCCGAAGGGTTTGCCTGTTAAGCGCGGGAACCGATGGTGAAGACGGCCCTACAACCGCCGCAGGCGGCTGGGTGGATACCCAGGCAAAAGAAAACCTCACCCGCTGGAGCGAGGTGAATCCCGTTGATGCGAAAATCGGGATGGATTCCCAATCAAGCTTTATGCTATTGGGCCACGCGAAGGCTCTTTTTCAACCAGGGCCAACCGGAACTAATGTCATGGATGTGCGCATCGGCGTGCTCATTCCTGAAAATTTGTAATTCTGACAATATTTTCACACCTTAAAAATTGGTGGCGCCCTCCCCTACTCCGTGGCTGTTTTTTTCACAAATCCCTGAATAGCAATAGTTTGCATCCAGCCATTACCACAGGGCCAGATTTTTGGCACGGAACCTGCTTTCTTATTCGAGCGTCGGGATTGGTTTTTGGGGCTGGAACCAAGAAAGAGGCCCAATCCCGGCCAGAAGACCTGCTTGCGGGTCCAAGCCAACCAGAATCAGGGTCGTAGAGGGGAACTTCTGCGGCCCTGTTTGGCTTTTATGAATGGGAATGTTCGCTTTTTGGGTTAATGGACAAATCGGCGCAAGCCTCCACCCCCTTCTCCTTAACTCCCACCTCCGATAACTCCCACCTCCAATCACTTCCAAGTCCACGGTGCATGGGGAAAATCAGACAAACCCGAACCTTTTCTCTTTCGGCCCGGTTTATTTGCCTCTAGGATAACGATCAGCTCAATTTCGATCTCCTCAATCGGTCCGGAGCGGAAAAAAAGCACCCAAGTCAGGTCGTTGATATCCCCTCCCGGACCAGGAACACTCTCCATGAAGAAACTTGTTGTCCTTGTTATTGTTCTTTTGGGCGTGATGGTTGTGGCGGCGCTCGCCATTCCGGGAAGTCCGTTCAACATGCTGGATGGATTTATAGTGAGGCGAAACTGGGGCCCGGCCCAACATGATGGTCGGACCTTGGACGAGTGGCTTTCGGATCTCAAAAACTCTG
>CAMBMH010000244.1 GCA_945868575.1 Singulisphaera sp. GP187 | reverse complement strand
TTTGCCAACGCTTGAGGCTTTTGGGACTCATTCGCGCGTTGATTACAGCCAGGGGAATTCTCCTGCCATGAACCGCACGCAGAAAATTGGGCCACAGTTCGCTTTCCGCCAAAACCACCAAATCCGGCCGCAGCGCGTCCATGGCACGGTTGACAGCAAAACTGAAATCAAACGGAAAAGGAAACGGGGAATGGGCGGAATGTCTCTTGAGAGCCTCGGCCATTCCGGTGTCGGTCGAACAGGAGACAATACAGGACAAATCAGGACGACTTTTGACAAATTCTCTTAAAAGGGTCTCCAGAAGAATAATTTCACCAACGCTCACACCATGAAACCAAACCACCCTGCCCGGCGGCCTTGCGGGCAAACCGCCACCGACAAGCCTGGTGGGAAGCAGCTTTCGGCGATGCGAACTCGCCAAAAGCCACGGAGCCACCAAAAGAAGCCCGCCTGCGTAGATTCCATCCAATAACCAGCCCATGGGTGGTATGCGCGGGAATATCCCGGCCCTAGGCGTGCTGCTTCATGCAGCAGTTTTTGTGTTTCTTGCCACTGCCACAGGGGCAGGGGTCGTTTCGGCCAACCTTTGTTCCAAAGTTGCGGTGAGTTTCCACTTTTGGAGGTTCGTTTTGACCAGGAAGTTGCTCTCGCCCCTGCGCCGCGGCCTGGGCGGCTTGCTCCGCGGCCGCCTGGGTATAGATCGAAGGACTGTTTTCGTGACGGGCGGTATTGATGACCCAAATGCTCTCTTCATAGCCGTCGGCCTCTTCCATGCGGAAGACGAGCTCACTGGTCCTTTCGTTCACACCGGTCCACATCGTCTCAAACTCACGCATGCCCTCACGCTTGTAGACGATCTTTGGATCTTCCTGAGCATAACCACGAAGGCCAACCGCGGATCGAAGCTGATCCATCGAGTAAAGGTGATTCTTCCATGCCGAATCGAGCTGCATGAGCACCAGGTGGCGCTCCATGGTTTTCATCTCGGGACGGAAAGCATTATCAAACTCGTTGAGGAACAGTTGACGAATGGCTTCAGGCGACTGGCCCATGAAACTTTCGGCGCTGATATCAAGGGCCAACCCATCCCGGGCAAGCTCCTCGAGTTCCTTGGCATCGGATGCTTCGGGCTTTTTCGCCCCCGCCAGGATTTCAAGAATGCGTGCGTCGATTTTGTCGGGATGAAACGGAGGAAGATTTGCTTCACTTACGCGAAGCAATTCCTTGCGGACTTTTTCCCGGGTTTCGGTGAGGATGAGCTCGACATTGAGATCAGCCGCGCTTCGCGGAAAGCGAATCTGCGCCCACTGCACAAGGTCTTCGCGCCGGGACTGACCCGATTCGGGAAGGAATTGAGCCATCCCGGCGTTGACCGGGAATTCCACATCCTTGGAACGATAAAGGGTGCGGATCGCCTCGCGGACAATCTTGGCGGCGGGATCGATTCCTGTTTCAAGGAACGGTTCCTGATTAAGCTTGAGTCGATAGCTGAGCTCAACCCAATTGCAAAGCGTCGCGGCGCCGAAGTTGCGCTCGAAGAACTGGCCACCCTGACTGAGGTCGACTTTTTCGATGGCATCTTCCACCTTGGGAAGCAAATCGTCCAAAAGGTTTTCTTTGCCGATCTTTTTCAGGGCACTTTCGTTCAGGTCCAGATCATAGCGACGCTTGAGCATCTGGCTTAGCGCCTGCCAGTTGTATTCGGACTCCTCTTCGCCGCCGAGATTTTCCTCGATCATTTCGCTCACATGGTCAAAAGCTAGGCTCTTGGCCCGGGTGCGGGCGATATCCACCGCCGCTTCGGCGTCGCTGCCACGGAAATCGCGGGGTGTGAACTCAATTCCCAAACGCTCCGAGGCGTATTTGGCGAAACATTCGGCGCCATAATCGCTTTTGAGGAACATCGAGGCAATGTTGTGTGCCTGTTTGTCCAACATGTCAAGAATGAGGAGCCGACAGTTGGTGTCATTGAGCACAGCCTGGCGGAAGGTGTAGACGCGCCGACGCTGCATGTCCATGACTTCGTCATACTCAAGCAAGCTCTTTCTTGTCTCAAAGTGACGCTCTTCGACCTTCTTTTGCGATTTTTGGATCTGCCAATTGACCAATCGCCCCTCGATCGGCTCATTCTCGGGAATACCGAGCCTTCCCATGATGGAGGATGCCCACTCGCCATTGAACACGCGCAGGAGGTCATCCTGGAGCGACAAATAGAACCGGCTGGATCCTGGGTCGCCCTGACGACCCGCGCGGCCGCGCAACTGGTTGTCGACGCGACGGCTGTCATGGCGTTCGGTGCCAACAACATGCAGACCACCAAGCTCGGCGACTTTGCGCCCCTGCTCTTTCATCTGCTCTTTTTGTTCAATGTCCTCGACAAGGGCCTTCCACACATCCTCCGGCACCTCAAGCCGCGTCGGATATTGGCTTTTCAACCGGGCCCATGCGAGAGTTTCGGGGTTTCCACCAAGGATGATGTCGGTGCCACGACCGGCCATATTGGTCGAAATGGTCACGGCGCCGATCCGGCCTGCCTGGGCGACGATTTCGGCTTCACGGGCGGCGTGTTCGGGCAACGCATTGAGCAGCTCGTGCTTGATCCCCTTAAGCTTGAGGAGTTGGCTCACCTTGGCCGATTTGGCGACATCGGTTGTCCCGATAAGAACCGGGCGACCTTCCTTGTGGATTTCGGTGACTTCATCAAGCACCGCTTTCCATTTTTCCTTTTCGGTCCGGTAGATGATGTCGTTGAATTCCTTGCGGATCAACGGACGGTTGGTCGGAATAGCGACAACATCGAGCTTATAAATCTTCCAAAACTCGTCCGCCTCGGTCATGGCTGTGCCGGTCATGCCGCCAAGCTTGTCGTAAAGCTTGAAGAAGTTCTGGAGCGTGATGGTCGCAAGGGTCTGGGTTTCTTCCTTGATCTGAACCCCGTCGCGGCCATGCTTGGCTTCGACAGCCTGGTGCAAGCCATCAGACCATTGGCGCCCGATCATCAGACGGCCGGTGAACTCATCGATGATGATGACACACTTTTCCCCTGTTTCGGGGTGGTTCATCACCGCATACTGTTTGTCACGCCGATAAAGGTGATGCGCCTTGAGGGCGTTGTCGATTAGGTGGGGCCACTCCATGTTGCCCGCGGTGTAAAAGCTCTCCACATCCGCAAGCTTTTCCGCTTCACGAACACCCTTGTCGGTCAGGTGGACGGAGTGTTCTTTTTCCTTGATTTCAAAAAGGATTCCCTGAAGGGTATCCTCGCCGGGTTTTGGAAGCGGCAAAGGAGGAAGGCCATCACCTTGGGTCGCTTCGGAGTGAAGGATCGCATGGTCAATCGCCTTCTCTCCACGGGCCTCGGCTTGTTCGCGAAGTTCCTTGAGCCGCTCGGTGCGAGCCTTTCTTTCAAGGTCGGTCAATTTGCGAGCGATTTCGTCGGCTTTGGCAAATCGTGTCCGGTCGGAGGAGCTGGGTCCCGAAATGATAAGCGGAGTACGCGCTTCATCGATGAGGATATTGTCCACTTCGTCGATGATCGCAAAGCCCAGACCGCGCTGACACTGTTGTGAATGGCTGGGATAGGATTGATCACCCCAACGGGCGGGTTTCATGTTGTCGCGAAGGTAATCGAAGCCAAATTCACTATTAGTGCCATAGGTGATGTCACATTCATAAGCATGGCGCCTCGCTGCCGAATCCATGTCGGATTGGACGAAACCGGCTTCCATGCCCAGGCCGCGAAAAATCGGGAGCATCCATTCGCAGTCACGACGGGCAAGGTAATCGTTAACTGTGATTACATGCACGCCCTTGCCATCAATCGCGTTCAGGTAGGCGGGCAGGGTTGCGACAAGGGTTTTCCCTTCACCAGTAACCATTTCCGCGATTTTACCACGGTGGAGGACGATTCCGCCCACCATCTGGGTGTCGTAGTGGCGCATTCCCTTGGTTCGGCGACCCGATTCACGCACAGCAGCGAAAGCCTCGGGGATCAGGTCGTCGAGGGTGGCGCCATTGGCTCGTTTTTCCCTAAGGATCGCGGTGGTTTGCGACAATTCCTCATTGGATTTGGCCCGCATCGATTCTTCAAGGGCATTGATCCGGGCGAGGTAGGACCCCGTAATCACATCATGAACCGCTCCGGCGCGATTCGCTCTTTTGTAACCAAGCGATTTGACATACCGCTCATTACGCGAGCCAAACACACCCAAAAGCAGTGAGCCCACCCCTTCCGAAAAGCGGTTCACTCCCTGGTTGAAGCGCTCCCAAAGGGAAAGTTCAATCTGCTTGTTGTCCGCCATCCCAAATACTCCAAACAATTAGCCCGTCCGGAATCGGTTCCGGCATCATCCCAACCTTTTGAGGGGATCTGGGTCAAGACCGACCTTGCCTCCCGGGCCCATTCCTTGGGCGAGAGGAAAAAATCTTCACCCCGTCATCTTAAGTAACAAGCCAGCAATTGGGAGAAGTTTGAATAATTATCAAATTCAACTCAATTACCCCATTTTATCCAAACTGTTTTTCCATGAAAAAGTAACTCAAAGGGTAAAAGAACGCAATGGGCAAACCTATTTGTCCTCGAGAACCTTGGGTTTGCTGGGTTCCGGGCCGGAAACATCAGCCAATAACCCCCGTCGAACAAGCTCCGCCTCCGGAATTTCTCCCAAGTCTCCCTTGGCCTGCCAAGCATCAAGAGCCTTTCGCAATCTTTCCAGATTGCCTGCCCGGGCGGGATCCGAAACCAGATTTTTGATTTCGTGGGGATCCAGGAGGGTGTCATAAAGCTCCTCGGGCGGTTTCGTTTTTGCCATCCACAGGGTTTGGGCTCCAACCAGCTGTCCCACCGCTTCCATCCGCCTTAACACCTGCATCGTGGGCATCTCATCCATATAAGAAAGAGGCTGGGCCCAAGGCGTCTCGGGGCGATAGTTTCGAATGTATTTAAAACGGGTGTCTCTCGCCGCGCGGCTGCGATCATAAGGGGCGTCCATCCTGTCCCTGGCCGCGAACACAAATTCCATTGGCTTGATCGACAGGGGCAAGAAAACCTGCCCGTCAAACTCTTTGGGAACCGTTGCTTTTGCCAAAGAGAGCACTGTGGCCGAAAGGTCCACCACGGCAACAAGGTCTTCCCTGACGGTTCCTGGTGGGATTTTTCCAGGCCACCGAACCAATAGCGGCGCGCGAATTCCCGAATCGTAAAGCCAGCGCTTCCCCCGTGGCATGCCCCATCCATGATCCCCAAAAAATACAACCACCGTGTTGTCCGCGATCCCCTCTC
>CAMBMH010000243.1 GCA_945868575.1 Singulisphaera sp. GP187 | reverse complement strand
ATATGTAAGCCTTTCGTGATCCATTCCCATTGCGGCCAACATGGTCGCGTGGAGATCGTGCACATGCACCTTTCGTTCGACGGCCCGAAATCCGAATTCATCCGTGGCCCCTATCGCTTGTCCCCCTTTTGTGCCACCCCCGGCCATCCAGACGCTAAAACCATAGGGACTGTGATCGCGACCATTTCCCCCCTGCATCACTGGTGTTCGCCCAAACTCCCCCGCCCAAACCAAAAGCGTGCTTTCCAGCATTCCCCGCTGTTTAAGATCGGAAATTAAAGCGGCGATAGGCTTGTCGGTTCGCGAGGCGTTTGCCTGGTGATTCGCGGCGCACTCTCCATGGCCATCCCAGTCGTTGTTGAAAAGCTGCACGAAGCGGACACCCCGCTCGGCCATCCGCCGGGCCAAAAGACACATCCTGCCAAATCGCGCCATCGGCTCCTTGTCCACTCCATAAAGCTCTTTGATCGCGGCGGTTTCCCCCGCCAGATCCATCAGGTCCGGGGCCGCCGTCTGCATTCGGTAAGCCAACTCATAATTCGCCAGTTGCGCGGACAACCTTGAATCTTCGGGGCGCTCCGCCTGATAACGCCCATTCCACATCCGCAGAGAATCAAGAACCTTTCGTTGGGCCACAGGATCCAAAGTAGGCGACAAGTTGGAGATAGGGGCCCCTTCGGTGCGAATGGCGGTTCCCTGGTAGATCGCGGGAAGAAACCCGCTCCCATAGCTTACCGCCGGACCGGCACGGTAGCCTCCATCGCTCATCACCATGTAAGCGGGCAAATTGTCGGTCGCGCTGCCCAATCCATATGTCACCCATGCCCCGGTGGTGGGGTGCCCCAAAAGTGTCGAGCCGGTGTTGACCAGCCCAAGGGCCGGGCCATGGATAAACGATTCGTGGTGGCACGACCTTATCACACACAAATCATCCGCATGTTTGCCCAGGTTTGGGAAAAGGGATGAAATCTCCAGGCCGGATTGGCCATGCCTGGAAAAAGGAAATGGGGATCCCATTAGTTTGCCATCGGTTGCTTTCATGAACTGAAGAGCCAATCCATCCGATTTGAACGAGGCCGGCAGAGGCTGGCCGTTGTGCTTGACCAATTCCGGTTTTGGGTCAAAGGTTTCCAGGTGGCTTGGGCCACCCGTCATGAAAAGAAAGATCACCCGTTCCGCTTTTCCAGGGAGGTGAGGCGGCCTGGGCGCAAGCGCGTTCCCCAAATGTGCCGAAGGGATATCCCTGGAGGCTGCTTCCCGGGAAAGCATCCACCCCATGGCCGACGCCCCAAAACCAAAAGCCGACCTCCTCAGAAAATCGCGTCGATTCCCAACGGGTGCATATCGCCCACAATGGGTGTTCATGGAAAAAACTCCTAATCGATGTAACTGAATTCCTGAAGGTTGAAAAGGGCCAGACAAAGCTGGGGCAGTGCCTCTTCAGGTTTTTGGGGTGAGAGGTTTTTGACAAGCAAAATTGCCTCATCCAATTCTTTTTGGGTGGGGGAGCGTCCCAGCGCCAACCGCCAGGCTTTGACAACAAACGAATGGAGATCCCCCGATGGGGGAGCATCAATTGCCTTGGCCAAAGGTGCGGCCCCGTTTGCTATCGATTCGGCAAAGATCCATCCGGTCGTTGTGGGATTTGCCTCCAGCGTAAAATCGGAAGGAAGATCCCGTTTGGTTTCGGGGCCCGCGATCGAAAGCCTGACACCGACAAAATCGTCCTCAAGGATCTCCAATCGGATCGAATCACCCCGCTCCATCGCGACCGTTGGGGGAAGGTCGGGCGCCAGGGGTTTTGTCGAGGTCCCGGACGCGTCCCCAACGGATCCTTCCGCAAGGAGCTCCTTGTCGTTTTTCCAAAGCTTCCATGGGCCGCTACGCCCCAGGCGACGAATGTTCCAAAGTGCCAAGTTGACCTTGTAAGCCCCATTTTTCTCCGCTTTCCAGGCGACACTTGTAGGTCCGTGGGTCATTATGGTCCCCAGGGGGGCGTCGTGATGGGGTGTTGGTTTGGGAGTGGCGATTCGCCGGGCCCAACCCGCATGAATCCCTCGCCGATTCCCTTCCCATCCTGTTTGGCCAGGCCCAAAATCGGGCCCGTTCCAAACAAGGTTTTGCTCGTTTTGGATTCTTTTGGCGAACTCCCGTGCCTGGGTGTTTGCTGTTTGGTTGTTGAGCATCCAGAGAGCCTGGGTCGCGACAGTGGTCACATCCCGTCCCGGGGCACTCACGGCGTTCACCGGGGCATCAAAAACATCAAACATCGGAAACCGAAAATTCCTGCGAACAAGGATATACAGACCGCGTCTGGAATGTTCGGATGGATCCGCGGAAACGATCCAATTGGCGGGGGTCTGCTCCCCTGGTCCCAATGGTGGAACAACGGGCCGTCCCCCCATTTTCAGATTCAGGGTTCCAGCGACGGAATGAATCGCATCCCAAAGGGTTTCGCCTTCGAGTCTTCTGCGATTCATGCGCCAAAGGAACTGGTTTGCCGGGTCGATTGCCGCGTTGGATTCGATGTTTCGACTTTGCATCTGATAAGTCGCGGAAAGCATAATGGTTTTGTGCATCTTTTTGATGCTCCAACCATTGCGGATAAACTCTGCAGCCAGCCAATCGAGCAGTTCCGGATGGGTAGGCTTCTCCCCCATTTGGCCAAAATCGTTGGGTGTCCCGACGATGCCCCGGCCAAAATGTCCCTGCCAGATCCGGTTGACCATCACCCTCGCGGTGAGAGGATGGGAAGGGTCGGTCAGCCAATTCGCGAGGGCTTTGCGCCTTTCACCCATTCCTTTTGGGAACTCCTGTTTGGAGTGGTTCAAAATGCGGATGGATTCGGGGAATTGCGGAAAAACCTCTTCGCGGGAACGGGAGAGTTCCCCACGGTTGAGCAGGTAAATCTTTTTTACCAATTCAGGCCTTTCATGCCCCAGAACGCTCGCGGAGGGAATTTCAAACAACCCATCGAACGGCTCGCCCTGGGCTGTGGATGGTTGAATTGCCAGAACATCCCCAACCATCCTTTCCATTAGTTGTTGTTTTTCGGTTTTCTCCGCGGGGGTCAGTTCCCGGCCCCGGGTTATCGACTCAAAAATCCGATAGGCCCGTCGGGATTCATCAAGCGCCATCACTCGGGGATAGTGCTGCTTGAAATCGGCGATCCCCATCGCGGAGATGATTGGAACCTCGGTCTCCTTGCTGGGGGCGAAAATGGCTTGAAGACCGTAATAGTCTTTTTGACTGATGGGATCAAACTTGTGGTCGTGGCAACGGGCGCACCCGAAAGTCAGCCCCATAAACGCGGCGCCAGTCGTATCCACCCAATCCGACAAGTTTTCGTATCGAATCTTTTTCCCATCCATATTGGATTCATGGATCTGGGGACCAAGGGCGTAAAACCCGGTTCCCAACCGGGCTTCCTGATGGGCCCTTTTCTCCTGGCTTAATGTGTAATTGCCATCCAGATCGGTGTCATCCGGCCAGATCTCATCACCCGCGATTTGTTCCTTAACAAATCGGTCATAAGGCTTGTCATCATTGAACGATTTGACGACATAATCACGAAAACGCCAGGCATTTCGATAATAGATATCGGTTTCGTATCCGCCACTATCGGCGTAGCGGGCCACATCAAGCCAATGTTTCCCCCAACGCTCCCCGTATTGCGGCGACGCAAGAAGCTTTTCCACGACCTGCGCGAAAGCCTCCAAGGAAGGATTGGCCTCAAAGGCCCGTATTTCTCCCGGGGTGGGGGGAAGACCTGTCAGATCGAATGTCGCTCGTCGCAAAAGCGTTCGGGCATCCGCGCGTGGCGAGGGGGTCAACCCTTTGGAGACAAGCTTTTGCGAAATAAAAGCATCGACCGAATTTTTGATCCAACCGGTTCCGGATGGTTTCGCAGCAGGTGGGATTTTGACAGGCTGGAAGGACCAAAAGGTGGCCGGATCGGCCACTTTGGATTTTTTGGCGAGATCGTTGGATCCACGGGGATCATGGGCGCCCATTTTGATCCAGGATTCCAATTGGGCGATTTGCCGGTTTGTGAGTTTGCCTCCCTTGTTTTCGGGAGGCATTTTGAGATCTTCCCGTGAGTAGCGGATGGCTTGAACAAGGAGGCTTTTATCAGGATCTCCCGGAAGGATGGCAGGACCGTTGTCCCCCCTGTCTTCCACCCCTGCGCCGTGTCGAGGCGGAGTCCACCTTTTTGTTTTTCGGGACCGTGGCAAGATATGCACTTTTCCAACAAAAGAGGTCGGATTATATTTTCAAATTGGTTGCCGGAGGATTCCTGGGCGCTTAGGTGAGTGACCAAAAGGAAACCGTCGCAAAAAAAAGTGTTGGCGACAACCAGAAACACCAACCGGAAAGGAAACGGGGTCAAAGGCTTCATGGGCGTCCCTTAAACCGTTTTGGTGTTTTTTTGGCAAATTGAATCCGGCAATTCTGATTGAATGCCCCGTTTTGGAGATGTTCCTGAAGCGCGTTTTTCGCCCGGTTCAGATCCGGGCCCTGAAGCTCTTCCCAAAGTTTTTGGTGAATGTGATGGATCACCATCGGGTCCTCCAAAACGGAGTTGGAATATTCGTGGTGGTGACGCATCCGGGACATGACCGATCGCCAAACCGGAACCATCTCCTCCAATCCCCCCTGAAGGAGTAGCCACTCATGAAACTCAAAATCGGCATCCAGTATCGCAACCGGATCCTTTCTTTGGCAGGCAAGAAAGAGGTGGTCGAGAATCGAACGGATGCCACTGTTGTCGATGGTGGGGAGCTTCGCATGAACCATTTCCAGAGCGTAACATTCCATCTGGATTCGAAGCGGGGTCAAAAGCCCTTCGACAAGAGGCGGTTGGACCGGAGCGACCCTCACCCCACAATTGGGACGCGCGACCAAGGCTCCTTCGAGCACCAGGTGCTGAAGGGCCTGACGGACAATCGCCCGACCAACCCCAAAACGATCTGCGAGGCCGATTTCGCGCATCGGTTCGCCTGGTTCCACCAAACCGGCAAGGATTTCTCCCCGCAATCGCCTGGTAATTTGCTGTGTTGTGGTTTGAATCGGATTCATAATTAACAGAGCCCATGGGAAAAAGGCTACCGACCATTAGGGGGTTAATGTAAAAACAGGATTGTGGATTGTCAACAATATACGCTTCCCCCCCAGGAAACCCGATTTTGCTTATGTCCGGGTTGTTTTTTCGAAAGGCGGTTTGGGGTATTTTTTCACATAGTTGCTTTCCGCCTATCGGTTCCTTGCGAAAAGGGGAAATAAGTGGTAAAATCAT
>CAMBMH010000242.1 GCA_945868575.1 Singulisphaera sp. GP187 | reverse complement strand
TTGGCCAGGCGAAGCTGTGAATAGCTGAAAAAAGACAGGCGGAGGCAATCATCCATTGGATATCCCCCCTGCAGTTGACCGCTTGAGTCAAAACAAAAAGCCCACCAACCCAAAGCAAAGGAAATACTTGTTCCGAGAATTGGGTCATTTTGGATTGCCCCCCGCCCAAGAGTGCAAAAAATCCAGCCATAAAAAATAGGCAGTTTTTACCAAACGGCCCTCCAAGCCAATGATTTGTGAGCTTACGAAAAACAATTTCTTCGTTTATTGGAGCCGCGACACAAGCGGCAAATGACAAAACGATCCACACCCAGGTTCCATCTATGGAATGGCCCAACTTGGTAAAAGGGTGAGGCTGGGGAGTGAATCCACCAACACTCTGATGAAACCAGAGGGCGACCTGATGGACAACATGACATCCCATGGAAACCAGAAAAAATTCCATCGCAAGTCTTAACGGATTTCCCAATTTCCCCAGGACAAATGCATCTGTCCCAACCAAAAACCAAATCAAACCTAAGCCGGGAAGGAATGCTACGATTTGAGCCAATATCCCGGGAAGGATTCGATATTGGATTTCGATGTTAGAGCTTTCCCCAGACCCAAATTCTACCGGGGGATCGAGGTTAAAAAAACCGGATCCTGCAATCAACAATGAGGCTAGCCCAGTCAAGAATTGTAAACTGAAGTACAAGGCAACAAACCGAGCAACTCCAGCCCACTCCGGGCTCCCATTTGGGGGTACGGATTGAGTTTGGGAATCTTGGATTTGAAGTTCAGCCAAAACTAGCTCTCCCGGGACTGTGAATTCACTACGCTTTAGGATACAGGTTGAAACCGATGTCGGATTTCCTTGAAAAAATCATCGCCACCAAAAATGGCGAGGTAGCTGAAGCCTACTCTAATCATGAATTGGAAACATGGATCCGTAAGGCCCAAAACGGTCCGGCGGTACGGTCTATCTGGGATAAACTGGCTTCCCAGAAAGGCATGGGGGTAATTGCCGAAATCAAAAAAGCCTCGCCCTCGGCGGGGATAATCCGTGCGGATTTTGATCCTGTCTCCATGGCTAAATCTTATCTTTTGGGCGATACTACCGCCATTAGCGTCTTGACAGATCGCCAATGGTTTCAAGGTGACCTTTGCTACCTTGAAGCCGTACGCAACCTGAATGGTCCGCCGGTTCTCCGCAAGGATTTCATCATTGATCCTGTACAAATCTATGAAGCAAGGGCTGCTGGGGCCGACCTGGTCCTTCTGATTGCAGAGGCTCTTGATGATGAGAAACTTGCGAATTTCACCGCCTTGATAAAAAGTTTGGGGATGGAAGCACTTGTTGAACTGCACGATGAATCCAATTTTGATCGCGTTCTCAAAGCCGGTGCCACGCTTGTAGGGGTAAACAACCGTGACCTTCGCACCTTCAAAGTGGATATGAAGGCAACACTTCGTGTCGCGGCAAATGCACCTCCCGAAATCACCCTTGTTGGGGAAAGTGGAATCAAAAGCCTTACCGATGTTGAAGAGCTCTGGGCGGCCGGGGTTCGCATGATCCTTGTTGGAGAAACCTTGATGCGATCCGGTGACCCCGTGAAAACCTTAAGGGAATTCAGGAATGTCGGCACCTAAATCAGACCCCAAAGAGCCGCGATGGATGTCCAGGCTCCGAAGGGATTTCGTGGAAGCCTTGGACCGCCTTTCCCCTTCAAAATCCCAGTTGATGGTTGCATTATCGGGTGGGGCGGACAGCGTCGCTTTAACCATGTTGCTGACCATGGAATCGGATTTTCCATTGGTTCTGGCTCATTTCAATCATGGCCTTCGAGGGGACGAATCCGACCAGGATTCCTGTTTTGTCGGCAATTTGGCCAAAAAGCTGGAGTTGAATTATCCCGGCAGAATTCGATATTTTTCCGGAACTCCCACAACACCTTTGGCCCTTGAGAAGGGAAATCTGGAGGCCAATTCCCGAATTGCCCGATACTCTTGGCTTGTTCAAATCGCGAAGCAAATTGGTTGTGATTCGATTCTCACCGGCCATCATGCCCAGGACCAGGCGGAAACCGTACTTTTTCACATTCTTCGGGGAACGGGTCCCTTAGGCCTTAAAGGAATTGCGGCGAAAAAAAAATTGGCAAAAGGCCTTAATCTCATCCGCCCACTTTTGGAATTTTCCCCCGAATTGCTGCGTCGCTATCTTGATGAGCTGGGCCAACCCTTTCGGGTGGATTCTTCCAATCAAATTGGCTTATTCACCAGAAATCGCCTTCGTCGGGAAATTCTTCCCCAATTGTCCGAAATCATGGGCAGGCCGGTCTCGCCGAATTTGGCCGGAATCGCATGGCACGCCAAAAACTTGCACAAAAAAGAATTGGCAAAATTAAGACGATGGATCTCCATTCATGTGCAATTCCTTGGCCCCACAAAAGTTTCATTTCCCGTGGGTGAGCTAAAAAAGTTGGGGAACTATTCCGCGATGGGAATGATTGGGCAAATTGCGAAAATCCTCCATTGGCCTAGGCGCGGTTTATCCCGAAACCATTACAAGGCTTTTTGGAACCAGATCCTAAACAGGGTCCGGACAATTTCCCTTCCCGGTGGTTTAACATCTACTTTGGATGTCTCGGAACAAATCCTGACCCTTTGCTATTCTCCAACTGGATCCACCCAGAATTAGATTGCTACAAAAAGTGGCCACAAAGATTACTCCTCGTAGCCTTAAAAATTTCCCATGTTTAAAACATGTAATTATTGCAGCTTTTTTATTCTAATATTGCGATACTCCAAAATTCCGTGATCCGCTTCAAGGCCAATACCGCCCTTGGCCGGAACCTTGAGGTTTTCCTCCAGTATTTCCCCATTGCAGGTACAATGGGCCACATTTTCCCGAATTATAACAATAATTTCATTCCATTCCTGTGGCTTATATTTTTTCAACATTTTGTAAGGGCCGGCAACGAGGTAATCCCGGACCTGAAGCTGAGGGCCCCGAACAAAAAAACCGCTGTCCGCATTCACATCGGCGCGAAATTCCACTCGAATTTCCATGTCTCCGGAGTATTCGGTAGTAGTCCAAAGCTGGCGAATACCTTTGCCATCCTTTACAATAATGGTGTCGCCTTTGGCCATATAACGGCCATCTGATGATTCTTTGAGACCATCAAATGCCTTCCCGGTTTTATAACTCCAGCCCGTCAGGTCTTTCCCGTTATAGAGGGAAGTCCATTCCATTGATGTGGCACCTGATTTGAGGTCCTGGGAATAAATCGACAAGAATCCCATGGAAATCATTCCAAGGACCATTCCATACACCACTGTGCGTTTCATTGAAGTATTCCTATTTGGGGGAGCATCCCCAATATCCGCCAATTTCGGGAATAAGGGGTTTTTGACATCTAAGGAGTTGGGGGCATAGGCTTCAAGCCATGGCCCACTCCCACCCGTTCATCGAACACAAAACAGTGCCCATTCCAACGGCTTTCCTTTTCCGGAATTTCTTCAAGGTACTTGAGGATGCCACCCTTCAACTGGAAAACCTCCTTGAATCCCTTGGTCAAAAGGAAAGAGGTAAATTTTTCACAACGGATTCCCCCGGTACAAAAGGTTGCGACCCTTCGGTGTTGACCTGGATCGAGATTTTGTTCCACAAACCGGGACAACTCACTGAATTTCAGGATTTTGGGATCAATGGCACCTTCAAAAGTCCCAAGATTTACCTCATAACCATTTCGTGTGTCCAAAAGGACGATTCCCTCTTGAGAAATGACGCGGTTCCAATCTTTAGGGTCAACATATTCCCCCGTCGGAACTTCAGGACCGTGATCCAGCCCAAAAGTAATCGATTCTTTTTTTAGACGAACCTTGGCCCGGCGAAATGGATGGGTATCACAACAACTTTTTTTGATATCCAAGTCGTGCACTTGAGGAAACTGACGCAAATGATGAATTACATTATCTATACCGGGTTTGGGCCCGGAAATGGTCGCATTAATTCCTTCCGGGGCCAGAAGAATCGATCCCCGAATGCCATTTGCCTTCATCAGGGCCAATAGCTCCAACCGGAGAGGGGGAAGAGGCCCCAAGTTGCAAAACTGGTAAAAGGCACAAACAACTACTTTCATTATGGGTAATTAAGGATTATACCTGAAAAATCAAGTCGATCGAATTCCAACCACTTCCCCAAATGTAGGCCCATAAGATGATCAGAAGGAAGGTTCCCATGCCAAAATGGTTATTACAATTATTCTGGGTTTCCTACAGGCCTGAAACCGGGGATACCGGTTTTCTGCAGCGAAAACTCACCCAATCCGATAACGATTTTGAGGTTACTGTTGCGGTTCCAACTGACCGGGAAGCCGATCGTTTTTTCGGTGTACCACTTACACGCCGAAACCTGCAACCGGTTTGGGTCCACATTCGAAACAGGGGAATGAAGCCTTTTCGCCTTAGGCTTGGGTCAATTGACCCGAATTATTTCCCACCACTTGAGGCCGCATACCTGAATCATTTCGCAGTGATTAAGCGTTTATTGGCTTTCGGTTTACTGGGATGGGTATTTTTCATTCTGATTCCACTCCTTCCACTGAAGCTCATTGGGGCAATGCGTGCCAATCGACGCATTAATGCTTTTTTCCAGACGCATGGAATCGGCTGGGGAATCATTCGACCCGGATTGGAAGCCTCGGGTTTTGTTTTCACCACCCACGACCGGGGAACAAAACAGGTTTTAATCCGATTACTTGGTGATCAATCGGAGCGGGAATTTATGTTTTCCATTCCTGTTCCCGGTTTCCATGGGGATTATGACAATAAAGACCTGGCTCTGCCACCGGAAGAAGGAGCAATCATAAACACCAACATGGAACAGCTTCGCGGCTATCTTGTTAAATTGCCCAGGGCAACGACGAACAAATCAGGGAAAGCCGAGGGAGATCCCCTAAATTTGGTTGTGATCGGGGATTTCAACACAGTTCGAACCGGCTTTGGCGCACGCTGGGACGAAACAGAAACCATTTCGATTGCCTCTTGCTGGCGAACAGCAAAATCATTCCTTTTTGGCAAGGAATACCGATATAGTCCTATTAGTGCTCTTTTTTATCACCAAAGAAGCCAGGATTTTTCATTGCAACGGGCTAGGCAAACAATTGACCAGAGGCTTCACCTTCGACTTTGGAAAACTCCGCTCGTTCTTGAGCAACAACCCGTTTGGATCGGACAAATCAGCAGGGACATTGGTGTTCGATTCACGTTCAAAACATGGAACCTGACCACCCACAAGATTGATCCGGATGTGGATGATGCAAGGGATTATTTGATTGACGACCTTATGGAGGCGGGCAGGGTTTCCCTTGTGGGTTAT
>CAMBMH010000241.1 GCA_945868575.1 Singulisphaera sp. GP187 | reverse complement strand
ATAGCCTTGGCCAAAACATTCCTCCAAAACACAAGGGAAGGAGAAGTAACCTTGTGGCAACTCCTGAAAAGGCCGGAAGTGAAATTTGGAGAGCTGGGACAAAAAGCAACAGATTACGAAAGAGAGGCGGGAGAGGAGCTTGGGGAAGTTATTGAGCAGCTGGAAATTGAGGCAAAATACCAAGGTTACATGAATCGACAAACTGCAGAAATCGCAAGGTTTCGCAAACTGGAATCCGAACCCATTCCCGAATTTTTTGACTACACCAGGATCAAGCAACTTAGGGCTGAAGCAAGGGAAAAATTGGCTCAATACCGCCCTAAAAGCTTGGGCCAAGCCTTACGAATCCCCGGAATAACCCCGGCAGATATCACCCTGGTTTTGATCCACTTGGGTTGAGTAAGTACGGGTAGTTTTCTCAGACAATCAGAAGATGGGGCAATTTTTCCGACATTGTCGGTCAGGAAAGTTAGGCGAACAGGGAGGAAAATTCATCCAAGTTGGCTTGCACAATTCGGCAGAATTTGGGTAGGATAGCGACTGGGTTGGAAGGGCTCCTGCCCAAACCCCTCTTTTTGCCCCTGCCAGGAAGGATTGCGTGAACATGAAAACTGTTTTCACCACGGGCGAAGCCGCAAAAATTTGCAAAGTTAGCCAACAAACCATCATCCGTTGTTTTGATAACGGGCAATTGAAGGGTTTTCGGGTTCCCGGCTCTCGCTTCCGCAGAATTCCCCGTGAGCATCTCTTCCGCTTCATGAAAGACAACGGCATTCCTACAGATGCCTTGGAAAGCGGAAAAAGGAAGGTCTTGCTCGTGGATGATGAAGCAGATCTGGTCGACCTCATGAAAGCAGCTTTGGATGACGATGGCCGCTTCGAAGTTCGTTCCGCCGGAAATGGATTCGATGCCGGAATGATGGTCAAGGAATACCGTCCCGACATTATTGTTTTGGATTTGATGCTTCCCGATATTAACGGCCGGGAGGTTTGTCACAGGGTCAGGGCTGATTCCAGTTTGGAGAATGTGCGCATTCTGTGTATCTCCGGAATGGTGGAAGACGACAAAATCCAAGAGCTTCGACTCTCAGGAGCAGATGACTTCCTCCAAAAGCCTTTCGAAATGGATACGCTTTTGAAAAGGATGTGTCAGCTTCTTGAGATGGAACCTGCGAGAGCCTAATAGGTCCTGCTTTGTGTGGGATTTTGTAGTTGCTTTCCCAAGAACTTAGTCGAGTGCTCACACCAAGGATTTGGCGTGGCACCTAGAGTTAGCAACAAACAGAAACATCAAACCAAGGGCACAGACCCTTGGTCTTTGGTGTTTGACTCCACCCTGATCCCTTCAAGAATCCAGTGGAAGGATCTAAGGAATATATCAGCATTTGAGCTTTGGAAATTCCTTTTTCTTCCTGAATTTGCACATGGTTTTCTCAAATGGGGAGCCCAAGTTGGCTACACAAATTCTTGGAAAGAGCTTTGGCTCAATAATTTAAAAGATGCTTTAATCCATCCAAATAACTTAAAGCAGGTAGATTGGCGGATTAGCGCAATGCGCGAACGCCAAGTTCAAAATTTCCAAAGAAGTATTGTTCTTGAAAAATTTGCTGGAAAAATCCAAACGCAATTTCCGGTTGAAGCCCAAGTCTTTCTCGCCCTCGAAACTCTTAGTCATTCTCTTCCCTATTTAATCCCAATTGATTTGAATTCTTCAAAAAAACACAACATTAAAGAACCAAAAACATTAAAAAACAACAAGACCAAACTATTAGAAAAAAAATCATTGTGTTTAACAAACTTCGAGGAAGACCTTCCAAAATCCATACAGGCTCCATGGGGACCAATTTTGGCTTTGTCCAAAAACTGGGCATATCAGTCGTTTTCCGGGCGCCTCTCGACTCCTGATGTAGAGTTAATGGCTCGTGATTTGGCCCGCCTTCCCATAAAGTGGGAGGCATCTTTTTTGGACGAGCTCATTGCAGCGCTCCAATCAAAATCCCCTGCAAAACCTCCTGCAAAACCATGGGAAGCGGATGAAATTATTATCCTGCAACTGGGAAGCTCCCTTGGGCCCAGAAGTCAAAAAAACCTAAGGCCACAAGCAAAAGCCTATCCATCCCTGCCTACTCAGGGATTGGATCCCAATGCACGAATTCAATTGGCTGAAATGGCGGCCGGGGCAGGCCATGAAATCAACAATCCGCTTGCAATTCTGACCGGAACAATCCAAAAACTTCAAAAAGACTTGAAGAAACCATTCGACCCTACCAACTCAAACTATCCGGGCCCAGCCCTGGAGTTAATGCTTCGCCAAGTCCAAAGGGTTCGGACACAGATCGAGGAATTAATGTGGTTTTCCCGACCACCTGAGCCCAAGCCCATCGTTACCAATTTTGTGGAATTAAAGCGAATCTGGACAGAGTCGGTCGCCGAAGGTACCTACGAAAACCCATTATCAATCCGAAAAACCAAAAGTGGAAATTTGGTGCTCGACCCAATCCATTTTGGTAGGGTGGCCAGACTCGTAGGAGAATTCCTTAGACAACACCTTCCCAAAACTGAAGGTTGTCAACCCACTTTTTCTTTACAAAAAATAGGAAAAAGATTGGTTGGAAAGGCATCGGGTCCATTTCCCAGTTGGACACCTTCCCAGATATTGGGGTTGTTTACCCCATTTTTTTGCCCGAAGGGTTTCGGCAGAAGCAGCGGCCTCCACCTACCGGCCGCAAGGGCCCTGGCAGAGAAAAGTGGGTGGAGTTTATCCTTTGTTCAAGGATCCAAAGGCACCTCGGGGAGCATCCTCCTGGAAATTCCTGTTTTGCCAGCAGAAAAAACAAAAGTCAGTAGCAAAAACGGGTCTCAATCCACAAGCCCCCCCCTTCAAGAAAACATCCGTTATCGCCCGGTGGCATAGGGAATCCATGCCCAACCGAATTGCACGGGTTTTTAGGGGTTATACCCATGGGAAAATTGGATATTTGGAAGTCTTTAGCGGCTAGTTTGGGAGATTTGATATTCCCTCCCAAATGCCACAGTTGCGGCCTTTTGTTACCTGATTCAATTAACCCTTTTTGCCATTCCTGTATTGAATCCATTCCTGGTCGTGGCCTTGTCCGGTGTCACCGTTGTGGCAATCCAAATCCGATTCAACCGGATACCGAAAGCGCGACTCTAGAACATATTTGCCCAATTTGCCTACAAAAGCCCCCCATTTGGGAATCGGTTTTTTGCTTTGGTTCTTACGACGGGATTTTGCGGGAATGGCTCTTGTTGCAAAAGGGTAGGAGAGGGGAATGGTTTGCTGAAATATTGGGAAGGTTTTTTGCCGCAAACCTTCCAATCCGCTTCCCCCCTTGGGAAAGGGTTGACGCGGTAATTCCCGTCCCCCGTCATTGGACAAAAAAATGGTGGCTTGGCCATAACCCAGCCGAAGGCCTGGCAAGGGGCATTTGCGGGATTAAGGGGTGGCCGCTTGATCGTTTTTCGCTGTTTCGAAACCGGGCAACTCGCAAACAGTCAGACCTGACTCCCAACCAGCGCAAAAGGAATGTTAGAGGTGCTTTTGCCTGGAGGGGGCTAAAGTTTAAGGAAGGGAAGGCAATTCTTGTCGATGATATTTTGACCACTGGAGCGACAGTCAGGGAGTGCGCAAAAACCCTAAAATCGGCGGGTTTTACCCAGATTACCCTTTGCGTCATTGCCCAAGGAAAAACCCTTACAACTGTTCCCTTTGAAACGAGATAATCCCCCATCATGATGGTAATGCCAAAGGGTTGCAACTCATCAACCGAAGGTATTTGGGTAGGCACAAAGCGAAACGAAAAGCGGACCTTCTCGGGGATGGGTAATGCGAATCGGGAATTGTCTAGCTTCCATATGCGCGCTCATTTTTTTCATGGCCCCCGTACAGGCGGCAAGCTCTTGGGCTGATGGACTTTTTGATGAGCTGTCCAAGGATTTTGGCATCGTTTCAAGAGGGGTAACTCTGGTCCACAATTTCCGGATCAAAAATAGCACAGGGCAACCTGTTGGGATTTCCAGCGTTCGCGTTTCTTGTGGATGCGTTAGCGCATCCGCCTTAAAAACCTATTTGCAACCCGGTGAAGAAACAGCCGTTGTCGCACGAATGGATAGCACCCGTTTTCGCGGCGTAAAAACTGTAACAATTTATGTCCATTTCAATAAGCCTCAAAATGAGGAAGTCAGGCTCTGGATCAAGGCAAATGCACGAGACGACTTTAGCCTTAGTCCTGACATGTTGGACATTGGGGTTGTGAAACAAAGCCAGGAAGCCCAGGCAACAACCACCGTCAAATTCCATGGACAACCGGACCTGCATATCAATGAAGCACATCCCGAATCAAATTATCTGGTTTGCAAGATTCGCGAAATAGGACGCTCGGAGAATGAATCGACCTTTGAACTGACCGTTTCCATTCGAAAAGATACACCGCCCGGAATTTGGTTTAGCGATGTTTGGCTTAGAACGGATTCCACCCAAATTCCGCAAGTCCGAGTCCCGGTTTCCCTAACTATTGAGGCCCCCCTAAGTACAACCCCTGGCCAAATTCAATTGGGAACCGTTCAAAAAGGGGCCGATATCCAAAGGCGCTTGGTTGTTCGGGGCCTGGCGCCTTTTCGGGTTTCCAAAGTTGAGGGTGTTGGTGGAATTGCAACCGTTTCAAGCCTTTCCACGGAAGCCAAAGCGGTTCATGTTCTGACAATCTCCATCAAACCTGACCCCAAAGGCAAAATTCCTTCCGCTGTTCGGATACACACGGATGCGAAAGATCATCCAATTCTGGAAATCCCAGTAATGGGCGACTTGGCACCTTAATTTCCGCTAAACCTGTTTTCGGCTCAGAAGGCACGAAAGCCCTGTGGGCTTCCTCGTGCCCCCTTCTAAAATAAATTTTATCCTTCTCCCCACGCAAATTTGAGCCGTTATTTCCATGAAAACCACTTTTCGAAAACTCCTGGTTGCAAATCGAAGCGAAATTGCGATTCGTGTGTTTCGCACCGCTTCGGAAATGGGGATTCGAACCGTAGCCATTTATGCGCATGAAGATCGTTATGCATTGCACCGATTCAAGGCGGACGAAGCATACCAGATCGGCAAGGAGGGCGAGCCGCTTCGCTCTTACTTGAACATTGATGCCATTGTGGAAATTGCGAAAGCAAATGGTGTGGACGCCATCCACCCTGGCTATGGCTTTCTTTCGGAAAATCCGCATTTTGCAAACGCCGTTAGAAATGCAGGGATCACATTTATTGGGCCAAAAACGGATATATTGGAGAACCTTGGAGATAAGGTTGCAGCGAGAAAAATTGCGGATTTAGCCAAGGTACCCATTCTCAA
>CAMBMH010000240.1 GCA_945868575.1 Singulisphaera sp. GP187 | reverse complement strand
TGGACAAGGAAACCTTTCATTCGCCTACTCCCCTGGTGCAGGGAGATTCGGGCTTGTTAGTACTCTCGAACATGTTCGGATGATTGAAACCAAAACATGGCAAGATGTCATTGTTCACAAGGGACAAAACCCAAGTTCGACCAACGCATCCATTGCTTGTGGTTTTTCTCCGAATGGTAGGCTCTTTGCTTATATGAAGGAAGATGGGACTATTTGCATCCTCGATGGGCGCCCCCAGGATTCTCATGAAAAATTGGCCGCCCATGAGCAATAAGGCGGCCAAAGCGAGGATCAAAATTCTTTGAGTAACTAACGGTCACCCCCTGAATTCAGGCGAATGGAGCAGTCCAGCCTCGAAACCATCCTCAAAGGCCTCGGTGCCTGTGGGATTGAAACCCACTTCGATAGGGGTTCGTGTGCCTTTCCACAAGCCACCGTCTGCTATCAAATCCCCCCGGAAAAGAAGGGAGGACGAGATAACATCCGTGGGATTGATCCGGGATTCGAGCATCTCAAGGGTCAAGGGGGTTTTGGTGGGCCCCAGATGTTTTGGATTTCGGTGTTGGTTATTGGGCTTGGAGTATTTTTGGTAATTGCGCACAAATACCTCGACTCAAAGTGCAAAAAATCAGAGTTGTTAAATTTTGGAACCCAACAACAGCGATTGTTGGGGAGGTGCCTATCAAAGCCTTACGCTTGCCGCAATCAGATGGTTCATTGGACACGAAAGCGCCAGGCGGATATCGGATATAACCATTAGTGTACCATGCGGGTTGCCTCTTTTGAATTCATAGAGGGATCAAAAGCGGGGCAAGAAAGGGGGGGGGAAAGGGAATATCCTGTTTATTCGTGCAAAAAAGCCCTGATAAAAAAATTTAGCTTTATAAATATAATATAAATGCGAGTAATAGGTATTTTAATATAAAATAATATAAGATGGCATCATGGTAGATTCAGTTGCCATGAAACGCCAAAGCGGTCGGAAGTCCACCCAAACCATTTACTGAAGCCATAATTGCCAAGAGGCATCAGTACCTTTCCGTTTTCGCTTAGTGCCTGGAACAGGTTGTCGACCTCTTCCCCGGTTTGGCAATCCACAAAAAGTGAGAAGGAAGGGGTAAACGAAAACGCATGAGGGACCGGGCTGTCAATGCACATGATCTGGGTGCCGCTCACCTCGAAAACCGCCGTTTTGATGGATCCGGGTTTGCCCGGTCCGGTCTCGTCGTATTTTTCCATCCGGTGGACTTTGGACCGGGGAAAAACCCCCATGTAAAAATTCATGGCTTCTTCCGCTTGGCCGACAAACATCAGAAAAGGTGTGATTTTCATTGGGGACATTCTGTTTACAAATGGACTGTCGTAATAAGGGATTTGGTTTCGTGATCCCAGGAAATACCAAGCCGTTAATTGGTTGGAAAAAAAATCCTCTTTTGACGATTGGGATTTCCTGGTTGCCGTGTGTTTCTTACCTCTCGTCGGTTAGTTGGTGGGTGTCGCGGGTTATGGTCAGGCAGAGTTGTTCCAGCGGTAGGTCATTGGGTTCGGTGCCAAAGGGGGCTTCGGTTTCCACACCGGCCTCCTCGATCCCGAGCATTCCTAGAGAAACGACGGCAATGATGATAGGTCCCGCGAGCCCCATTTTTTCGACAAGCACCATGGGGAGGGTGAAAAGATATACCAAAAGGATCTGCTTGATGAGCGTCGCATAAACATAAGGCAGCGGCGTTTTCAGGATTTTTTCGCACCCGCCTTGGCTATCCACCATTCGTCCGAGGAATTCTTCCATCTTGTTTCCCATTCGGACATCAAGTTTTCCATCGGATATGCGCTTTTCAATCCATTCACTGATGCCACGGGAGATAATTGTTGGAGGATTGCCTGCGCGAGATGCCTGTTCAAAGAGCTTGGCGGGGATAAGGTGGCTGATTTCCTCCAGGTCGGTTTCGTTGCGGAGTGATTGTTTGACAGCCAGGACATAAGCGCTGATCAGGTTGGCCAGGTCCTCCGCTTTGCCACCAGCATGAGCCTGCCCCATACGGGCAAGGTTTCTTGAGCTATTGATCATCATGCCCCAGTGGGATCGCGCTTCCCAATAGCGGGCGTTGGATGAGTTGGTACGGAAAACGATCAGGAGACCAATGGTTGACCCAAGAATCGTGTGCCCAATTGGATCGAGATAAATATTCGGCCAGGAGGTACCCATCACCTCCTTGACAATGTGGAGAATGAGGCTCAATGTTGTGATGATTGCTACCCGGCCAATAATTGCGGGAAGTACCGTTCCCTTGTAACCCAAAGCCAGGGACATCCAGGCGGTTCGGTTATAAATAATCATATAAAATATCTCCGGAATAGAATTCTAGATTGATCTGTGCTATTTGAGCTGATTCCACCAGGGTTTTGGAATGATTTTAAGGGGCAGGGGATTTGTAAGATTTTCCCATTCGGAATAGGTGCTATTTTCCTGATACCCGGTCTGCATTAGCCGGGTCATGGAGAGCCATCGATCCTTTGCCGTGATTTGCTGCTCCCGGGTTCGTCCGTCTGCCGGAACAAAGTGGGGAAAAATATCAGGCGGCACAGAGCGGGATTCTTCAACAATAGTTAGTCCATTATTCCGAACTTTTGCCACCCGTACCCGAAACTGGGAGTGATTGTTGTCAAGTACTTTGGCGATTCCTGCCGGGCTTTCCCAATTGCTCTCATGCAGGGCGTGCAGCACAAGGTCGCTATCAAAGCTTTCCGCTTTTTTCACAGCCTGGATCCAGAGTCGAATGGATGTGTGTGCTTTGACCATGGCGTCCGTCACCGGAAAACCCTTGCCCAGGTCATCAGCGACTGATTTCAGGAATTCATCGTTGGCGCGACTGCGGAGGCTCGTGAAATAGTTTGCGACAGCAAAGTCGCCTTCAAGGATCCCATTATTTTCGGCATGGATCCGGTTAAGTAGCACTTCGTCAAGAAGAATGTGAAAGCCCGGGGTTTTTTCGCTGGTAATCCCGCGTTTGCGCATTTCCGAAACGAGCTTTGTGAGGGCCTCGTGGTTTGCGATGGTTGTGATAACAATGTCGGGTGATGCGGCAACAATCGAATCAACTACCTTATCGGTGTAATTGTACGGTTCGACGATCGGGATGAATTCGGTGCCTACTAGGGTATGGGTGTTGGCATAGTTTTTTTCGACGACCATCCTGGTGAAGTGTGCGGAGGCGCGCGAGCCTATTTCATCCATTCCCACCAGAAAAATCTTTCGTTCATTGCCTGTTTTTGCAGGAAATTTTATGCTGTACTCCAAAAGTGTGTCCACAATCTGGTTTGGGATTGGTCCCATGTGGATCACACCCGGGCTGTCATCCATTCCTTCACTGGGAGTTGGGCAGAAAAGGAGTCCATGATAGTTTTTCAGGATCTCGGAAGTTCGCCTGCGAAAGGAAGGCGAAGTGCAACCGAAAACCGCGACGGCCTTGTCCTGCTCCATAAGTCTGGCGGTCGCTTTTGCGTATTCCTCAGGATTGGATTGGGCATCCTTTTCGACAATAACGATACGATTGCCAAGAAGAGTGCTGTCAGGAAGAAGATCGTTAAAAGCGGCTTTGCAGATATCGATAAGGGGTTTGTCACCGATCGAGGAGGGGCCGGTTTTGGAGAAAAGCAGCCCGATATTGACTTCCTCCAATGGCGGAGCAACCACGGGGTTGGTGTATCTGAAGATCAGGGTGATGACCGGGTACGCGGCCGCGAGCACCAAGACAGCAATACTTGAAATGACTGCAATCGTTTGCTTTTGCACCAGGACCGAGCGCCGGATTGGCTCAAATGAGGTTTCCCGCGTTCCCATTTCCCTGGGCTTCGGTGATCCGTCGCTTCTGGCGGTTTCATCCCCAAGAATCTGGTTGACCCTCTTGATGACTTCCCGGGCGTTGGGTAGGCGCTTGTCCGGGTCCTTGGCGAGCAAATCCTCAAGCAGTTTTATGATGTCCCTAGGGAGGGTTTTGCCAATCCCTTCAAGGTCAGGGCTTTCCGCCTCAACGGTGGCCCGTAGGACCGCCATGGTATTTTCACCCTGAAAGGGGGTTTTTCCACAAAGGCATTTGAATAGAAGGCAACCCAAACCATAAAGATCGGTCCGCTGGTCACATGGTAGACCATAGATCTGCTCGGGTGCCATGTAGCTGGGTGTTCCAACCACCATTCCATGATGGGTGAGTGAGGATTCCTCGTTTACCGGCTTTGCCAATCCAAAGTCAAGGATTTTGACTCTGCGGAATTCCCCAGTTTCGGGATTTGCCTCGAGCCAGATATTTGCCGGTTTGATGTCTCGGTGGATCAGGTTCTTTTGGTGGGCATCGCCAAGCCCTTCTGCGACTTGGCGGATATAGCGAAGGGCTTCGCGTGTCGACAGGAAGGAATCGCGCATGAGCCTTGCCTCAAGGCTCTCTCCATGAAGAAACTCCATAGCCAAAAAAGGAACGGTCTGGGCATCCGGCCCCGTCCATTCGCCAACCCGGAAAATGGTTACTATGAATTCGCTTTGGAGTTGGGCAGCCAGGCGCGCTTCCTGGAGAAATCGTTGACGATAGGAATCATCCCCCAGGTCGGATCGGAGCACCTTGAGGGCAACGCGCCGACGCAGGTCCTTGTCTTCGGCTTCAAAAACGACCCCCATACCGCCCGAACCGACCACACGGAAAACCCTGTAGTTAGAGATCCACCCAATTTCCCCCTCCGCCTCCGGAGGATCCATAAACGGATGGGGATTGTTGGGATCCACCGTTGCAGCGTCAATTCGAACCGTTTCCGATTGCGGGGCAGGGGTATCGTTTTGCAAACCGGTGGGTGTAGGTTGGCTTTTGGATTTTGGGTTAACCTTGGCGGCTGCGGGGCCTTCGTTTTCTTGTCTGACCTGTTTGGCCAGCATATCACGCAGGTTTTTCTGGCAATTTTTGCAGCCGGCCATGTGTTTTTGAAGTTTTTCCCGCTCCGAAGCAGGCAAGGAAGGGTCTTGCCTGATCCTGGCAAGTTCGTTGATGCTTGGGCACCCGGCAAAATCCGACATGGCAAAGTCCAAACGGGAATGGATATCTGTTACAGGAAATACTAGGATAATTGAGGAAACCGGGGAAATGAAACGCAAAGTTATTCCCGATATGAAGGTCCTTTTTTGGCCCTTCTATCAGGCGATGTTTTTGTTTTTGCCCCCAAATTGCCTCATATGTACTTTTTTTGGTGAGAAAAGATTGCCATGACACGCATTATTAAGGGTGTTTTCGACTTCCAAAAGAATGTTCATGGAACCCGTGAGCAACTGTTCAAAAATCTTGGCGCAGGCCAAAGGCCGATGGCGCTATTCATCACCTGTTCCGATTCGCGCATCAGTCCCGACATGCTTACCCAGACCCAAC
>CAMBMH010000239.1 GCA_945868575.1 Singulisphaera sp. GP187 | reverse complement strand
AAAGATGGACTTCTACCTGACCGGGACCGGGATTCCAGACATGACTTCCTGTGGCCAGGGTTTGCACCGTCAAAGGGACCCATGCACCCGAACCGGCCGCACGGGTTTCCAAACGCATTGTGGCAGGATCAAACGCTTCGTCCCGGATTTCCCAATCGAGGGATGCCGAACCGGCGGTATTGATGGTTCCCTTGAGGAATACCTGAGGGGGGGCCGTATCCACACACACCTTTAGTCCGGGAACGGCAAGATTCATATTCGGAGGAAAATAGCGCTGTTGGCGGTCCTGTGTTTGAATCGCGAACCAGTACCACCCATCCTTGGGAGCACGGAACTGAAAGGATCGCTGATTTGCCTGGGCATAGCCCAAATAGCGCCAGGTACGGCCGAAATCGTCGCTCACATGGAGCAGTACCGCGCTGATATTTTTGTCGTTGGGGTCCTGGCTGAATGGAATCAGAAATCCACTTTTGTTTGTGTAGTACGATCCTGGCTGGTTATCGGTGGGGGGTGCCCCGGGGGCAACCCCGCCTGGAACCTGTGCCAAAGCTACCGAACCGAAGAATAACAGGGCAAACAACATCCCCGCACCGGCCAGAGGCGAAAACCTCCGGAAGATTCTGGACAAACCAAGGGATGTGCCATCCGTAACCATGAAAAAATCTAAAGCCTTGGGTAAGGGCCCCCCATCCGTTTACAGCCCCAACTGGCGGCATAACCGGAAGATTGAGAAAAATCAGCATCAATTTCATCGGCGCAAAGGGTTAGGAACATAAATCCAATGAAAAAGGGCCACGAGGATTGGAAATCTCGTGGCCCTGGGCAATTTGGGATGTTTTTTTTGGAGTTGTTAACTCGATCAGGCCACCGCCGTCTTCATTCCCAATCCGGGAGCGGGTTCCGTTGCATGGGCCACTTTGGTTTTGGTTAGTCCAAAAAGATTGGCACAATATTTCCTCGCCATCTCGCCAACTGCGGGAGGGAGAAAACTGGCAACAAGGAGCATCATAAGAATACTGAAAAAGGTCAATCCCATCAGGACACCAATCATGGTGTGAAGGCCGATGGCCCCAATCATCATGACCCATTTCCAGCGGGGGTACCAAACCAGGAACGGGAATGCCAATTCCAGGAAAAGGGTATAGGCGCACCCCCCTGTTGTGGCGATTTCCCACAAAACCCGATTGCTGGCCAAGTAGTTAAGGATTTCCATGTAAAGAGGGGATCCCATCGGATTGAACTCATAGTTTGCCATTACCGACCAGAGGGCATTGCCATTCCACCAAGATCCCCCAAGGAGTTTTGAGGCGCCGGCGGCGAAATAGATGATCGAAAAGTGGATCTGCATCAAGCGGGTGACAAATGTTGCACAGCCAGTCGCCTCGGGAGGAGCATCCCAATTGGGATCCCCAGCTTTTTTGCGACGCAACCGGGAAATGACAGAATCGAGTGAAAACGCCCGGTCACAGGGAGCAAGCATCAGATAGGTGACAAGTATGGTCGCGATCGTGTCCATGCCGAAAAGGCTGGTGGACGCACGCTGGATATAGCTTAGGGTTCCGATCCAGGCGAGCACCGCTGTTACCCGGGTAAAAAGCCCCAAGGTAAACATCAGGATGACCAAGAGAACTCCGATATGAACCACCCATACACCTGTCGGACTGGTCACATGGAAAAACAGACTGAAGTTGCTCACCTTGCTTAACGCCTTGTCCTGGACATAGTCCGTCCAATCGAGGGACGGAACATAAACAGGGCTGTCCATCCTGCTTTCGTTGACCCTTTGCAGGTCGATCCAGGCATCCTTGCCCACATGCGCAAACAGGTCGAGGCTATAGACAAGATGAATATAAAGGATCGCCAAACCTGCCAAAAGCCTCAAAAGACCAAGCAGGGATGGGTTGATGGGGCCGAAAAAGAATCGATCCAGATCCACAAAGAGGGATTTCACAAAACCCATCAGGGTTTCAGGAGTCCCTTCCATGGTCCCTTCAACTGTACCTTCCACAGTTCCATTGTTCTGGCGCATTACTTCTTCTCCTTGCTGAGATCAAGGCCCGAGTGCAGCACAAAGTAATCGAGGCATGAAGGGAGATATCCGTCCGGATTGCGCTTTCGCAATTCCTTTTCGTTGTAAATGGGCAACGCAAAATAGAGGAAACCATCCTTGTCATCCTTCAGGTTCCCCTCGGTGTCATAATCGCCATAAAAATAGGGAACATAGGTTGCGGGATCGTTCGGATCCAGGCCACCACTCATCTCCTTCGGGGTGATGATCACATGGGTCAATCGATAGACGCGGATCTTGGAAATCGTCGCGGATGGGTTATCCCCTGGCCTGGGATAAGTCTTTGCCACATGCCTCACATAGGAAGCCAGAATCTTTTTTACATTCGGTGCAGGCTCTCTATAGGCGTAGGCAGCCTGGATGTCTGAGGGGAGAGGCGGAATCTGGGGCTGATTTTCTAACCCGGCCGCGGTTCGTTTAGGCAACAGGTTGGAGTAGTAGTCACCTGGGGTATATCCCGAAGACATGTTGGTCGCATCACAAACGGATACCGTCCGCTGATAAAGCAAGGGAACCGGCGAAGCGTCCCGGTTGGGAACGCGAACCCAGCGGCTTTTCCCATCGGAATAGTCGATCCGATACCAAACCAGAGTCGCTGGTCCTGGTTCCGGAGAATAAAAGTGGTACGCATTGTTCATGTAAAGAAAGTGGAGGTAGGGGCGGAAAACCTTCACCCACATGTAGGTGGAAATCCAGGGAGCGTGGGTTCCCGGAGGGTCAACCGAGGTTACCGCGCTCATGATTCCCGCAAAGTGAAAGGAAAGAATGCAAACAAATGCAATTTTCCTGAGAACCAAAGGCAGAAGGATCAAAAACGCTCCCACCACAGCCACCGCGGCAAGGACCAATCCAAGCCTTTGGAGAGAATCCCAGTTGTGGGCCGGGTCCGTTGAATTGGGAAGGATCCAAAGGGAGGAGGCGGCCTGGATGATCCCTACCACCAACAAAACGCCAATGGCCACGACCTTGGGGTGAAGTCCATTCACCCAGTCCCGAATGGAAAAATTACAAGCCACTCCTAGGAGGATACCCACAATCAGGGCACAGACTCCGCGAGCTTCATCGGATAGGTGCGAGGCAACCGCCGCCCCCATTGAAGCCAACAAGGCGCCAGCCAACAGCGGGAAAAGTGCGGGACACGCCCGGAACCATCCCATCCATTCCTGAACGACCCCGCCAGCAGCCTGGTCTTCAAGGTTTGTGTTCATGTCCGATCCCTCTTGTTATTGTCCAAGATCGGCATCGACCAAAGCGACGCTTTCCCTTGATCTTGAGCGATCAGAGCAACGAAGGGCAAGGCCCCGGAGACCGTTTATTCGTTTCCTACGGAACAGGACTCACCGGATTTTTCGAAATTTGACTTAAGATACCAGTGGCTTTAAGTCGGCCTCCCACCCTGGTCACCGATACCCACCATTTTGGCTCCGGATTTGGCCACTGCCTGGAAAATCACTCATTTTCTGGATATTTTCCTCGAAATTTACTCTCTCCAGCCGAATATTTTGACCCCGTTTTCAAGATAATTCAAACAAAGCACACCCAGGGTTTTTGCCTGGTCGTGAGCATTTCAAATGGGCACCAAAATCATTCAAAGTCGTGAAAAAATTTGGATAATTTTGCCCTTTAGGGACACCTCCGCGTCCAAGGGAATCGTCCTAATTGCCCAAATCCTCACTCATTTTCGCCAAATCCCCATCTCCAAAAGGCCACGAACGGGTCAACTTTGACCAGATCAAAAACACGATCCCACCCATTAAGAGGGTCACCGCCCCCACCACCATAAAAATATTGCCCGTCGAGAAATAGAGATACATCCAACCAACTAGCGCAATCAAACAAGGAACAGGATAAAACCACATCTTCCAGGGCATAGGAAGGTCGGGACGAGTACGCCTGAGAATCATCAGCCCAACCACCTGGGCGACAAACTGCTCCAGGATGCGCGTCGCGATCAAGGCAGTAATGATGGTGTCTAGGCTGAAAAAACTCCAAAAGAGCACCAGGCCGCCAATGAGCAGAAGCGAACGGTGCGGAATTTTGTGAAACTCGTGCACCGCCCCAAACCAGGAAAAGAAATGGCCATTCTGCGCGGCGGCGTAGGGAACACGGGAATACCCGAGCATCCCGGAAAAAGCCGAAGCGAAGCAACTTCCCATGAGGAGGATGCTGATGGCCGTCGCCGCCCAGGTTCCATGCTGGCGAAACATGAACTCCGCTGCGAGGTTGTCTTTGTGGGCCAAAGCCTCGCGCCAGGGGATCACACCCATAAAAGCGACATGCACCATAAAGAAAAGCACCACCACCACGATCACACTTGTGAGAATCGAAAAGGGGATGGTCCGACCCGGATTTTTTACCTCGGCACCCAAATAGCAGATATTGTAATAGCCAAAATAGGAATAGATGGCCAGCCCCATCCCCGTTCCCATAGCGACCCCAAAATTTTTGGGCATTTCTTCCGGTTTGACCGGATCGAAAAGGATCGAGGTATCCAACCGGGGCAATCCCTCCGCCAATATCCAGAAGAGTGCCCCCAACACCCCAACCAATAACAAAAGGCTAAGCTTTCCCAGATCGGTTACTTTGCGATATAGAAGAATCAGAATGATAACACCAAGGCCAAACCCCAAAAACCGCGATGGAGCCAAAGTCAGCCCAACAGTTTTCCCATCCTCGATCTCAAAGGTAAAAGTTTTCGTGTACTCCTTGTCAAAGTCCTGAAACTCTGGATGAATTGTTGTGGAAAATTGCGCCGCAGCCACCAGACCTGAACCTACCTCCAGGGGGCCACTTATCAGAATTTGCCAAACAAAAAGGAAAGCCATCAGGCGGCCCCATTTTTTGGGTCCAAACGACTCAAGAAGAAAGTGGTACGAACCACCCGCCGCGGGTAGCGCGGCACCAAGTTCGCCCCACACCATTCCATCCGCAAGAATCAACACCCCAGCCACAATCCATGCCAAAAGCGCGTAGGCCCCCGGAAGGTCCGCGACAATCATGGGAACCGTCGCAAATACCCCCGCGCCCACAATCTGGGTGATATTGATCGCGGTGGCTTCCCAAAAACCCAAGCCCTGGGCAAGTTTGGCTGCGGCGGGTCGCAATGGTGCGCTCATGTGGAAGGCTCCGGAAATATGTTGAACATACAGATTAGCAAAATGCCCATCAGGCACATTACCGATCGCGCAAAGGGGTTTCCCATGAGGCTTGGGAAGCTTGCCACTCAAAATCGGGCTGCGCTTTGGGTTGAAAATCCTTGATTTGAAGATCCACAGAAATCCGCCCCTGAAACTCGTTAATGGCAGGAACAAATACCAGACTCATGTCCCCGCCGCCAGAGAGCATCTCCTCCTT
>CAMBMH010000238.1 GCA_945868575.1 Singulisphaera sp. GP187 | reverse complement strand
GGTCATAAGACCCACGAAACCATAAATACGGCCAAGAAGGATCTCAAACCTCTCGACAGGCTTGGTCACAACGGTTTGAAGGCTTTGACGCTTCATATCCGTTGGCAAGCTCAGTCCTGCCAAAAGCGCGGCCGTGAAAAGAAGCAAATACATCATAGATGTCTGTGCTATCGAGACATACGAACGAATCTGGTCTGAGGGCTTGGAGGTGATGAACCACCCCGCAAACAGCGCAACAAGCAGCAATGCGGAAAAAGCATACAGGATGCGTTGGCGAACGCCTTCCTTGAATGCCAAACGGCCAATTGCATTAACGCGGCGAAAACGGAAACTTGCCAGATTGGCAATGATGGGAGCCAAAACGCAGAGAATTCCGCCAACACCGCCTACCGTCAGTCCGATTTGGAGCCAAAATGGACGCTCAACAAAGCTCTTTCGCAGGATCGGTCCAACAAGGCTAACCGAGGTTGAGCCCCCCGCATTTTGCATTTGAGGACCGGCGGTAATGGCGGAAAGGAACACCTCCACGAGACACGCGCCCTGCCAAAGGATCATGGGAACGGCAAGAGCCGCCCCAATGTAGAAAATTCCTTTTTGGAGGGAGGGAATTGCGGCAATGTTTTCCCGGCGGGTCCTGGGATACGCAAAGAGCAACCAGGCCAACGCCGAAAAAGCGGCAAAGCCACCCACGGTCTGCATCCAATATAGGAAGCTCCAACCGCCCAGGGAGGACCAGGAGAGGGGATCCCGCTCAAAAAACAATAACCCGAATAGGGGATTCATGTTCCGTTCCTCCGGTTATCGGCCGGCTTGGCCGGAGGACTCGGGAAGGTAACGACGCCCGGGGCGACGACTGCTCTCTTCAACAATCTTGAGGAAGTAGTCCTCAAGGGTTGTCGTTGGATGGCCCATCGAGTCGACGCTGCCGCCATGTTTGCGAATGACTTCTTCGAGGTCCTTGCGGAGGTTTTCCGAAAGCTCAAGCCCGGTCGCGCGCATCTCTACGCGCTTTGTGTCCTGAAGCAGATCTTCCACACGACCATAAGCCTGGAGCTCGCCGTTGGAAAGGATCGCGATGCGATCACAGATGTCCTGAACATCTTCAAGACGGTGGCTACACATGATGATTGTTTTGCCCTGGTTGCGCAGGTCGACAATCAGATCTTTCATCCAGCGGGCGCCCAAGGGATCAAGGCCCGAAGTCGGTTCGTCAAGAATGACCAGTTCCGGATCGTTGATCAGCGCCTGGGCAAGGCCGATACGCTGACGCATACCCTTCGAATATTCCTTGAGGATACGCTTGCGATCGTTTTTGAGACCGACTTTTTCGATGAGTTCCGCCGCGCGCTTTTCGCGAACAGCGGGAGAGATATCAAAAAGCCTCCCATAAAAATCGAGGGTCTCTTCCGCATTCAGGAAGCGATACAGGTACGACTCTTCAGGAAGGTAGCCAATTTTTTCGTTCTTGCGGACATCGTTGGAGGTTTTGCCAAGAACAAGAGCCTCGCCTTCTGTTGGAAACAGGAGGCCAAGGAGAAGCTTGATTGTTGTGGTTTTCCCGGATCCGTTGGGACCCAAAAGACCAAAGATTTCGCCCCGTTTCACTTCAAAAGTCAGCGCTCGGAGGGCAATCTTCTTTTGACGCCCCCAAAAGTCGCGATAAACCTTAGTCAGTTTTTGGGTCTGTACCACCAAATCGCCGGCCATGAGAGCACTCCGGACGGACCGCCAAGGCCTCAACGGCCAAGTGGGTTACCTAATGAGAATGATGATTGCATTACAATAGTATCCTAGAAGCCCCGGCTTGGAGGATCAACAAGAGTCTTTGAAGGAAATGGAGTCCAAAGTTTCTGGCCGGTGAGAAGTTCCGATGGGGAAAAAGTTGCCTTATATGCCATGCTGGCGGATCCCGGGACCCAAAAACCCAAATACAGGTAATCCAGCCCTCTGGCTTTGGCCCCTTCTATCATCGAAAGAACATTGAAAATCCCCAATCCCATGGGGCGCACTTCGGGATCATAAATGAAATAAATGGCAGACAACCCATCAGGTAATGGGTCAACATAACCCGACCCTACCACTTCACCCTTATGAATGTAGTTCCAAACCTCGACGGGGAAGGGTTGCTCCGCCATGTTCGCTACAAAACGGGCGCTATCCCACTTGTCCTGTTGGGGCCAGGATTTGTCTTTGGTTTGCATGGCGTGGAATTGTTGGTGAAGCTGGGCCAGGCGTTCAAGCTGTTTTTCATCGGCTTTGGCAATTTCGATTTGGAGGTCAATCTGCGAAATGTTTTTCGAGAAATTTCGCTTTTGACTGCGGGTCGGGACGAAATCTTTGGCCAGGATTCGAATGGGGATACATTTTTGACACCAATGGCAAATGGGGCGAAATAGGCCACGACCAAAACGGCGAAATCCCAAGTCGATCAATTGTCGGAATTCGCCTGGATCCAACTCGAAGGCAACCGTTTCCTGCAATACAGCGGTTTGGCCTGGGAGGTATCCGCAGGGATGGGGTTCCGATTCCATGAGTTGGGTGAGTTTCATGATCTGAGAATTGTAGCAGTAAGACGGTTTGGGCCCCAATAATTGCTACAGCCTGCAAAATTTGTACTTTTGGAATTTTGCGCAGGATGCGTGGGAATGGATTAGGTGGGCTGACCGGTAGCTTTGGGAGGAAAGCTTTGACTTGGAAGGCAAGGCTTGCTGGGGAAAATGAGTTTGACTTCCGATTCCATTTGCATTGGGACACGATGTCCCTGGCAAATGCACGGACAGGCGGCAACATGAGCACCCAGCGGTTCTTTGCTTGGATGGCTTGGGCGATTGGGCTGGCAAGTTTTGGTGGTTCCCCGGCTTTGGCTGTGGATCCCCCTTCCGCTCGTGCCTACCATCCCCGGCAAACCCCCATTGTTGAAGCCTGCAAAAAGGTGCGGGGCGCTGTTGTGAACATTCATAGCGAAAGAAAAGGCGGCCCCTCCGATGCTATGGGGCAGCCTACCCAGATCAATGGAATGGGTACCGGGGTGATTGTCGATCCGCGGGGATATATCGTTACCAATCACCATGTGATCGAGGATGTCACAACTCTTCGTGTCAGACTTGCTGATGGAACCACCGCACCGGCAAAGGTCATTGCCCGGGATCCGGAAACGGATTTGGCACTATTGAAAATCGAAGTCGCCAAAGCCCTTCCCACTATGACGCTTGGAACCACCAAGGATCTAATGGTTGGTGAAACCGTAATCGCAATGGGAAATGCCTATGGTTATGAGCACACAGTTACGGTGGGGGTAGTGAGTGCGCTGAATCGCGATGTGGTTTTGAATCGTGAACTAACCTATAAAGCTCTGATTCAGACGGATGCCAGCATCAATCCCGGTAATTCTGGAGGCCCCCTGGTGAATGCCCTTGGGGAGATGGTTGGGGTCAATGTGGCGATTCGTGCAGGGGCCCAGGGGATTGGATTTGCTATTCCGGTCGAAACCATGATCCGGGTTTGTTCGGACATGATTGGGAACAAGCGAAGGGGCTATGGTCTGGGTATTTCCTTCAAGGAAGAGGTAGACCGCCCCAAGGAAGATGGACTCGTGCGCCGAAGGGTCTTTGTTGATCGGCTTGAACCGGGATCAACCGCCTCCAAGGCCGGATTGAAGTTGGGGGACGAATTGCTCCGGGTGGGTGAATGTGATGTGGAATCGTGCATCGATTGGGAGAAGGGATTTGTGGATCGGCTGGGTGGGGAAAAAGTCGCATTGCTTGTCCGCCGTGATGGTGGCGAAACCAAACTGGATGCACAGTTGGAAACCTTGGGTAAGCCCGGTCTTTCAGAACAAATTTGGGCAAAAATCGGCATTAAAGTACAGCCTGTTGGGCCCGAACTGGTTCACAAGGTCAACCAACAGTTGCATGGTGGCCTGATGATTCGGGATATGCGACCGGACAGCCCGGCGGCCCGGGCTGGTTGGCAAAAAGGAGACATTCTGGTCGGGCTCCACGAGTGGGAGATGATCAGCCATGAGAACCTCCTTTTTGCGCTCAATCACCAGGAAAAATCGAGTGCCGAATCGTTGAGGTATTTCGTGGTGCGAAACCTTCAGGTTGTCAAAGGCAGCGTTCCATTTGGAGCTGTGATCACCACTTCGGACATGGGGCAATAACCCACTTTCTCCGGTGCTTTGGGAAAGATGGCTGGGCGGAAATGATGGTCCCACCAACAGATGTGGGGGGGCTTCCACATCCGATTGAATCAGTTGTCCGGTTGGATAGTCCAGATGATAAGTATGGATTCAGGGATTTGTGAACCTGTTCCCGAGATCCCACACATTAAAGATATCTTATACAAGGAAATTCGGGTAACCAAATCAACCCTTGGTTCGAATCGGCGGTTTAGCCAAGTCGTTTTTTTGCCGAATCGACCGTATTCTTCAAAAGCATGGCAATGGTCATCGGGCCGACTCCTCCTGGCACAGGTGTGATTGCCGAGGCGACTCCAAAGGCTTCGTCAAAAGCTACATCGCCGACAATTTTTCCATCGCCTAGTCGGTTGATACCCACATCGATTACCACTGATCCTGGTTTGAGCCAACTTCCCCTTACAAATTCAGGCTTTCCCAAAGCTGCAATCAGGATGTCCGCTTTTTGACAAAGTTCGGGCAGGTTTTGTGTTTGGGAATGGGCCAGAGTGACTGTGCAATCGGCGCCTTTTTCCGCCAAAAGGAGTGCCATAGGTTTTCCAACGATGGTACTGCGACCAATGACGACTGCATGTTTCCACTTCATGGAGACCCCGGTTTCATGCAACATGTGCATGACGCCCGAAGGGGTGCATGGTCGGAACCCAGGTTGTCCTGAAAGGAGGCGTCCCAGGCTTATTGGGTGGAGACCATCGACATCTTTATCGGGATGGATGTGAAGAATGGCCTGATTTTCATCAAGGTGGCCGGGTAGGGGAAGCTGGAGCAGAATTCCATCAATGGTTGGGTCGAGATTGAGGGATTCGAGGCAATCGTGCAGCTGGTCCTGGCTGGTGGACTCTGGTAGCTGATATAGTTGGCTGGCGATGCCTGTTTCCTTGCACGCCTTCTCTTTTGCGGCAACATAGATTTTGCTGGGAGCAAAAGCGCCAACTAGAACAGCTGCAAGTTTTGGAGCCCGCTTTTGAAAACAAATTGCATTTTCGATTTCCTTTTTGAGTTCTCCCCTGAGTTGTTGGGAAATCTCTTTTCCTGAAATTTTTACTGTATCCATTGTAAGCACCCGCGTTTCCTGATTAGAATCTTCCCTAGGCGCGATCCATCCAGAGGAGTCTTCCATGTTTTCCATTTTCTCGAAATTTCGCAAATCTCAAAGGGTTACCCGTACCGTTTCCCGGAAAGTTTCTGCCTCCAAAATCAGCTTGGAGTCTCTTGAGGATCGCGCCGTTCCCGCGATTTTTTGGGTTTCCACGGCAGGAAACAACGAAAATAACGGAACCTCAATCGATACGCCTTTCAAGACAATTTCCCGTGCGTTGGAAGCTACCGCAGC
>CAMBMH010000237.1 GCA_945868575.1 Singulisphaera sp. GP187 | reverse complement strand
CCTTGAAGAGCCGATTGCCATTGCGGTCATAACCGTACTTGAACCGGTCAACATCGACATTGCTGCCGTTGATCCACCTTTGATCGATGATTCTTTGGAAGCGGTCCAGTCCTGTGTACTGATCCCCCGCATCGCCCACCGATTCGCCTGAAAGCTTGATGTAACTCAGGTCCACACCCGATTGGGAATGGGCCCGTTTGACGATCGTTGCCAGGCCCAGGTACGAATAACTCTCCAGCGTGTTGCCGGAATCACTCAGCGAGGTCAACCGACTGATATTGCTATCCAGACCTGTTCCGTAGTTGTAATTGAGGACATACCCCGAAGCGTAGGTGATACTGGTCAGGCGGCTATGATTGGCACCACCCGCCATCTCCGAATAGGCGTATTGGACATTGGCCGAGGTTCCTGTGACCGCTCCACTATGTTCCTGCCATTCTTTGGTTACCTGACCCAAACCGTTGAATTCCTCTTTCACCTGGTTGACGACATTGCCACCGCTGGCGGCGTCATAGGAGGTGAAGAGGTAACCTGTGTTCAGGGGGCTGTAACCGGTGGTGATTCGTCTTACCGTGCCATCCACTCCGGAACCCAGAGTGGTCACCGCATCGGCGGTTGGGCGTGAGAGGGTATCGTAGCTGTAGGCGTGGGTGGTGCCGTTGCGAAACGGTCCACTTCTGGAGGCTAATCCAAACAGGCCATTTCGATGTTGGAACAATGCACGAAATGACGGAATAACCCGGAAAGGGCGCCCGCCGGGCCGGAGGTTTCGATAGCGGTTGGTTGTTCCAGGCATGAACAATTACCTGTCCAAAGTAGGCACTTGATAAATCATGACCAATGGAATCGCCCAACTAAAGGGGTAAAACGGCTCAATCGCTATCCATGCGGCGACTGGGTTAAAGAGTTTGCCATCAAAGGGCAATTTGGATAGCAAATGGGATTGTTGCCTTGAGAGTAATGTGCTTCGGTTGAGGTGATGATACCGGGCTGGTTTTCCTTTTTGAGCGAAAATCGTTTGGATTTTTAGACCCAAACAGTGATTCAAACAGGTCTACGATCTGAGGGGGAATATGCGACCAAAAGGCCGTTTCCCCTTTCCCACGATCCAAGCCTATTGCCCCTTTTTCCGAAAAATCAGAAAGTAGTTTTCAGCCAGGCCTTCGGGGGTTTTGGCATCGATGCGCTCAAAACCGGCGGTTTCGATCTCTTTTTGGAAGACTTCCCGCCCCGCCCGGACATGTTTCAGGGTCCATTCCCGGCTTTTTCCTTCGATTCTTTCGAAATCAATCACCACGAGGCGGCCTTCCTTTTTCAGAGCTCTGTGCAAACTCTCCAGGGTCCTTTGGGGGAATTCAAAGTGGTGATAGGTGTCACAAATGAACACCAAATCGGCCGATTCGGTGGCCAAACCGCTGTCTTTGGAATTGGCGAGGACGGTTTTGATATTGGTCAATCCGCTATCTTTTGATGTCTTGATGATGTGGTCCAGGAAGTTTTGGGCGATGTCGACCGCCTGAACGGTTCCTTTGGGGCCCACCTTGGCGGCAAAAAGGCGGGAGAAAAGCCCCGTTCCGGCCCCCACATCGGCAATTGATTCCCCCTCGCGAATTTGACAGGCGGCAACAATAGCCTCCCGGCTTTTGAAGATTTCGCGGCTTTCGCCTTCAAAAGTTTCCTTGTATTTGGCGACATCGGGCTTTTTGAAGTTGTCGTTGATCCCCGGCGCCACGCTTTTTTCCTGGGCAAAAAGGCCCGGGGTCGCAAGCGTTCCCATGGATCCCAAAAGCAAAAGCAGCCCGGCAATTCGTGTTTTTCCCATGGTGGTGCGGTCCGTTTGTGAGGAGGACAATTCAAAGGTATCAAACCCAATTTATCCAGAGAAGGCCCCACGGCAGGACATGGGAATGATAAAATCAGATTGGAATCCAAAGGAAATTTTGGGAGTCTGGTTTTTTTATGGGCGTATGGCTTGGGGTATTGATCGCTTTGACAAGCGGACAACCTGCCGACCTTTGGTCGGTTCGGCCCCTTGCACCCCATGGCAAGGACACCCCTTTTCCATCAATTGCCGGTAGCGAGCGCATCAATCAACAAATTTCCCGGGCGCTAGTTAGTAAAAAGCTGGTGCCTCTTAAGGCCGCATCGCCTCATGATCTGATTGTTCGAGTCCACCTGGATTTGACCGGATTGCCACCTTCGGCAAACGAAGCCGAAGCATTCGTTCGCAACCCGTCCGAAAAAGCATTTCAGGAGGTTGTGGATCGTTTGTTAATGAGCCGGGCCCATGCCGAACATTGGGCCAGACATTGGCTCGATGTGGCCCGCTATGCGGACAGCAAGGGGTATGCGTTTCTCGAGGAGCGGAGTCTCCCTTTTGCGTGGACCTATCGGGATTGGGTGGTGGGCGCGCTACTTGCGGATGTTCCCTACGACCGTTTCGTCCGTCTCCAGCTTGCCGCAGACCTTTTGCCCGAAGCCGCACCGGCGGACAAGGCGGCGCTTGGATTTCTTACTTTGGGGAGGCGTTTCCTCAATAATTTGCCCGACATCCTTGATGACCGGGTGGATGTTGTGAGCCGGGGATTGCTTGGTTTCACGGTTTCCTGCGCCCGTTGTCATGATCACAAACATGACCCGATTACCATGCGGGATTATTATGGTCTTTATTCGGTTTTTGCCAATTCCCCGGAAACCAAGGATCTTCCCCGGTTAACGGACAAAATTCCCGATGATGCAAGCCGCGACTTTGCCAAGGAACAGACCCGCCGTGACAAACTGGTCAAGGATTTTGTCGAGGCAAGGATGAGCATTCGGCGGGATTCGTTCCGAAAGGTTTCCGAGGTCAGGCGCTATCTCCTCGCCGCGTATGCCGATCCGGGCGAGGTGACCCAATTGGCTTCGGAGGGAGAATTCAATCCGTTTGTTTGGCAGCGCTGGAGGGATTGCCTCGATGAAGTTGCCAAAACCGATCCGGTAATGGGGCCATGGAAGATTCTGGGGCCGACGCGGGGCGAAGAGTTTGCCAGGGGCGTTGCCGCGCTGGATCTTTCGAAGGTGAATCCGCGGGTGGCCAAATTATTCGTTCCAGCCCCCGCGGATCCGACCGAATTGGCCAGCCGCTACGCGGGTTTGCTCGCCGATCCCGAGGCCCAAAAGGATAACGCCATCGACAATGTCCTTCGGGGCCCCAAGGCCCCCATGAATGTTCCCAATGATATGTCGGGCAAGCTCTTTGGCCGGACTGATCGCGATGTGCAGCGGGAGCTTCAGCGGCAGGCGGATGAATGGCGGGCGGCGACACCCGCGGTGCTTGCTTGCGCGATGGTTCTCAAGGATCAATCGCCTCCGACGGTTCAGAAAATCATGCGCCGGGGGAATCCCAATCTTTTGGGTGATACGGTGGTTCCCCGTCTGCCCGAGTTTCTGGGTGGGTCGGACATATCCCCCTTTCAGGTGGGGAGCGGCCGCGCGGATTTGGCCCGGGCGATCACGACAGGCAAGGCGCGCGAACTTTTGGCGCGGGTGATCGTCAATCGGGTCTGGGCCTGGCACTTTGGCGAGGGGATCGTTCGCACGCCAAGTGATTTTGGCACCAGGGGGGAGGCGCCCACCCATCCCGATTTGCTGGATCAGCTCGCCTCGGATTTTCTGGCCAACGGCATGTCGCTTCGGTGGTTGCACAAAACCATCCTTATGACGGATGCCTACAGGCGAGCAAGTTCTGGGCCGCCGCGCCGGGACCTGGATGAGGCGGATCCGGACAATCGCCTTTTGGCGAGGCAAAACCGGCGTCGTCTGGATTTTGAATCGCTGCGGGATCGGCTTCTTTTTGCGACGGGAACGCTCAGCGAGGAATTTGGCGGGCCAGCGGATGCTCTTTTCACAACGCCTTTTCCCACCCGGCGGACGATCTACGGTTTTGTGGATCGTCAAAATCTTCCATCGACCTGGGTTGCCCTGGATGGGCCCAATCCCGACGCGCACCTTCCGAAAAGAACCACCACGCTCACCCCGGCCCAGGGACTTTTTTGGCTTAACCATCCACTTGTGATCGAAGCGTGCCGCGACCTTTGCGCGCGGATGGATCCGAATATGCCTGACGCAAATCGGGCGAAGCTGCTTTTCCGTTCGATTGTGGCGCGCGACCCGACAGCGGCCGAATTGGATGCGATGGTCGAATGTTTGTCCGGGTTTGGCGAAAATTCGCCTTCCAAGGCGCGTCATCGCTTTTGGAGTCATGGGAGGGGAATGGAGCCATTTCCCGATGGAACGGGGCGGATCGAAAACCCCGTTCCGGATTCCTTTGTGGAGCTGGGTTGCTTTACAGGCGAATCCTGGCAAGCAACGCCTCTCCTCCCCCGACCCGGAACGGGCAAACTCCAGCTTACCGCCGAGGGTGGGCATCCGGGGCCGATCCCTGAGATTTCCGCGATTCGCCGCTTCCATGTGCCCGCGGATGGAGAGTTCACGCTGATCGCGACGGTCCAACATCCCGACTATCGCGGGGATGGGATCCGCGCGACCATTGTTCACCAGAAAAAAGACGGTTCGGCCCGGGAGCAGTTGTGGCAAAAAAAGGTCCACAATGGGATCAAAGATCACAAAATCAGGGTCCAGGCAAAGGCAGGCGACACGATCGACTTTGTCGCCGATTGCGGCCGTGATCCGGGTTATGACAGTTTCTTCTGGTCGCCGACGGTTCAGCACGCCACCCTGGGCGAGTGGACCGCCACCGCCGGTTTCACCGGACCCGAAACCGCTCCGCTTGACCGATTTGGCCTTTTGGCTCAAACCCTACTTTGGACCACGGAGTTCCAATGGATCCCGTGACCCAAGCCATTGCCAAACAGGCTTTCGCGCCGGGATTTTTGTCTCGACGGGCGGCCCTTTCCCAATTTGGCATGGGGATCGGGAGTTTGGCGTTTGCCACATCTGGTCAAAGCTTTGGCCAGGCGGGCCCGGATATCGCGGTGGATCACTCCTTGCCTTTATCGCTGGGGGCCAGGGGAGATCTTCACCCACGCGCGCCCCAATTTTCGGCAAAAGCCCGCTCGGTCATCCATATATTTCTCAACGGTGGGCCCAGTCACCTCGACACTTTTGATCCCAAGCCGCTTCTTGAAAAGTACGCGGGCAAATCCCTGCCACGCCCCAATCTGCCCACCGAACGACAAACGGGCGCCTGTTTTCCCTCGCCTTTCCGGTTTGCGAAATATGGTAATTCGGGACTGGATGTCAGCGAACTTTTTCGGGAGACAGCCCGTCATGCGGATGATCTTTGTGTGATTCGGTCGATGAAGACCGATCTGCCCAATCATGAACCGGCGCTGTTGATGATGAACTGTGGCGAGTCGCGCCAGGTGAGGCCCAGCTTTGGCTCCTGGGTTCTTTATGGTTTGGGTAGCGAGACCCAAAACCTGCCGGGATATGTGGCGCTTTGCCCTGGGGGGCAACCGATTCAGGAGGCCCAGAACTGGACCTCGGCGTTTTTGCCGGCCATTTATCAGGGCTCCTATCTGGATACGAGGCACACAAGCCCGGAGCGGCTCATCGGCCAGTTGCGCCCG
>CAMBMH010000236.1 GCA_945868575.1 Singulisphaera sp. GP187 | reverse complement strand
CGGAAGCGCGGAATCAGGATTTTTCAAGGCACCAAAATATTTGGAAACCAAGGTTAGGGCATCAGCCTCCTTGAAGGCCCCTGCGATAATCAGAATGGTGTTGTCTGGTCGGTAGTATTTTTGGTAAAAGGCACGAAGGTTATCAACGGGAACCCGCTCTATATCCGTCCTGTTGCCGATCGTCGATTTTCCATAATTGTGCCACTCAAAAGCGGAAGCCATCATACGCTGGGAGAGGACTTGCTCCGGGTCATTTTCTCCCCGTTCAAACTCATTGCGAACCACGGAGAATTCACTTAGAAGATCCTCCCGACGGATCGGGCTGTTTACCAATCGATCCGCCTCTAGCCGCAAGGCCATTTCAAGGTTATCGCCGCCTGAACTTAGTGTCTCATAATAGTTGGTCCGGTCAACCCAGGTCGTTCCGTTGAAAGTGGCTCCCCGATCCCGCAAGGCCTTGGGAATGTCCGGATGAAGCTTTGTTGGTTTAAAGAGCATGTGTTCAAGCAAATGGGCCATGCCCGTTTCGCCATACCCTTCATGGCGAGACCCTACAAGAATGGTCATATTTACTGTGACCTTCGAGGAGGATAGATCAGGATAGAGGATAACCTTTAACCCATTGGAAAATCGATATTCCGTCATGTTTTCGACGGTTGTTACTTTTGTCGGGGTTGAAGGCGGCGGTCCCTGCGCGGGAATTACCGAAAAAATCAAAGAGACCACCAAACTCGAATAAAACATAGATCCCAGCTCCTTTTAATGTTGAAATCAATCTCTCGATTCCTGTTCACCCAACCGGTTCCCAAGCCTTCCTGTCAAATCATTTTGCCTGAAACCAAGGCAATGGATGGATATTCATAAAAATCAGACCCTTTTAGGTGTTTTCAATGTTTCCTTCAAGCCCATTGGCAAGTGATGTGCCAGCCGCCCATCCCGTGCTCCATGCGGACTGAAAGTTAAATCCCCCAATTGGCCCATCAAGGTCCAGAATCTCACCTGCAAAGTAAAGACCTGGAACCAATTTGCTTTCCATTGTTTTAAAGCAAACTTCCTTTACCTCAACTCCACCCGTTGTTACCTCGGCCTTTTCGTAACCAGATGAACCGCTTACGGGAAGTTCAATTCCTTTTAGCAAGGCCACGAGCTTTTGACGCGGGCCCCGCGCCAGCTCGGTTGCTTTGGTTTGTGGACCAACACCCGCCAGGCTGATTAGCGCCTCGGCCCATCGCAAAGGAACAGCGTCACCGAAAGTCAAAGAAAGCATACTGGCAACCCCTTTTTTCCCCTGAATGGGTACGGCTGCAAGGATTTTCTCTTCAACCTCTGGGACCTTCATGTCGGGAAGACTATCGAGCCTCAGCCAACTGGCGCCGTTTGTGTTTGTAAGCAACCGGCTCAAATTCATTGGTGCGGGCCCGGAGTAACCAAAATGGGTGAAAAGCCAAGCACCCCGTTCCGATCCCAAAACCTTTGTCCCAACCCCGGCGCCGACTTTTGTATCCCGGAGCGTTATTCCACTCAGTTGTCCCACCCAATCCAGCGGAGTGGTCAGAGGAACAAGGGAGGGGCGGGTAGGCACAATCGTATGGCCAAGTTCCTCGGCCCAGGCATATCCATCTCCGGTGGTTCCACACCGTGGAAATGATTTGCCTCCAGACGAAAGAAGGACTTTTCTGGAACGAACTATGCCCTTCGCAGAATCCATTTCAAAAGTCCCATTTACCAATCGGAAATGGCGCACAGGACATTCATTCCATACCCGGGCCCCAGCACGGTAAAGCCTTCCCAGGAGGGCCTCCAATACATCACTTGCCTTGTTGGAAACAGGGAAAACTTTCCCAGTCGACTCAATCTTGGTCTTTACCCCTTCCGCTTCAAAAAAGGCAACAGCGTCCTCCACTCCAAAACCCGAAAGTACAGAATGGAGGCACTCGCCGTTTTTGCCAAAAGCCTTTGCAATTTCACGATTGGAACAGTGATGGGTGATGTTACAACGGGTTCCCCCGGACATCAGGATTTTCACACCGGGTTTCTTCCCCTTTTCCAGAAGAAGAACTTTGGCTCCAAGCTCTGCGGCGCGTATACCGGCCATAAGGCCGGCAGCACCCGCGCCGATAATCACAGCATCCCAAATTGCCGCATCCGGGCTTGTCCCGGAAGGGGACTGGCTCATATTCCAACCCGGGCCGTTGCCTGTTTGGTAAAATCGGCACCTATTGCTTTTGCAACAGCATCCACCCCGGATTTGGTATTCGCCCAGTCTTCATCAGACTGGCCTTTAGGACGCGCTGAGGAGGATGTTTCGATATAGATCTTGGCCTTGGGCTCGGTGCCGCTTGGTCTCAAAACTGCACGAGCTTTTTCGCCAAGTTCGAAAATAAGGACATTTCGCGAGGAAGAGTCGGTCGCGCCTTTGATTGTTCCAAGTTTTCCAGAGGGATCGCGAAGATCTTCAAAGCGCGTAACATCCATTCCAGCGATGGTTTTTGGAGGGTTGTTGCGCAGACTCTCAAGCATTTTTTCCATCTTTATTCGGCCATCCAAACCGGGAAGCTGGATGTTGATTCCGGTGTTTTGAAAGTACCCATATTTGGAAGCAAGCTCTTCCAGTTTTTGAAATACGCTAGAACCATTTCGCTTGAGGTCGAGGGCACATTCCGCCAACAGAAGCGCGGCACCGCCTGCATCCTTGTCCCGAATCTGGTGGGAGACCATAGCCCCATGGCTTTCCTCGGTTCCAATGAGATAATCCGTTGGCGCAGCCTCGACATTGCCGCAACGCCCGGCCAACTCCAACTGATAAATTACATCAGCTATATATTTAAAACCAACAAGCAAATCACCAACCAACTGAACCTGAAAATCTTCCACAATGCGTGATATCTGGCTGGTGGTAACCTCGGTCTTGACCACTACGGCCTTATGCTCCAATCGGCCTTGTTCCTGATATTTGGACAATTTAAACCAGGTAATGAGGGCCGCCATCCTTTGGCCATTGAGAAAATGCCATGTTCCTTCCGGACCAGGATAAAGACCCCCAAGCCTGTCCGCATCCGGATCAGTCGCCAGGACCAGATCGGCGTTGTGCGCTCTTGCGACGATCTCGGCCCGATCCAGGGATTCGGGAACTTCCGGATTCGGGCTTTTTGTTACATTGGGGAACTGCCCATCAGGTGCCATCTGCTCCGAAACGGGAATGACTTTGAATCCACGCTCCTGGAGGATTTCCATGGCGGTCATGGAACCCACGCCATGAAGGGGCGTGAAAACCAATTTAAACTCATCCTGGCCATGGATCGATTTTCTTGGAGCATCAATCAGCGAACCCTTGAGACAGAGGTCCAAGTAGGCACGGTGGGCGCTATCATCAAAATAACGGATCAATCCGCCAGCCTCGGCCTCATTCCACCCCATAACTCGAATTCGATCGATTTTGTCCACCAAATCGGCCATCAACTGATCATCAGGCGGAACGGGCTGCGCACCCCGCTCTTCATAAAACTTCCCACCATTGTCATCAGGCGGGTTGTGTGAAGCCGAGATATTCAAGCCACCCTGGGCCCCATAAAGGCGAATAAAAAGAGATAGCTCAGGAGTCGCAAAATATGCTTTACTTTCCCGGGGAAGAACCCAGGAACGGATACCGTTGGCGGCATATATTTTTGCGGCGTGGTGGGCAAAATCGCGACTGGAAAGTCCCATGATGGGATTCGGCAGATCTTTGCAATATTTCCCATTTTTGTCCCGAAATTCCCGAACATCAAAAGCAAGGCAAACGGTCAGGTCCTTTTTCCCCGGAAATTTTTGTTTGAGATAATCGCTGTGCCCCTGAACCGAGGCTCCAAGCGTCCACAAATTCATCCGGTTAGGGCCTATGCCTACTGCACCCCTGCGTCCTCCTGTTCCAAAGGGTAAAATTTGGAAGAACCGATCCAGCAGACCGGAAAAATCACCTTTGTCTATCAACCAGGCAATCTGAGGCAGATAAGGGGCAAAATCTTCTGACGAAACCCAAAGTTCCAAATACTTTAGCGCGTTCTGCCTGGTCACCTCCGGAACATCCAATTGAGCAAAGCCTTCCTTAGCCCGAGCGAACAAATCCATGATCCCCTCCAACCAAATCCTGTAAATATTGGGGCCCAAGACCCTTTGTGCCGTTATCCTATTTGAAGGGAACTTGTGCAAAGGGAAAGTTTGAAATTAGGCAGCCATGGCGGAACTTTGTTTCGAATTTGATGTAGCGGTGGTAGGTGCTGGCCATGCGGGAGTGGAGGCAGCTGCCGCAAGCGCACGAATGGGACTGCGCACAGTCCTTCTAACAATGAATGCCGACACAGTTGGACAAATGAGTTGCAACCCGGCAATTGGAGGCGTTGCAAAAGGACAAATCGTCCGGGAAATTGATGCCCTTGGTGGCATCATGGGCCAAACCATCGATTTGACCGCAATCCAGTTTCGCATGCTAAATCAGGGCAAGGGCCCTGCAATGCACTCTCCAAGAGCCCAAGCAGACAAAAAGCTTTACCAACAGCACATCAAATGGATTATGGAGACCACCCCCAATCTGGTCCTAAGGCAAGAGATCGTCGAGGGCTTTCAAATCGAGGACTCAACCCAGGAAAATGAGGTTGGCTCAAGAAAAATAGTTCGGGGCGTTTGGGCTCGTGGCGGCACTATTTATAAGGCAAAGGCCGTAGTTCTCACCACGGGAACATTCCTAAAAGCCCTTATGCACACAGGGGAAGCAAAAACCGCAGGGGGCAGGGCCGGTGATGGCACAACCGAGGGAATCAGCGACACCCTTGCCCGCGAAGGATTCCAACTGGCGCGTTTTAAAACAGGAACTCCATGCCGTCTCCTGGGAGAATCGATAGATTTCTGCCGTTTGGAACCCCAGCCAGGGGATGCAATCCCCCGCCCATTCAGCTATTCAACCCAACGGATCACCCAGCCACAAATCGATTGCCATATCACATTTACCAATGCAAAAGTTCACGACCTGATTCGCAAAAACCTACACCGTTCACCAATGTTTTCCGGCCAAATCCAAAGTAGGGGTCCAAGGTATTGCCCCTCGATTGAAGACAAGATTGTTCGATTTTCAGACAAGGATCGGCACCAAATATTTCTTGAACCCGAAGGGCGGCATACCAGGGAATACTATTGCAATGGGATTAGCACTAGTCTCCCCAAGGATGTTCAATGGGAACTGGTTAGGTCAATTGAGGGGCTCGAAAACGCCGAGATCCTCCGATGGGGTTATGCGGTTGAGTATGACTATGCCCCACCCACACAGCTTTTTTCAACATTGGAAACCAAAGCGGTTCAGGGCCTGTATTTTGCAGGTCAAATCAATGGCACCACAGGCTATGAAGAGGCAGCGGGGCAGGGACTTTATGCGGGGATCAATTGCGCCGGCAAAATCCTTGGCAAAGGTCCATTCCATATCGACCGCAGTGAAGCCTACTTGGGGGTTATGATCGATGATCTGGTAACCTGTGGGGTAGATGAACCTTACAGGATGTTTACGAGCCGGGCGGAGTACCGAATTGCCTTGCGCCAGGATAACGCCGATCAGCGCCTCACTCCAAAGGCCTTCGCTTATGGGGCAGGGGACCCGAAAGCCTGGATCCGGCTGCAGATCAAATTGGAAAAAATAGCCTTGGCCA
>CAMBMH010000235.1 GCA_945868575.1 Singulisphaera sp. GP187 | reverse complement strand
AATAAATTTTCGCTTTATTGGTCAGTATTTATTACCATTAAATTGAAAAAAATTTGCAAATTGACTGGTTCCCGAGGCATCATTTTTATGATAATCCGGGATTAATTTTCATATGGATATAAAGATATATAATTTGACCCTTATTGTTTCAGTCATTGAAATGACAGATTGAAATATGAAATTTAATTCAAGTGATAAAAAATATATTAAATAGCTAATCTTGGAGGAAAAAATCATGAAATATATCCTTTCCATGGATCAAGGGACCACCAGTTCCCGAGCGATCCTTTTTGATAAAACCGGTCGGGTTGCCGCCGTAGCCCAGAGGGAGTTTCCACAGCATTTTCCACGGCCAGGTTGGGTAGAGCACAACGCAGAGGATATTTGGGAGAGCCAATTAGAAGTGACCAGGGAGGTGATGGAGAAGGGTTGGTTTAGCCCGGGCGATGTTTGTGGCATCGGGATTACCAATCAGCGGGAAACCGTGGTAGTTTGGGACCGGAAAACCGGAAAGCCGATTGCCCCGGCGATTGTTTGGCAAGATCGTCGGACCGCTTCCATGTGTGATGCCCTGCGAGAAAAAGGTGCGGGCAAGGAAATAAAGAAAAAAACCGGCCTGATCCTCGATGCCTATTTCTCCGCGACAAAAGTGGCATGGATTCTTGAGCATGTAAAAGGTGCACGAACCCGAGCCAAAGCGGGTGATTTGGCAATGGGAACCATCGACTCCTGGTTGGTGTGGAAACTGACGGGAGGTCGGGTTCATGCAACGGACCCTAGCAATGCCTCCCGAACGATGCTTTACAACATTCACAGTCTCAAGTGGGATGAATCTTTATTGGGCTTGTTTGGAATCCCGAATTCAATGCTTCCAGAGGTCAGGCCATCAAGTGGTTTTTTTGGTGAAACCCAATTAATTGGCGGGTCTATTCCAATTGCAGGAATCGCGGGAGACCAACAGGCGGCCTTGTTTGGCCAGGCTTGCATGAAACCAGGCATGGTCAAAAATACTTATGGAACAGGCTGTTTCATGTTGATGAACACCGGTGTAGTGCCAATTGTCTCCAAAAACAATCTTCTTACGACAATAGCATGGCAAATTGGCGATAAAACGGAATATGCATTGGAGGGAAGTATATTTATTGCCGGTGCGGTGGTTCAATGGCTTCGTGATGGACTTGGGATCATTAAATCGTCCTCCGAAGTCGAAGAGTTGGCAAATAAAGTCCCGGATAATGGGGGTGTTTATCTCGTTCCGGCATTTGCCGGGTTGGGCGCGCCCCATTGGGACCCCTATGCGAGGGGGACCCTTGTGGGTTTGACCCGGGGAACAAATTCCTCCCACATTGCTCGGGCGGCTTTGGAGGGGATCGCCTTCCAGGTGGCTGATGTTTTGAAATCGATGGAAGCGGATGCGGCAATCAAGCTAAAGGAAATCAGGGTGGATGGTGGTGCGTCTCTGAATAGTCTTCTCATGCAGATCCAGGCGGACCTCCTTGGGGTTCCGGTAATACGTCCCCAGGAAAGCGAGACGACCGCCCTGGGAGCGGCCTTCTTGGCGGGCTTAGCTTTGAAGTTTTGGAAGTCCACAAAGGAAATTTGCCTACAGTGGAATGAGGAGTCGAGGTTCAAACCCAAATTAAGTTCGGCCAAAAGGGAGAGTGCCAATGCGATTTGGCAAAAAGCACTTTCCCGTTCAAGGTCCTGGGTTCAATAATTAGGCCCTGGCAAAAAGCCCCCGCATAATTGTCCCGCGGTTGAGTTGCACGGGCCTGTCTTGCCTGTCACGCATTTCGGTTGTCGGGTTGATACCCAAAACATGATAAATTGTCGCTCCCAAATCATCCGGCGAAAAGCCGACGGTCAATGGGTAGGCGCCCGACTTGTCAGATTGTCCCAGCACTTGGCCTTGCTGCACTCCTCCTCCAAAAAAAGCACCGCTGTAGCAAGCGGCCCAGTGGTCCCGCCCGGCGTTTTTGGAATCGATTTTTGGGGTCCGGCCAAATTCACCCACTACAACCACCATCACATCCTCAATTAGCCCTGTCTCGTTCAGGTCGTCCAGGAGGGCGGCAACCCCTTTATCCAGTGGGGGAAGGAGGTCACGCTTTAACCGATTAAAATTGTCACCATGGCTATCCCAATTTTGGACCGGACCCATGTTCGCTTGGACTACCCTAACTCCTGCATTAACCAGCCGTTTGGCTAGCAGCATGGATTGGCCAAACATATGCCTTCCATACCTTTCGCGGTTCCGCTCAGGTTCACTTTTAAGGTCAAAGGCTCGGGCTACCGCACCGCTTGAGAGCACAGCAACAGCTTTTTTTTGTTGGTCGGAAAGTCGCTTGCCTTCGACAGAACGGGCCATTTGCTCCTGTGAGGCCCCGAGGGCATCGAGGAGAGCTACACGGTTTTCCAATTGACCAACAGTAAGGCCAGCGGGAAGGTCAACATGATCCACTTTGAAGTTTTTCTTGTTTGGATCGGATTTGATTTGCCATGGATCGTATTTTGGCCCAAGGAACCCGGCATGTTGTCCGGGCCATACGAGCGGGCCATCACCAAGGAATGTGGGAAGCGTTACGCTGGCGGGAATTCCCTCAGGAGGTGGGGCCAGATAGGCTGTACCTGCGCCGTAACAAGGCCAATCGTCACGGGATAGTGGTTTGTCAAATCGAACGCCTGGTTGGATGGCTCCGGTGATAACATGGTGCGTCGCGGCGGTATGGTTATTATCTTTGTGGGTAAAATTGCGAACGATGGTCATCTTGTTCGCCCGGGCTGCCATTTGTGGAAGATGTTCCCCGAACAAAACCCCTGGAATGGATGTTTTGGCTACCCCGAATTCTCCCCGGATTTCGCTAGGCGCGTCCGGTTTTGGATCAAGGGTATCTATGTGGCTGGGCGCCCCGGTTTGGAATACCAGAATGACGGCTTTAGGATTTCGAACCTTCGAGTTTGCTCGCACTCCCGGATTGATCCACCCCTCAAGGCCCAATCCAAGAAATCCGGAACAGCCAAGCTGGAGAAAGGTGCGACGGTTCGTTGATTGGGATTTTGAGATTTTCATGATGGTTCCTTGCAACCGATGGTGTATATATCGGCTATTTCAGGCGGTTATACTTATTGTAGCCCCAAATTGAACCATAGGGGAACAACAATGTTGCCCTCGGGCCAAATTACTGGGCAAAATGTACAAGAGAATCGGTGGATTGCCCGGAACATTCTAAAATTGACTTGTAGGGCGAATTGGAGCGAAATAACAATGAAATGCATGAAGGCATTGGTGAAATCCAAGGCGGCTGTGGGTTTGACTTTGGAGGATGTTCCTGTCCCAACGATTGGCATCAACGATGTTTTGATCGAGGTCCTTAGAACGGGAATTTGTGGGACTGATCTTCATATTTATGATTGGGATTCCTGGGCGCAGAAAACCATTACTGTTCCCATGGTGGTTGGTCACGAGTTTGTTGGCCGTATTGTGGAAATCGGTTCGAATGTTCACGATTTTCATTTAGGTGATGTTGTTAGCGGCGAAGGACATGTTGTTTGTGGGCGTTGTCGAAATTGTCTTGCAGGAAGGCGGCATCTTTGCAAAGACACCAAAGGGGTTGGGGTTAATCGGGCGGGAGCCTTTGCTGAATACCTCAGCCTTCCGATGACCAATGTTTGGCATCATGAGGGAAATATTTCTCGGGATGTACAATCGATATTTGATCCCCTTGGAAATGCGGTCCACACCGCCCTTCAGTTTCCGGTTTTGGGAGAGGATGTACTCATCACCGGGGCTGGGCCAATTGGCATTATGGCTGCGGCTGTTGTCAAGCATGCCGGTGCCCGAAATATTGTGGTCACTGATGTTAACCCGTGCCGTCTCGATTTGGCGAAAAGGATGGGAGCAACAGTGGCAGTTGATGTTCGAACCCGGGACATTGCATCGGTCCAAAAAGAATTGGGAATGAAGGAAGGGTTTGATGTGGGTCTTGAAATGTCCGGAAATCCCCAGGCATTTCGTGACATGCTGGCCAACATGTGCCATGGAGGGAAAATCGCGATGCTTGGTATTCCAAGCAAGGACTTGGCGATTGATTGGAACCTTGTGATCTTCAACATGCTGACCATCAAGGGTATTTATGGACGAGAAATGTATGAAACATGGTACCAAATGAGTGTTTTGGTCAATTCAGGCCTCGATATTTCGCCGGTGATCACACACCGCTACCATTTTACGGAGTTTGAAAAGGGATTTGATGCGATGCACTCTGGAAATTCAGGCAAGGTAATTTTGAATTGGAAGGAAGGTTAATCATGGGGATTGACAGATTTCGGGAATACCTTTCGACGCAAATTGAGGACATCAAGTCCCAGGGGCTTTTTAAGGGTGAGCGTGTCCTGAGTTCCGCCCAAAAACCTCAGGCATCGGTTAAAGGCGGCAAAAGCGTTCTCAATCTTTGCGCAAATAACTACCTCGGTTTGGCCAACCACCCCAGAATTCGCCAAGCGGCAAAAGATGCCATAGACCGCTGGGGATACGGGATGGCTAGTGTTCGATTTATATGCGGCACCCAGGAAATTCACAAAGAGTTGGAAGGTGCCTTGGCTTTGTTTTTGGGCAAAGCGGATACTATTCTTTATTCTTCCTGCTGGGACGCAAACGGGGGCCTTTTTGAAACGGTGCTGGGCACGGAAGATGCGGTTATTTCAGATGAGCTTAATCATGCCTCAATTATTGATGGTATTAGACTCTGCAAAGCCAAGCGTCTCCGTTACAAAAATAACTCCATGACCGATCTTGAGGAGAAGCTGAAAGAGGCATCTTCTTCAAGATTTCGCCTGATTGCCACCGATGGTGTTTTTTCGATGGATGGGACAATTGCCGATTTGCCGGGAATTTGTGAATTGGCTGACAAATACGATGCCATGATTATGGTCGATGACTCCCATGCCACCGGGTTCATTGGCAAGAATGGGCGGGGTACTCATGAGTACCATAACTGCATGGACCGGATTGATATTTTGACTGGCACTTTGGGGAAGGCGCTTGGGGGCGGATCGGGTGGCTACACGACCGGAAATCCCGAACTGATTCAATTTTTAAGGCAACGTTCACGCCCCTACCTTTTTTCCAATTCGCTCCCACCTCCAATCGTCGCGGCGGCCCTCGAATCTCTCAAAATTCTTGAGGAATCGACCCAGCTTCGCGATACGCTTGAAGAAAACACCGCGTATTTCAGACAAGCCATGTTAAAAGAAGGATTCTCCATTATTCCTGGAGTGCATCCAATAGTTCCGGTCATGTTGGGGGATGCCGTTCTCGCGGCCAAGATGGCGGAAAAGCTTTTGTCCAAGAACCTTTATGTAATTGGTTTCTCCTACCCAGTAGTACCGATGGGAAAAGCAAGGATACGCACCCAAGTGTCCGCCGCTCACACCCGCGACGAACTTGGGTTCGCTGTTTCGGCATTCAATGAAGCCAAGGATGAATTAGGAGTTTGATATGGACCGGATTTCTACTTCTGTTGTTTTGGGTTTATTGACCATACTGGGCCTAAACCCAATCGGACTGTACGCCGCCGAGGTAGATTTTGCCCACCAGGTTGGGCCAATCCTGAAAGAGTATTGTGGAAAATGCCATATTGGAGATAAAAAGAAGGGTGGATTTTCGCTAAATACGCGCGAAGACC
>CAMBMH010000234.1 GCA_945868575.1 Singulisphaera sp. GP187 | reverse complement strand
CATCCGCATTTTCAGCTATTATCTTCCCGAGGCAGGCGGGGAATGGCCCGGGTGGCGATCCGAGGTATTGGCCAGAATGGAGGCAAAGGTTCGCCTTGCCGAGAAAGCCGGGCTGGTTCTGCTCCACGAAAATGAGCACAACATCTATGGTGATTCACCGGAAAGGGTGGAGGACCTTTTCCGCCAAATCACATCGCCAAACTTCAAAGCAGCTTACGATGCGGCAAATTTTGTTTACTGTGGATACTGCCCAATAGACGGCTGGAATCGGACGAAAACCAATACGGTACATCTTCATATCAAAGACTGGATCCATGGAGAAAAACACGGATGCCTTGCAGGAAAGGGGCAGGGGCAATGGCAAAAAGTTATCGATGAGGCAACCCAATCGGGCTACAAAGGATTTGCCACTATGGAGCCCCATTTCCGGGGTGGCGGTCCAACGGGAGGTTATACCGGACCTGACCTTTTCCCCTTGGCGATTGATGCCTTTCGAACCATTCTTAATCGATCAAAGGCGGCTTGGAATTAGGAGTATTCATGGTACACTTACGTGTCCATCTTGAGGGAAAACCTGTCCCCTGCTGGATTTCTATTCAGGACTCTTTGGGATCTCCGGTCATCCCAATGGGTTGGGATCCAAAACCAGTAGTCGGAGGTAGGGCCCCCAGCCAATGGATCAAAGGCAAGGAAGTCTACTGCGCATGCAATGGTGGATTTGAAGTTCGAATTCACCCTGGAATCCACTCCGTTAAAGTCCTTGGCCGACTGGGGACACTCCACTGGTCGGGACAAATCGAAATCATCAAGGGGCAACTTGCGGTCCGAATCCCACTTTCCGCCGGAAGTGGGGCCCCAAAGGGTTGGCTTTCAGCAGACCTTAGGGCTCATGGTCTTTCACCCAATGCCGCCTTGATCGAAGCAGAAGCGTCAGGGGTAGGTATTGCGGAGGTTTTGGCTGCAAGTCATTGGCCGAATCCTGAATCCCAACCTGATTATGCTCAATTGTTGGAATTCTCTGGTAGCAAACCTGCTAAGGAGGGCAGCCGTTCTCTGATTGCCGTGAACACCCTTAATCGGCATCCTGTTTTGGGATCAGTTTCCCTGTTACACTCCCACAGGCCCGTTTACCCTTGGTATTCTGGTTGGAATTCCGAAGAAAAATCCTGGTCAGTTCATGATTGGTCACGCCAATGTCACCGGATCAAAGGGGTTGTAATCTGGCCGGAATTGGCCCCCGAATTGACGGAATACGAGGCCGTTGCCGCCTTGATCCATGGGGATATTGACTGCGTTGAGCTTTGCCAAACTCTTGGTTCCCGTAAAGAAAATGGTGAAAACCGTCTTGAACTTGTTTATGCACTTTGGAGTCTGGGAATCGCCTGTGGAATTGTTGGATCCTCAGGAAAATCTGACAATCGAACCAGAATGGGTGAAAAATTCACATGGGTACCTCAAAAACCCATAAGCACCGAGGCCCCAACAATTCCACTTCCTTTTGACGAGATCATGACATCGATCAGAAGGGGGGAAGGATGCCCATCAACAGGACCTTTTTTGGTACTGTCCGAAGGACCTGGAATCGCAACCGCCACCCTCGATTTGGTACATGAAAATGCAAACCTGGAATGGGTCACGGAAAATGGAATCGTCGAGATAGCAAAGGTGGAATCTGGCTTTGTTGGGACGAAAACCATTGCCTCAGATCGTATTCGCAACTGGCTTTCTTGCCGACTAATGGGATCTCAAGGGGAACTCCTTGCTCATACCCCAACAATAAAAGGGCCAGAATTTGGCAAAACCCCAACGATTTGGAAAACCCAATTATTGGTTGACCGCCTGCAGTCGGGATTGAATTGGATCGAAAAGGAAGGGGCAAATTTGGGAGAATCCCTAAAGAGTCAACTAAAAGAATATTTTCAATCCGGCCTTGCTCTGGTGCAGTCCCAGAGGGCATAGGAGAGCTAATGGTAGGGATTCCGGGTTGGGGGACAGGGCCGAAGGGTTTTGGCCAAGTATAATCTCCAAAACGGGAGGTGGGGAATGGATCGGATTGCGTATCGTGGTATTACCTTTGATGATGTACTTTTGGAACCCGGCTATAGCAATGTGCTACCAAGGGATGTAGATGTCAGAACCTACCTAACCAAAAATATACGACTAAACATTCCAGTAATTTCGTCACCAATGGATACAGTGACGGAAAGCGACTTGGCCATTGCCATTGCTCAAGAAGGTGGCATGGGGTTCATTCACAAAAATATGACAATTGCGGATCAAACCCGCGAAGTGGACAAAGTCAAACGAAGTGAAAACGGGATCATTACCGACCCAATCACCTTGGATCCTGAGGAAACCGTCGGAAACGCCCGGAAGATCATGGAGCAAAACAAGATCAGTGGTGTCCCCATCACGATCCTTGGCCAGCTGAAGGGGATCCTGACCCGTCGAGACCTAAAGTTCCTTACCGATCATCAACAAAAGATCCGTGAGGTCATGACCTATGAAAATCTGGTCACCGCACCAGAAAATACAACGCTTGAAGAGGCTGAGCGGATTCTAACGAAAAACAAGGTGGAGAAACTTTTGCTGGTGGACGATAACTACCGACTGAAGGGCCTTATCACCATCAAGGACATTGACAAGTTGAGCGACTTCCCCAATGCCTGTAAAGACAGTCGCGGCCGCCTCCGTGTAGGTGGTGCTGTGGGCGTTCACGATTACGAGCGGGTCGAATCGCTTATCAAGGCAGGTGTTGATGTTGTTGTGGTGGATTCCGCCCACGGTCACACAGCCAATGTGATTGATACTGTGCGCCAAATCAAAAAGCAGTTTTCCATTGATGTTGTGGCCGGCAATGTCGCAACGATGGAAGGTGCAAGGGCTCTTGCGGATGCTGGGGCCGATGCCATTAAGGTGGGAATCGGGCCAGGCAGTATTTGCACCACCCGGATTATCTCAGGCGTGGGAGTGCCTCAGGTAACCGCAATCCATCAGGCCGCAGGTGGCTTGGCAGGCACGGGAATTCCTGTCATCGCCGATGGTGGCATTCGATATTCGGGTGATATGACCAAAGCGATAGCCGCTGGAGCCAATACGGTGATGCTGGGGAGTCTATTGGCCGGGCTAGCTGAAAGCCCAGGCGAAACGATTCTCTACAAAGGCAGGAGCTTCAAGCGCTACAGGGGCATGGGCTCCCTCGGCGCGATGATGGCAGGTTCGAAAGACCGCTATCGTCAATCGGATTCTTCGGGACGCGAAAAACTCGTGCCCGAAGGTGTGGAGGGCAGGGTGCCCTACAAGGGACCGCTAGCACCATTTGTTTATCAACTTGTAGGCGGACTCCGTGCCGGAATGGGGTATTGCGGCACGAAAACAATCGAGGAATTGCGAACCAAAGCCAGGTTTATCCAGGTTACGGCCGCAAGTGTTCAGGAGAGCCATCCCCATGATATTGCGATCACGCAGGAAGCGCCCAATTACAGCATCCGCTCCGAGCATTCGGGGCAGGATGGGGCTTAAAGAATTTTTCAGCCTCGCTCTTATTGCGGTGGCTGGAGTATCCCAAGCTCAAGAAGCGCCTGGGGCTCGTCCTTTCCCTGGTAACCAGGGCATGAACCGCTCTGGTATGCAGGATCTGCGGAGCCAGGAAGGGGCTGGAGCATTTTCGATCCAGCTCGACCCCCCCGGACCTGAACGCCTTTTTCGACTGGAATCGGAGGATGCGCTCCGCGAGCGTATGCGCCAGGAAAAACGGGCACAGCCCCAAATGGAAAGAATCATTTTCCCAGAGGAAGTGGTTCTGGCCAAAGTCGCCTATGACCCGAGTTGGCGCGCTAACAACTGGCAAGCCATGGAACGGGTAGTAGAACCTGCTTACCTGGTCCACGGACGCCTGCTTTACCAACAGATCAACTTTGAGCGCTATGGCTGGGACTTGGGCCCGATAACACCAATCGTGTCTGCTGGCGGATTCCTTGCGGGATTCCTGATGACGCCTTACAACCTTGCCAAGGATCCCTTCCGTCGGTTTGATTCCAACGCCGGGTGGAGTCTTCCTGGCGACCCTGTACCGCTAATGCTTTACCCAATTGGCATCAGTGCGACTGGATCTGTTGCGGAAGTGGTAGTAGTTTTTGCTCTACTTGCCTGCTTCCCCTAACAGAAAACTTAATCCAAAATACCCCACAAAGCGGCCTTCCCTTAAACGGGAGGTCGCTTTTTTTTGATTGACGCAGGCCAACTTCTCACCGCATGGAACGCTACCGTGCTGATCATGGATTGGAAAATCTGGCGCCCCACCAACCCAATCGAAAAATATCAAATCGGAGGTAGCACATAATAACAGTGCTCCCCAACAACGCTTTCGTTAAAAAATAATCAGTGGTCATTTCCCATTGGATTGTACCCTAAAGTTTCGAAAATCGATGTCAGTTGTCGGATCGTGCCCCTGAATAGAAAACACTCCAGGAGCAGATCGAAATCCTTGACGGGGATTATCATTTGCAGGGCGATTGTCCGTCCAATCCGTGACCTGGATACCGTTAACCCAAGTCGATATGTGTCGGTTCTGGGCGGAAATCGTCATAGTAAACCACTCATTATCCTTTGAAGCCTGAATTCTTGCGGGAACCCTTCGGTAAATCGCGCCGGTGCCATAATCTACCGCATTCGCAAATACATCTTTTTTTGATTCCAATTTGTTTGATTTCGGATCATAAATTTCAATAGAGTATTTTTGATCGGGTTTATCGTTGAACTGATTTCGAACTTGGGCCTCATACCCCATCCAGTATTGACCAGGAATACCCCGAAAAAAAATACCACTATTAAGATGTTTCCCGTTTGTTCGAACTTCAACCTGGGCCAGGAAGTTGTCAAATGTCTGCTCTGAATGAATATCGCCGGGTCCATTTTTAACAGAAAGCCAACCTTCCGATTGCCATTTGTAATCCGATTTCTTTCCGGGAAAAACCTTCCATCCACTCAAATCCTTGCCATTAAACAGTGGTTTCATCTGACTTGGATGATATTCAACCGATTTTACTTTAGCCCCTGCCGACTCAAAGCCCAACCTGAACACTCCCTCTCCCTCCCATTCGTTACTCCACTGCGATCCGCCAACAACTTCACAAATGGCATCGGACTTCACCTTTCCATCATCCGAGGAACGGTAAAAATGAAGTGCCGCTTTTTCCCCCTCTTCAAAGAACACACGAATTTTCCCAGGACCAAATTTTGTGCCGTGTTCCCAAACACCACCCCGGCCAAAAAGCGTTTGCCCAGAATTGTTTCCAGATTTTAGGGCAGGCAAAGACCACCCAAAGGTATCTTTTCCATCCCAAAGGACGATTGCCCGAGCGGAATCGGCGTTTCCATCATCTCCGGCGATTGGCTTGACCAGTCCGGAAGCCAATAAAAGAAAACCAAAAACAAAAAGAATTTTTTTAGCCATGAGGAGTAAAATCCTTGTGGGGTAGTTGAAATACTGTGGATTGCCCCGAAAGGCTTTTCACCTCTGATTTAATTTGGCCCAATCTTTCTGCCTGTGTTAACGGTTCCAGTTCCCAGGAGGCTTCCCATTTCCCCCCGGGAGCAAGGCTTACAACCCGACCCGAGGACCGCTCAAAATCCTTGAAATTGGGGAACCCGGTTGCGGGCTCCAACCCGGTTACAAAAGCATCTTCCAT
>CAMBMH010000233.1 GCA_945868575.1 Singulisphaera sp. GP187 | reverse complement strand
GACGCATTGTCTGCCATCCCCAAATGAAGAAGAATTTCAATTCGGAAAAGGTCCGTATCTCTTGCCACCCTTCCGGAACCATCAAGATTGGCCTGTTCTCTCGCCTCGGCGGATTCAATCTGCTCAAAAGCGGTATTCAATAGGCCCATTTGAAGGGCAACTTGGGCCTTTTCCAGGGCCGATGCACCTTGACGGGCGGTTTCGATCCGCCTTGCCTGGTTCTCATAACGGTCCAACCTCTGGTTGACTTCCTTTTCAAGCATTGCCAGATTTCCGTCGATCCGCTTGAGGGATTCCTCAAATTGCTTGCTAAAATTAACCGGTGAATTATTACCAACGGATTGGCGGTATTCCTTCATGTGGTAAAGTGTGCGATCGATAAACTGTTCGCCGTATGTTTGTGCAAGGAGTTGGCTAGCAGTTTGCAACACACTATTGTCCTGGGCAAGAAGTGTGGCTTTGGATAGGCAATGAATTGCCTGGAACCGCCTGATTTGGTACATAGGTGCGCTAAAATTGAAATGGGCCCGTTCTACCGTTTTTTGATTCATCAAACCGTAGGCGGCACCCAATCTTAGCCACGCTCTCGCATCATTTGGGTTTTCGAGGAGGCTTTCGCGTAAAGCCCGAACAGACAACCAAAGGTAAGCCGGATCGGCCAAATCTGATGATTGTATCCAAATTCGTTGGAGGAGTTCCCCGGGTGAATTCGGGGAAAAACCGGTTCCTGTACCTAAAAAAGCGTTCCAAGTGGCAGGGTTCGATGCGCATTGGGGTAAAGCGGAGTTGAGGGCCATTGATCCGATTTGTGCCAAAAACCAATTACGGGGAGCCATAAGGGCAATGGTTTCAAATTGCATTTGCCTTAGATGGCCTTCGTTTACTTTTGGTCCAGACCTTCCCGATTCGGGAAGAAGGGCCCGTACCCAGGAGATGTTTGCGCTGGGATCCCAGGTGGAGTCGGGAACTTTTTGGGCCCCATTTCCAAAAGCCAATTCTCTTGGGTCCTCTGCTTTGGGAAATTCTCCGGACGACTTTCCAAGAAGGTGAAGTGCCGTGCATGTGCCGTCCACACGGATTACATCCCATAACTCCCGATTTTGAGTCAAAAGGCCAAGTAGGGCATCCATTTCCTCAGTTCTGGCAACTTGTAAAAGGAGGTAACTTACCTTCCATCGCTCAAAAATTTCCTTCCAATCCGAGGATTCCAATTTGGAGTTATCGGCATTCATCAAGCGCGGAACGAGAGCATCATGGCATGTTAGGTAGTCGCTTGAGGCCTTTTTACTCAGTTTGAGTCTGTGATCGATAAAACCCTTGGTGCCAGGAGCAAACCAGGCGAGATAGTTCGAGAAGTCCACGGAAAGGTGAAATACCTCCCGATCCTTGGTCCAATTGCCGGATTTCTTTTGATTGTCTACCCAAACAGCCATGTCTCGTAAGGATTGGTCCGGGATAATTCCCAGTCCCAACATGCGTTCTTCGCGTGGGCGTGAATGGATCCAACCAGTCAACCCTCCACCAATCGCCAAAAGGAGGAGTAACACCAGGCCCAGTTTCGGAAGGATAAGGCGGTTACCATTCAGTTCACCAGCTTTGTCCGCTGGTTTAAAAATGGTGACTACATACCAGGCTCCCACAATGCAGAAAAATGGAAGTGTTCTCGTTGTATAAAGGCCAATTGCCAGAAATAAGAATAATAACCATGTCTTTGGATTGGCCAAATTGCCCGAATTGAAGAATGCGACCCCCAAACTTATTAGGGCAATTGGCAAAAAAGCCAAACCGGTTAGTGAACCTCCAATGGAGGTTTGAAGGTAATAAGCTCCAAAAGGAGCAAACCATGCTTTGAAAAGTTCCTTGTATGGGGCATAAGCCTCCTGGAATCCACAAAGGTTAAGCGGAAGCTGAAACGCGTTCCAGCCCCAGGGATTGGCGAGGCAGATCGCCCAGCAACCTAGCGCCAGGCCCAGGTAGCGAATTCCCAAAGTAACGGTAATTAAAAGGGGCCCGAGGAAAAACCATGCATCCAGATTGACCCAGAATAAGCAGATTCCAGGCAGAACAATCCAACACCAAAAGGGTAAGGGGCTTTTATTATCGTCCCGCAAAATGCGCTCGATCAGAAATAGTGTCAGCGCAAGCAAAAAGGCAGAGACCACAAAGGGTTGCAGGAGCCAACGCCCGCCGATTCCAAGTGCTGTTAATCCAAGAATCAACACGCCTACAGTCATTGTTCCCGGTTTTGCCCGGGAGCAGGAAGCAATCAATCCAACAGTTACCGCAGCCAAAAAAGCCTTGAGAACTATGAGAATCTCAGGTCCAGCGGGAAGTTGGTGGATAGCAAAAATAAGCCCACCGTAAAGCCAGGAGTGGTTAACCAAGGGTTGGTCTGCGGTATAAAGAAATGGATCACTTTGAAAATTGTAATTGCCTTCAAGCAGCTGCCTTCCCGCTGCCAAATGGAAAAAAAGGTCACTATTTCTCGCGGGAAAAAGTGTTGCTGCCAAAGCCAAAACCACGCACAAAAGAAGGCCAAAAGCGTCCCAAAAACGGGCTGCGCCACCTGTATTTTGCCTGATTTTAGGCTGGGAAATCGATTGAATGGACATCGTTTCAACCTTTTATGAGTGCTCTTGGGACCCGTTTCCGAACCCGGAAAGGGTTCCCCACAGACCGTCTTGATGTTGCGCTAACAATACCCTAACCTCAATCGTGACTGGTTGGATGCCCTTGGGTCAAGCAAAACCATTGCCGAGCCCCCCTTTTCCCAAAAGGAAATCACCATGACAAGGCAGTTTTCGATTTCATCTTGTATAAGTGTATATCTTTTTTCCGCCGCAAGTTGGGGGACCATCTTTGCCCTGCTCTTAAGCTTGACGGTTCCAGGTTCGGCAATTGGTCAGGGGCAGGACAAACCCATTGAAGCACCCGAACTTGAGGGTGGAGTGGCTTGGCTAAATACGGCCAAGCCGATAACCCTTAAATCCTTGCGTGGAAAAATCGTCCTCATAGACTTCTGGACGCTTTGTTGCATCAATTGCATTCATACCCTGCCCGACCTTGCGAAATTGGAAAAGAAGTATGCTCGTGAATTGGTTGTAATTGGAGTTCATTCTCCCAAATTTGAAAATGAGAAAGAGACAGAAAGCATCCGCAAGGCGCTACTTCGCTATGAAGTAAAACACCCGGTGGTTAATGATGCCAACCAGAGGATTTGGCGTACTTATGGTGCTTCGGGTTGGCCGAGTCTTGTCCTAATTGACCCGGACGGAAATGTCGTGGCGGCCCGATCGGGCGAGGGAAACTATGACTTATTTGATCGGTTGATTTCCCAACTCGTTAAGATCCACAAGGCAAATGGAACTCTCGACACAAAGGAGTTCAAGCCAGAACTTGCCAAGGAGGCAAGTCCCGAACCCCTTCGGTTTCCTGGCAAAGTGATTGCTGATCCCGCTTCCGGCAGGATTTTTATCGCAGATAGCACAAATCACCGCATTGTTATCACCGACATGAGTGGGAAAGTCCTGGAAGTCGCCGGAGGCAATGGACCGGGAATGATGGATGGCACCTTTTCCGTTGCTTCTTTCAACGATCCCCAAGGCATGGCCCTTTTTGGGGATAAGCTGATCGTTGCCGATAGGAAAAACCATTGTGTAAGGGCTTTGGATCTCAAAGCAAAAAAAGTCAGTCGAATTGCTGGAACGGGAACGCAGGGACAGGATCGTGATGGACGCGGAAAGGCTATTGAGGTAGGCCTCAACAGCCCTTGGGATGTGCTTGTCAATGGAAAGGATTTGTTTATTGCGTTGGCTGGTCACCATCAGATCTGGAAGATGGATCTGGAAAAAGAAACCGTCTCTCCTTTTGCCGGAAATGGACGCGAAACACTTCGTGATGGCCCTTTACCCCGATCCAGCTTTGCCCAGCCAAGCGGACTCACCACCGATGGCAAAACCCTTTGGGTTGCCGACAGCGAAACCAGTTCCATTCGCGCATTGCCTTTGGATGGAACAGGCGAAGTGAAAACGGTGGTTGGGTTGGATCTTTTTGAATTTGGTGACATCGATGGTGAGGGGGATAAAGTTCGTCTTCAACATGCCTTGGGTGTAACCTATCTGAATGGTGTACTTTATGTTGCGGATACTTATAATAACAAATTAAAAACAATTGATCCGCAAACCCGAACTTCCAAGGGATTTTTAGAAGGTTTCCATGAGCCAGGCGGACTATTTGCAGCTTCTGATGGCAAAATCTACATTGCCGACACGAACAACCACCAAATTTTAATCGTGGATCCCAAAACAAAAGAAAAGAAGAAGCTGGTGATCCAGGGGCTTGGACTTCCAAAAGAGTAAGGGATCACATGAAGGTTAAATCTGGTACTATTTGTGGTTGCCTTATTGTTTTGGCAATGCTTCCATTATCCCTGCTAGCCCAATCTGGCCCGGCAGGGATGGGGTGGGGACCAAATTCCAAAAAATCTGAGGCTGAACATCAAGACAGGGTTAGTGTTGAAGCAGAATTTCAACAATTTGACCCATTTGAGTTGGCCAAAGATTTGGGCCCCAAAAAAGTGCGGCCAGGCGAACGATTTGACCTTTTTATCGAAATCAAACCTGCAAAAGGCTGGCACGGGTACCCTTTTACCCAAAGGGGGCCAACTCAGGATGATGCCTATCTGAGCGTAATCAAATTGGAATCCGAATCCCCTTTGTTGATGTCGGGATCGCCTTTGGAATCCAAGCCCGATTGGACGAATGACCCGGTAGACAAATCCTTTCTGTTGGAGCATTCTGGCCCATTCTGGGTTCGAGTACCTGTGGCGATCTCCCCGGAAACCAATCCTGGCAAGAAGAGTATCGGAATTACGGTGAGGCTTCAGGTTTGCAATGAATCGAGATGTGTTCCCGGAACACATTCATTCACATGGGATGTTCAGGTTGAGGGGACGGCCATTCCGCCTACCACTGCGCTTTTCCCTTTCAAATTGGTTGCTGAGGTAAAAAATCCACCGGGAGGTGGAGATCCGGTGGAAAAACCGGTTGGTAATTCTCAAAGGGAAAAAACAGTCACGGCATCTGTTGCCCTTCGAGTTCCCGTTCTGCCGGAACAAGACAGTTTTGTTGAAATAGGCCGTTACGATGAGTCCAAAATCAACAACCCTGAGGCATTTGCGAAGTTTCTTAACTCGCCTAGTGTGGTCGAGTCTGCTCCTGAAGGGTTTTTTGCGTTTCTGTTGTTGGGTGTTGCATGGGGAGCAATTTCCCTTGTGACCCCATGTGTTTTTCCCATGATTCCGGTCACCGTCAGTTTCTTCCTCAAGCAGGATAATTCCCGTCATGGACCGTTTTTTTTGGCGGTGGTATATTGCTCTACGATAATAACTGTTTTAAGCCTTGCTGCATTTGCTTTTTTATCTGTTTTTGCATGGCTTAGCACGAATACAATTTTTAATATTATAATGGGCTTCCTTTTTATTTATTTCTCGCTTAGTCTTCTTGGTATGTATGATATTGAATTGCCTACATTTCTTACCAATTTCACTTCAAGCCGTGAAGGGCGTGGCGGGGTATCGGGTACCGTATTTATGGCCCTGACCTTTACCATGCTCAGCTTCGCTTGTGTCGCCCCGTTCCTTGGGGGCTTTGGTGGCGTCGGATCACAGGGGGACATGCCATGGTGGCAGCGGCTTCTGGGGG
>CAMBMH010000232.1 GCA_945868575.1 Singulisphaera sp. GP187 | reverse complement strand
TTGGACATCTCAAAAGTGATCACCGGATGGAAAGGAACTTTTTGAGGGGAAAATCAGGGGACCAGATCAATGCTCTGATGAGTGCGATTGGTTACAACTTCTGCAAACTGTTGAGGGCTTTTGCCTGCCTTGTGTTTTTCATCCTCAGGTGGTGGCGGATTACCTTGGAGAGTCCCATTGGGAGCAGTGCAAACAGAATTGGGGATTCCCTCAGGTCACTCTTTCCAACGCAAATCAGGATAGCATGACGCCGTCCCGAACAAATTTCGGTTGGGAAGGTTTTTCAGGGACGACTAAATAGTCTTTGGCCCACTGGGGAAGGACTTCGAAATCCTTTTCCGGAATGGTCGATAGATCAGGTGGTTTCATACCAGCTGGTATCGCTTATTCCTACCAGTCAAGTCAATGAAATCCCCGGAACTTACCGTGAACGGGTACTTTTATTTTTTTCAATAAACGACCATCTCACCCAATTTCCTCGAAACATGTTGGTCGAATTCTGCCTTCAACAGGAAATCCAATGAAGGTTTCCTTAAACTAGCAACTCGTGTATTGGTTCAGTCTTGTCCAAAATGGAGGTTGGGCGACCAACAAAATCGTTAACCACCGTTTTTGGATCAATGCCCAAACTTTGATAAACGGTTGCCAGGACATTTTGGGGACTTAGTGGTCGGTTTTTGGGTCGTTCTCCTTTGCTATCTGTTTCCCCAATGACCTGACCACCTTTCACCGCTCCCGCCAACAAGGCAAAACTGGCATCCGGCCAATGGTCCCTTCCATTTTGAACGATTTTTGGGGTCCTCCCAAACTCACCCCAGACCACAACCAAGACCTCCTCGTTCAGACCTCTTTCATGCAAATCGCTAACCAGGGCATGAATGGAACGATCAAGGAGCGGAAGCGCTGATTTCAAACTTTGAAAAATGGTTCCACCAGCCCCGGAAACCACATTTCCATGATGATCCCAACTGGCAATTCTTAGTGTCACCACGGGAACTCCGGCTTCAACCAACCTGCGGGCAATAAGGAATTTGTGGCTCTCCCAAACGGAATCCGCTTTTTGACCAACATAAATATATTTATCGTCTTTTCCTCCATATTTTGCGATCACTTTTTCAGGCTCACGGGAAATATCAAAGGCATCCCTGGCTTTTTTTGAAGTGATGATTTCGGCTGCACGGGTTTGAAAAGCATCCAGGTTTAATCCCTGGTTTTCGAGATCGGTTTCCTTGCGAAAAGAATCAAAATTCCGTACAAGATTCCTGCGATCGATGAATCGGTCAAGCTTCATATACCATGGAAGACTTAGATTTCGGACACCGGATGTCCCGGAAACCTGCAAAGGAGCATGGCTTGCGCCCAAATATTGGGGGCTTTCGTAGCCGGTGGTCCGTTCGGCATAATCAAGGCTAACATATGACGGGAGTTTTGCCTCAGCCGGTTGGAAGCGGCTAATGATTGAACCAAAGGAGGGGCGTTTTTGGGATATAGGAAATCCAGTATATACTTCTTCTAACTCATGTTGCATGGGCTCGACGAACTGAAGACTTCGGATTAATGCCAACTTGTCGGTAATGGTTGCCTGCAATGGCATGAGTTCGCAGATATCGAAGCCCGGAATTCTTGTATTTATGGGTTGGAATTCGCCACGAATTTCGGATGGAGCGCCGGGTTTCAAATCATACATATCCAAATGGCTTGGCCCACCTGCCAAGCAAACCATAATCACCGCGCGCGGGGACTTTTTAACCCTATTTTGAGAGTGGTATTGAGCCCTTAACCGAAATATATCGGCCATGGCCATGCCACCCAGTCCAAGTGAAGTTCGACCAAGAAAGCCGCGCCTGGATTGCACCTTCCCCATGGGTTTTACACCAATTCGCTTATGGGTTTTGCCTGATCCTCAACAAGATATTGAGGCCTCCCCTGAAGATCCTGAATGACAATACTATTTGGATTCACACCCATATTGTGGTAAAGCGTGGAATAGATCTCGCCATAAGTGACCGGTCTGCTGGTGGCTTCTCCAGCGATTTTGTCCGTTGAACCAATAACTTGTCCCGTTTTCATTCCACCTCCTGCCAAAAGAGCGAAATTCACGGCCGGCCAATGGTCCCTTCCCACCTGCCCGTTGATTTTTGGGGTGCGACCAAATTCCCCCATTACCACCACGGAACAGTCATCCGCCATTCCACGAATGTGAAGGTCTTCAACCAGGGCACTGAGACATTGATCAAAAACGGGAAAATCTTCCGCTTCCCGTTTGAAGATGGAGTTATTATCCCCGCCATGCCAATCCCATTTGCTGTAATTCAGTGTAACCACCCGAACCCCAGCCTCAATGAGGCGCCTTGCCATAAGCATGCTTTGGGGAACACGGGGGGCACCGTTTTCATCAATATGTATTTTTGGGTCACCCATTCCATAGCGCGCAATGGTCTTTGACGATTCCTGGGTAATATCCAAGGCCTGCGCTAGACGCGACGAGGTTAGTAGGCCAAAAGCCTGTTGATTAAAGGTATCCATTCCTTCCGCGGATCCCGATGCATCGACCTCCCGGCGGAAATGATCAAAACTCTGAAGTAGTGCTTTGCGATCTGCCAAAGTACCGGATCTTTCCGAGCGAAGGATCATGTCTTGGCGGGAAGGGCCCATTGGACGAAATGGTGCAAGCGAGGGGCCCAGGAACCCTGGGCCAGGTTCATTATAAGGACCATGTGTACATTGATAGCAAAGGCTGATAAATGGTAACATGCCCTCAACGGCAGGCCCCTGAATTTTGCTAATGGTTGATCCAAACTGGGGCCAACCACCTTCTGCTTTCAATTTTTGGGGATGATGGCCATGAAATACCTGTGAAGCGTCATGGTCGACCTGGTTGCCTACCAAAGAACGAATGATGGTAAATTTGTCCATCATTTCGGCAAGGCGTGGAAATGCTTCACAAATCTGGATCCCCGGAACTTTGGTGGAAATGGGTTTCCAAGGTCCTGCAATTTCCTTTGGGGCATTGGGTTTCAGGTCAAACATATCCTGGTGAGGCGGCCCACCTACGAGGTAAATCAGGATAACGGATTTATGCGAAGTACGAATACCGGTTTTTGTTTCCGCCTCGAGGATCCTTGGAAGGCTAATCCCACCCAGACCCAAGGCCCCCATTTGCAAAAAACCCCGCCGTGAAAAGGAATTTCGATACTGGGATTTGGGTGGTAGCCCCATGGTGGAGTTAGTTGCCAAGGTTGAAAATCCAGGGTCAAATGAATTTTTAGAGTTCATGAAGTCCCCAAGAGGCTTGGAGGAAAATACTTGCAACAGGCTCGGAGGGTTTGGGAAGAGCCTATGAGGAAATCAGTGACGAGTCTGCCACAGATTCTGAATCGTAACATACACCAACGGTTTTAGCCATCCTAAATAATCAATCTAAGGCCTTTTGTAAGCCTTCGAAACCATAACACACGAAAATTTGCGTCCCGAACACCAAGTCCTCTGGTTTTGGCATTCGATGAAAACCAGTAAAATGACGATCTGCAATGAGACTCACCCGTTGGAAATTCTTTGCGCCCCTAGGTGTCGGCAAAGAAAAACCGGTTTCAATTGAAGGATAGTTCATGTCCCATGTTCCTTTTTCCGGTTTGAATTCCTTAGAAGTCGAAGAAAGTCGTTCCCTGAATGGGAAAAACTTGCTCACCCCTCCGGATCGGGATCCCTGGTGGAAGCAATGGTTTTCCAAATTCGAAGATCCTGTTATTCGAATCTTGATGATTGCCGCCGGGATTCAAATTGGAATTGGAATATTTCATGGTGGGATCGTCGAAGGATTGGCTATCATCGCCGCCATTTTACTGGCCACAACCCTGGCTTTTGTCAACGAATTCCGTGCCAACAGGGAATTCGATATCCTTAATCAGGTTCATGAGGAGGTCCCGGTCAAGGTGATTCGAAACCGTGCGGTTTGCTCGGTGGCTCGAAGTCAAATTGTGGTTGGTGATGTGGTTCTTTTGGATGCCGGTGAAGAAATTCCCGCGGATGGGATTCTTCTTCAGGAATCAGTTTTGATTGTGGATGAATCCAAGTTGACCGGCGAATCGGTTCCGTCCAGGAAAACCCTTTCGCCTTTGACCGAGGAAACGGCATTTCCGCCTGACCGGGTTTACAGGGGCTGTATTGTCAGTGAAGGGAGCGGTATTGTCGGAATTACCGAAGTCGGGGATAAAACGGAACTTGCAAAAACCGCTCGGGCGGCGGGAGATTCTGATGGGGAACATTCTCCACTCAATCAGCAATTGGAAAAATTAAGTAAACTCATTGGCGTTGTTGGTTTTGGAGTCGCCAGCGTGTTATTCGCTGCGCTGTTATTTCGAGGCGTAACAACGGGAAATCTTTCCCTTACAGGGATTCAATGGGGGGTATTCACCGCGTTTGGATTGGGTGCCGGGATTGCATTAATGCCCATTTGGCTTCCAATTGTACTGGATGGCATGGGATTTCTATTGTTCCCGGTTAGTCCCCCGAAATGGCTTGAAAAGGAAGGGGCTTCTCCCTGGCTGCGAGCAGTTTTTTGGGGTCTTTTGATTGGGGGAGCCTCCCTCGGTGCTGTGGCAATTCTCAACATTTTTTTGAACAAGGAAAGCTCTAATTTATGGCTGTACACAGAGCATTCGAAAGTTATTTTGGATGCATTTATGATTGCAGTCGTGGTAATCGTTGTGGCTGTGCCGGAAGGTTTGGCGATGAGTGTTACCCTGAGTTTGGCGTACTCCATGCGAAAAATGACCCAGCAAAACAATCTGGTTCGTAGGTTAAACGCATGTGAAACCATGGGCGCAGTTACTGTTATATGCACGGACAAAACCGGAACCCTTACATTGAATCAGATGCGCGTGGTTGGAGCCCATGCAGCCTCTGATTCAACCGAATGCAGGGACTTGCTAAATGAAGGTATCGCAGTCAATTCCACCGCTCAGCTAACATCGGAAAATGGAAGTATTCGCCCTCTTGGAAATCCTACGGAAGGTGCACTTCTTCTTTGGAGTGAAGGGTTGGGGCAAGGAATTGCAGAAACGGATGCAAAAGGAGGGGAATATCTTTCACTACGGGCTGGAAGCCCAATTCTATGGCGTTCCCCTTTTAAAGCGGATCTCAAATGGATGGCTACTGCTGTTTCCGATGGAGATGGCTTTCCAATTCTTCATGTAAAAGGAGCACCCGAAATCATTTTGTCCTTTTGCACTCATATCCAATCAACAAAAGGAAGGATACCTCTAGGCGCGACTGATGCGGAAATGATTCAAAACGGTCTCCTCCAGGCGCAGAAGATGGGACAACGGACAATCGCTTTGGCTGCCCGTACTTTGGAAAATGAAGAGGTTATCAACTTCGAGGATGTTAAGGGTTTGACCTGGCTAGGTTGGTTTGCCGTTGAGGATCCCCTTCGGACGGATGTCCGGGAAGCGGTGTCCGCATGCAGAAGGGCTGGAATTGAAATCAAGGTGATAACCGGAGATACAGGATTGACCGCCTGGAAAATTGCACAGGACGCAGGGATTGCCGAAGGTCCCTCAACCCCACAAACCTCCATGAGCGGTCCCGATTTCGCAGCCTTGGATGATATCAAGGCACTGGAGGCGGCGAGGCATTTGCGTGTCCTAAGTCGGGCCCGACCACTGGACAAGCTCAGGATGGTTCATCTTCTTAAAAAAGCAGGTGAAGTTGTTGCCGTAACGGGAG